>JBOHAY010000051.1:0-5124 GCA_050697935.1 Gaiellaceae bacterium | reverse complement strand
GCCGACCTCACCATGGCGGCAAAACGGCTCATAGACTCGAAGAGCTTCGACAACTCCATCCTCTGCACCAACGAGTCGTGCGCGATCGTGGAGGAGCGGGCGGCCGACGCCTTCGAGAAGGAGCTCGGACGGCACGGTGGTCTCGTCCTGGCGCCGGAGGACGTCGATGCCGTGCGCGCGACGGTGTATCCCGAGGGCCGGATGCGCCTCGATCTCGTCGGGAAGGACGCCCGGACGCTGGCCCGGGAAGCGGGCATTCGCGCACCCGCCGGCACACGGGTGCTGGTGGCGCCCTTCTCGCTTGTCGTTCCCGAGGAGCCGCTCGCCCGCGAGAAGCTCTTTCCGCTGCTCGGGCTCGTGCGCGTTCCGGACGCGCGCCGCGGCATCGACGCCGCACGAGCGATGCTGCGGATCGGGGGCGCCGGCCACTCGGCGGCGATTCATTCGCGCGACCCTCGTACCGTGATGGCCTACGGCGCCGCGGTTCAGGTCCTGCGCGTATCCGTCAACGTCGGTGCGAGCACCGGCTCTGCCGGCATCGGCACGAACCTCGCGCCGTCGATGACCGTCGGAACGGGGTTCTTCGGCCGTTCGTCGCTTGCAGAGAACCTCGAGCCCCGGCACCTCATCAACGTCACGCGAGTGGCGTACGCGTCCGATCCCTCGGAGCCGTTCGGCGACTTCGGCGACCTGCAGCCGTGGAACGTCGTCCCACGTACGAAGCCGGTGCCGGCTTCCGACTCGCCAGTCGACGTCCAGCTTGCCCGCGAGGAGATTCGGCGTGTGGTGCTGGAGGAGCTTCGAGAGCTGGTGCGCCGATAGCGATGGCAGAGCTTCGTTCCTTCATCTTCATCGACCAGCTGCAACCGCAGACCATGTGCTACCTGGGCACCTGGATCCGCGGGCGGCTCCCGCGTGCAAACATGGCTGCGCAGATCATCGAGATCGCGCCGGGCCTCGACATCGAGCCGCTGACGGATGTCGCGCTCAAGTCGACCGACGTGCAGGCAGGCATCCTCATCGTCGAGCGGCAGTTCGGGTACCTGGAGATTCACTCGCGCTCCACCGCGGCGGTGCAGTCGGCGAGCGCCGCGGTGCTCGACGCTCTTGGTGCCGCGCCCAAGGACGCGATGCGCCCGCAGATCCTTGCGTCCGAGCTGATCTCGCGAATCGACCATCAGCACGCGTTCCTGATCAACCGCAACAAGATCGGATCGATGGCGCTGCCCGGCGAGTCGCTCTTCGTCCTCGAGATGCAGCCGGCCTCGTACGCGATCCTGGCGACCAACGAGGCGGAGAAGGCCGCGCGGGTCAAGGTCGTGGACTACCGGATGATCGGCGCTACCGGCCGCGTGTACCTCACCGGCGTGGAGGCGGATGTGCGCGCTGCGGGAGAGGCCGCGGTCGCGGCGCTTGGAGGAGTTGCGCGCGGAGAAGCGGCATGAGCAGCGGAAACGAAGACGTGCTGCGGGACGTCGCCAAAGAGGTGCTGGCCGAGCTGCTCCCGACGTTGCTCGAGGAGGCGCTCGCCACTCCGACTCGGAACGGCAACGGGAATGGGTACCGAGCTCACACGCCGGCGCCTGCTGTCGTGTCCGAGGACGATTCCGTCGTGCCTCAGGTGCCCGCGCCACCAATCGCGAAGGTTCACCGTCCGAGCGGTTGGCGCGCGCCGACTCCGGACGAGGGCGTTGTCGAGATCCGACCTCCTGTGGCGCTACCCCAAGACGTCGTGCTCGAGCGAGTCGATCTTCGAAGCGATGCCGATCTCAACGCGTTCGTCCATGCGCTGGCTCGTCGATTGGAGAACGCGCGCAACCGAACGGCGATCCTGTCCGGAAAGGTGCGGTTCCAACTCGCTGCGGCACCGGGCTCGCCCGGCCAGGGTGCGTCGGCGGAGTCGACCATACGCGTCGAGTCGGGAGCCGTCACAGAACGCGCGGTGAAGGACGCTGCGAGGGCGGGAGCGCGGCTGGTGCTGTCCCCCCGCGCCGTGCTCACGCCGATGGCGCGGGACCGGGCGCGAAGCCTTGGAGTCGAGATCGAGAAGGAGAAGCCATGCTGAGAGCCACCGTCACCGGCTCCGTTTGGGCGACCAGGCGGGTCGAGAAGATCCCGAACGGGGCGTTCCTCGAGGTCGCGGTCGAGGGCGGCGGCCGCCTGGTCGCATTCGACGTATTGGGCAGCGGTGTCGGCGAGCACGTGCTTGTCGCCACCGGATCGGTTGCCTCGGGCTGGTTCGGCGAGGAGCATCCGCCGATCGACGCCCTCATCATCGGCTCGATCGACGAGCCGGCAAACGACCCCGCATCTGAGCGGGAAAGGTAGGAGAGTCAAATGGCAGAGAACGCACTCGGCATGATCGAGACCAAGGGGTATGTGGCGGCGCTCGCCGCAGCCGATGCCATGGTCAAGGCTGCCAACGTCACGATCGTGGCGCGCGAGGAGGTCGGCGACGGCCTCGTGTCGGTTGTCATCAAGGGAGACGTCGGCGCGGTCAAGGCGGCGACGGAGGCGGGCGCGGAGACGGCGACGGCAGTCGGCGAGGTTGTCTCGGTGCACGTTATCCCGCGGCCGCACTCGGAGCTCGGGAAGCACTTCGCCAACACAGCCGCCTAGCTGCGTAGCTCCGATGCCTGCCAGTGACACGCCGGTTCAGCTGCGCGTGTACCTGCCGATCTCGAACCTGGGACGGCAGTTCGCCGCATACCTCGGAACACCGACGCGAGCTCGGGGGTACCCGCCGATCGAGGGTGACAACGCCCTCATCGTCGAGGTCGCCCCCGCGCTCGCGATCGAGCGGATCACCGACTTGGCACTGCGGTCCGTTCCGGAGGTCGAGCCGGGCATCCTGTACGTGGAGCGGCAGTTCGGCGTGCTCGAGGTTCATCACGCCGACCAGGAGTTTGTGGACCGTGCCGGCGCGGCCATCCTGGACGGGATCGGCGCCTCACCGGCTGACGCGCTTCGCCCGAATATTCTCTACGCCGACGTGATCGAGGAAATCACAGATCAGCACGCGGTGATCATCAATCGCAACCGGGAAGCCTCGATGGTGCTCCCCGGCGAGACGCTGCTCGTCTACGAGGTGACGCCAGCGTTGTTCGCCGCAGTGGCTGCGAACGCGGCGGAGCGCGCCGCCCCCGAGACGACGCTTGTGTCCGTATCGATGATCGGCGCCGCGGGCCGCATCTACCTGAGCGGTTCGACGGGCAGCGTCGAGCGGGCGCGAGACGAGATCACCCGGGTGCTCGAGTCGGTGGAGGGGCGTGAGCACTGACCAGGCTGCCATCGACCGCCTGGCGGAACACGCACTCGACCGCTTCGGCCTCGACCCGGACTCGACCGTTCGGCTGATCAACGTCTCGGAGAACTGGACGTACCGCATCGACGAGCCGACCACCGGCCGGACCTTCGCGCTGCGCGTCCATCGGCCGGGCTACCACACCGCGGAGGAGATCGAGTCCGAGCTCGACTGGATCGACGCGCTGCGCCAAGACGACGTGGTGGAGACCGCCCACGCCGTCGCTCCCGGTGATGGAAGCCGGGTAACGCAGCTCGCGACGCCCGAGCTGGGAGAGCGCAACGTCGTCCTGTTCGAGTGGCTCTCCGGGGAGATGCCGGAAACCGAGGGCAACGATCTGGTCGGGGGCTTCCGGACGCTCGGCGCGGTGTCCGCCCGAATGCACGGCCATGCGCGACGCTGGCGGCGGCCCGACTCCTTTCGACGCTTCTCGTGGGACTACGACACCACGCTCGGCGCGTCGGGTCACTGGGGCCGTTGGCAAGACGGCCTCGGCATGGGCGGCGAGGAGCTCGACCTGCTCGGGCGGCTCGATGCCGCCATCCGTCGCCGACTCGAGGTGTACGGCCGGAGCCCCGAGCGATTCGGATTGGTGCATGCGGACATCCGTCTCGCCAACCTCCTGGTCGACGGCTCGCACGTCCGGGTGATCGACTTCGATGACTGCGGCTTTTCGTGGTTCATGTACGACTTCGCCACGACCGTGTCGTTCTTCGAGGACCATCCCCAGGTGCCCGAGCTGAAGAACGCGTGGGTCGAGGGCTATCGCTCCGTCGCGTCTCTCGATCCCGCGGACGAGGCCGAGCTCGACACGTTCGTCATGCTCCGACGACTTCTGCTCGTCGCCTGGATCGGCTCGCACCACCAGTTCGCCACGGAGGCCGCCGAGCTCGGCGCGGGCTTCACCGAACGCTCGTGCACACTCGCCGAGCGGTATCTGTCGATCCAGTGAAAGGACAGGTCACGATGTTCACACCGATCGTCGGTCGCACGGTGCTCGTCACCGGAGGAACCAGAGGCATCGGCAAAGGCATCGCCGGCGTGTTCGCACGAGCCGGCGCGAACGTGGTTGTGACCGGCCGCGACCCCGTGGTGGGCGAGGCGGCGGCGCGCGAACTCTCCGGCCAGGGTGGGGAGGTCGCCTACCTCGGCGGCGATGTCGGCAGGGCTGCAGATTGCGAACGGCTCGCGGCGGAGACAGCGGCGCGGTTCGGCGGCATCGATGTCGTCTGCGCAAACGCGGGCGTTTTCCCCGACGCCAAGCTGGCCGACATGACCGAGCAGGACATCGACTCGATCTTCGCCACCAACGTGAAGGGGTGCATGCTGACCGTCAAGGCCTGCCTTCCCTACTTGGAGCGCTCTCCATGCGGTCGAGTAATCCTCACGAGCTCCATCACCGGCCCCATCACCGGGTATCCGGGCTGGTCGCACTACGGGGCGACGAAGGCTGCGCAGCTCGGCTTCCTCCGTACCGCCTGCATCGAGCTCGCACCGAAGGGGATCACGATCAACGCAGTCCTGCCGGGAAACGTAGCGACCGAAGGGCTCGACGAGCTCGGTGACGACTATCTCGCCCATATGACCGCGTCGATCCCGCTGGGCCGTCTCGGCAAGGTGGAGGAGATCGGCGCGGCAGCGCTCTTCCTGGCGACCGACGAGGCCGGGTACATCACGGGGCAGACCATCGTCGTGGACGGCGGCCAGACGCTCCCCGAGTCGCTGGCCGCACTCCAGGCGGTGTAGTGGTCGCTCCGGGAAGTACGCCACCCCTTCGCGCGGCTGCGAACACATCGCATGCCGTCGTCCTCAGTCGGCCA
>JBOHAY010000050.1:0-22012 GCA_050697935.1 Gaiellaceae bacterium | reverse complement strand
GACTCGAACGTGAGCGTGAAGCTGACCGCCCTCGGGCTCAAGCTCGGCTACGGCCTGTGCCGTCGCAACCTCGAACGGGTCGTAAGCCACGCCCGCGAGATCGGCAACTTCGTCCGCATCGACATGGAGGAATCGAGCACGACCGACGACACGCTCCGGCTCTACCGCGAGCTGCGCGAGGCGGGGCTCGACAACGTCGGCGTCGTGCTCCAGGCCTACCTCCGCCGCACGCTCGACGACGTGCGGGCACTCGCCGACCTCCGTCCGAACGTGCGGCTCTGCAAGGGGATCTACGTCGAGCCGCCGGAGCTCGCCTTCCAGGAGTTCGAAGAGGTGCGCGAGAACTTTGTCGCCGCGCTCGGAGACCTGCTCGCCGGCGGCTCGTACGTGGGGATCGCGACTCACGACGAGTGGTTGATCGAGGAGGGCAAGCGGCTCGTCTCTGAGCAGGGGCTGGAACCCGACGGCTACGAGTTCCAGATGCTCCTCGGCGTCCGCGAGCGGCTCGGCGACGCGCTGGTCGCCGACGGTCATCGGCTCCGCATCTACGTCCCGTACGGCGAGCAGTGGTACGCGTACTCGCTCCGTCGGCTCCAGGAGAATCCGAAGATCGCTGGCTACATCGCGGCCGACACGCTCGGGCGGCTCGTTCCGGGCCGCGGGAACGGCAGGCCCTAGCCCGTACCTCGCCGGGCGTCAGCGCTGTTTGTCTCTTAGACAGGCTGCGAGCGGAGGTCCCCCATGCCGCTATACGAGATTGTGCTCCGCTATCCCGAACGGGAGAAGGTCGTCCTGTCCGAGATCCCGCTTCAGACGGGCAAGACGGTCGAGATCGCGGGGCGCCACTGGCTCGTCTTCGACTCCCTTGCGCCGTCTTCGGAAGGGAACCGGGTCCGCTTCGTCTGTCGCCCGACTGACGAGCGTTCAGTCAACGGAAGCTCCAGGGCCTCCGGAACCTAAACTCTTGATGCTGGCGGCCGCCCCGAGTACGCTCGGGAGGCCGGGATGCAAGAACGGGAAGGCGAGCAGCAGGAACGTGCGCCTGCCCGGGAGGTAAGCGGTCGAGGCGGCTCGCCGGCTTCTCCCCAGCAGGCGGTGCTCGAGCTCCAGCAAGGAGCGGGCAACGCTGCGGTCGGCCGGATGATCCAGCGCTGGAGCCCTCTTCCGGACTGGATGCCGACGATCACCGATCCGCTCGCCGGTGTCTTCGAGGGCGTGATCCAGACGAACCGGGCGATGGCAACCCGGATCCCGATCCCGCCGCACTATGTGACCAAGCTGTTCGAGTACGCGCGGGCAAACCCGCTGGACGGCGCGATGCTGCTCCCCGGCTACTTCAGGGACCCCTGGTACTACAACGGTGGCTGGATCCTCGACGTCCAGACGAACGCGAAGGCGATGACGCTCGACGACTACGTCTTCGTCGACGGCGACCTGGACATCGGCACGTACATCCACGAGATGGTCCACGTGACGCAGTACGCCGCGCTCGGTCGAACGAGGTTTCTGGTGAGCTACTTCGGGCTGAGTGCGGCCACCATCGCCAAGCGCTTCATCATGCGCGAGCCGATCAACATGATGCGGAGCAGCCCGCACGAGAACCAGGCGTACGACTTGGAGCAGCGCTTCCTCACCTGGTACGCGGCGAATCCCTAGGTTGAGGACTGCACCCGGCGGTTCGCCTCGAGCGCCTGCTGTGCCAGCTCGAGGACCAGCTCCTCGTCGCTCTGGCTGACGACGACCCAGTCCGAGGTGCGCGTCCGCCGCACGACTCGCTCGTCGTCGACCCGGGAGATCAGCTTGCCGGTGAGACGCACCTCGATCTCCTCGTCGCCGTGGGTGTGGACGAACTCGCGACCGTCGATCCAGAACGCGGGCTCGCCGTGGAACTGCGACGGCCACTCCTCGACCTCCGGCAGCTCGCGTAGCCGTTCGAGCAGCCGCTCGTTCACGCCGGCAGCGAGTAGCCGCCGTCGACGACCAGCGTGTGCCCGATCACCATCGACGCCTGCGGCGAGGCGAGGAACAGGACGGCGTCGGCCACGTCGCCGGGCTCGACGATGCGTCCGGCGGGCGTCCCCCAACCGACCTCCAGCATCTCCTCGCGGTTGGGGAAGTGGTCGAGCGCCTCGGTCTCGACGACGCCGGCCGAGACCGTGTTGACGCGGATCCCACGCGGGGCGAGCTCGACCGCGAGATAGCGCACGAGCGCCTCGAGCGCGGCCTTGGAGGTGCCCACAAGGACGTAGTTCGGGAGCACGCGGCTCGAGCCCAGGCTCGAGATCGCGACGATCGACGAGCCCTCCGGCATCGACGGCGCGGCGGCGCGGGCCAGCGACAGCAGGGCGCGCGCGTTCGCCGCGAGCGTCCAGTCCCAGTGCTTGTCCTCGGTCTCGAGCGCCGGGCGAATGACGCCGGTTGCAGCGCTGTGGATGAGCACGTCGAGGGAACCCAACGCGGCGACCTCGTCGGCGATGCGCTCTGACGCGACGTTCCCACGGACGAAACTCGGCTCTGCGCCGAGCGCGCGCAGCTCCTCTGCCGTCTGCTCCGCCGCTGTGTCTCCGCGCATGTAGCCGATCGCGACGCGCGCGGCACCGAGAGAAGCGAAGCGAAGGGCTATGGCCTTGCCGATACCTCGCGACCCTCCTGTCACGAGGATCGAGGCGCCTTCGAAGGTCATTCGCGCTTCGGGAGTGGGTCGAAAGCGGGGGCCGACGACGGGATCGTCTCCCACCCGATGCGTGTCAGCGGCTCACGCGCACCGTCCTCCGCCAGCGAGGACGCGTGTCCGAGCCGGTCGAGCAGGTCCATCTTCTCCTCGCCGTAGCGGCGGACGGGATGCTCCGCCGGGAGGTCCTCGATGAGCTCGCGAACCCGCGCTCGGAGCTGGTATGCGAAGTGCGGTGTTGCCGGCCCGACGAGCGCGTCGATGTCGTCGAAGGTTGGCGCGGTCATCGGTCGTGAAGCCTAACCGCGAGGGACGTCCGGGGTCTGACGTGATGTCAGACCCCGCAGCCGCGACGGACGAGCTGGGCTCTGGCTTCAGCCAGACCCCCGAACGCAGCCCGCGGGCGGGCGCCGTGTCGATAGCGTCCGAAGGTGCGCCGGCCGTCGACCGTGGAGCTGATGCTGCTGACCACGGTCCTGCTCTGGTCGCTCAACCTGAGCGTGACGAAGTACATCCTCACGCACGGCGTAGGCCCGCTCCCGTACGCGACTGTCCGCTACGGGCTGGCAGGGCTGATCTTCGTCGCGCTCACGCTGGTGGCCGAGCGGACGCTGCGCATCGAGCGGCGGCATGTCCTGATCGTCATCGCCGCCGCGGTAGTGCTGTGGCTCAACCAACTCTCCTTCGTCTTCGCTCTCGATCTGACCACGGCGGCCACGATCGGGCTGCTCCTCGGCGCGATCCCCATCTTCACTGCGCTCCTCGGGCTCGTCCTCGGCACGGAGCGCCCGTCACGGCGTTTCTGGGTAGCTGCGGCGATCTCCGCTGTCGGCGTCGGCCTCGTCGCGCTCGGCGCGAGCACGGAGGTCTCCGCGTCTCGCGTTGGGATCGTGCTCGGCCTCACGACCGGGGCGACCTGGGCGATCTACTCGGTCACGGTCGCTCCACTCATGCGCACGTATTCGCCGTCGCGGGTCAGCGCGGTCGTGATCCCGATGACGTGGGTCCTGCTCACACTCGTCGGGTTCCAGCAGGCGGAGGCTCAGAGCTGGTCACTCGGCTGGGAGGTCTGGGGACTCCTCGTCTTCGCGACCCTCGGCCCGCTCGTCCTGACCAACGTCCTCTGGTTCCGCTCGATCCACAGGATCGGGCCCGCGAAGGCGACGCTCGCCGGGAACCTTCAGCCCTTCGTCGCCGCGGTCCTTGCGGTGATCCTCTTGTCGGAGCCGCTCTCCTGGCTGCAGATCGTTGGAGGTCTCCTGATCGGAGTCGGCATCCTCTTCGTGCGCCGGCGGGCGCCTGCGCCCCAGGCAACCTAGAGGCTTGATGCGAAAGCCTGCCTGCCTGCTGCGCCACGGCCATTCCTATGATCCGATCATGGTCCCCGAGGCGCCGCTCGAGCAAACGGAGGACGGGCTCCTGCCGGCCGGAGAGGGCTGGTTCGTCCTGAACGCCCGCGAGGCCGCCTGGCGTCGTTGGGAGGGGATGGGGAAGTGGCCTCGCCTCGAAGGCGAAACACCGATCTTCCCGCAACTCGGGCTCGGGCTCACCGTGCTCGAACCCGGCGAGCCGATGACGATGTACCACTGGGAAACCGACCAGGAGGACTTCCTCGTGCTCTCCGGCGAGGCCCTCGCCATCGTCGAGGGCGAGGAGCGTCTGTTGCGCCAGTGGGACTTCCTTCACTGCCCCGCCGGGACGAACCACGCCATCGTCGGGGCGGGAGCCGGCCCGTGCGTTGTCTTCGCGGTCGGGGCACGGGAGAATCACACCTACTGCACGCCCGACGGGCGCATCGAGGGGACCGACGACTGGGGCGCCTACACGGTGGACGAGGCCGCGCTGCGGCACGGCGCCGGCATCGACGAGGAGACGAACGACGCGAACGTGGCCTACGGCCGCTTCCCGGAACGCGTGTCGTCGCGCTACGGCGACGGCTGGCTCCCGGATTTCAGCCATCTAGAATCGGATCCATGAGCGACCCCGACTTCATGCCGATCGATGGTTGGGACCACCTCGAGATCTGGGTGGGGAACGCCAAGCAGGCTGCCTACTTCTACGAGAGCGCCTACGGCTTCACTCGAACAGCGTACGCGGGGCCCGAGACCGGAGTCCGCGATCGGGCGTCGTATGTGCTCGAGCAAGGCGACATCCGCTTCGTCCTCACGAGCGGGCTCCGCACCGACAGCGAGATCTGCAGGTGGGCGGCGACGAAGGGGGACAGCGTCAGAGACGTCTCTCTTGCGGTGCCCGACGCGACGCACGCGTACCGGCAGGCGGTGCAGCGGGGCGCACGCGGTGTAGCCGAGCCGTATTGGGTCGAGGACGACCACGGGCGAGTCGAGCGGGCGGCGATCGCGACCTACGGTGACAACATTCACACCTTCGTCAATCGCTCCGAGTACACGGGGCCCTACCTCCCGGGGTACCGGTCAGTCTCGCCCAACGGAGCGCCGTCGCCGGGCGTCGGGCTCATCTCGATCGACCACGTCGTCGGCAACGTCGAGCTCGGGCGCATGGACGAGTGGGTCGGCTTCTACGAGCGCGTGCTCGGCTTCACGCAGCTCACGCACTTCTCGGACGAGGACATCTCGACCGAGTACTCGGCCCTCATGTCGAAGGTCATGACGGACGGTGAGGGGAAGATCAAGTTCCCGATCAACGAACCGGCAGAAGGCAAGAAGAGGAGCCAGATCGAGGAGTACCTCGAGTTCCACGGCGGCCCCGGTGTCCAGCACGTCGCGATGCAGTCGAAGGACATCGTCAAGACGGTCGCGGCGCTTCGCGAGCACGGCGTCCTCTTCATCGCGACGCCCGACGCGTACTACGACATCGTCGAGGAGCGCGTCGGCGAGATCGACCAGGACTGGGCCGATCTCCGTTCGATGGGGATCCTCGCCGACCGCGACGAGGAGGGTTACCTTCTCCAGCTCTTCACGAAGATCGTCCAGGACCGCCCGACGCTCTTCTTCGAGGTCATCGAGCGCCACGGCTCGCGCGGCTTCGGGATCGGGAACTTCAAGGCACTCTTCGAGGCGATCGAGCGCGAGCAGGCCCTCCGCGGCAATCTGTAGCCGGCCGGCGTGGCACTCGCCAAGACGCAGTACGTCCGTTCCGGCGACGCCGACATCGCCTACCGGGTCACCGGCGACGCCCCGCGCGACGTCGTCCTCGCGTTCGATTTCGCGAGCCATCTCGAGGAGGTCGCCGAGCACCCACAGATGAGGGAGTTCGTCGACGGTCTCGAGCGGTTCGCGCGGGTGCTCATGTTCGACATGCGCGGTGTCGGCATGTCCGCCGGGGTCGCGACGACGACTGCGGCGCTCGAGTCGTGGATGGACGACGTGGTCGCGGTCATGGAGGCTGCCGGGTCGCGCCGGGCGACATTCGTCGCGCAGGGTCATGCGGCCCAGATGGCGATGATGACCGCGGCGGCGTACCCCGAGCGCGTAGCCTCGCTCGTGCTGATCAACGGCTGGGCGCGCTTCGCCCGCGCCGACGACTATCCGGCCGGGGTGCCGGACGAGGCCCACGAGCCGATCCTCCGCCTGATCGAGGCGCAGTGGGGAACGGGCGCCGACCTCGCAGTCATCGGGCCGTCGCTCGTCGACCGGCCGGGCGTTCGCGAGTGGTGGGCGCGCGTCGAGCGGTACTCAGCGCCCCCCAGCGTCGCCCGGGCGAGGATGCAGGCGATCCTCGAGCTCGACGTGCGGCACGTTCTCCCGCTCATCCGCGCTCCGACGCTCGTCGTCCACAGCCGCGACAACGCTTGGGTGCGAGTCGGGCACGGCAGGTATCTCGCCGAGAACATCCCTGGTGCGAAGCTCGTCGAGGTGGACAGCGCCGACCACACGATGACTTTTGATCTCGGCCTGGTCGGCCTCGTCGAGGAGATGGTCACCGGCGCACGGACGGACGCGCCGGCCGCCGACCGCGTTCTCGCAACGGTGCTCTTCGTCGACATCGTCGGCTCCACCCAGTTCGCGAGCGCGGCCGGCGACGAGAGCTGGCGCGCCGCCCTGGGTCATGTCGAGCACGTGGCCGAGGACGCGATCCGCCTCTACGAGGGAGCCGTGGAGCGGCACACGGGTGACGGCGTCCTGGCGACGTTCGACGGGCCTGCGCGTGCGATTCGCTGCGCCGTGCGCATCTGCGAGGGCGCGCGACGGGGAGGCGTCGAGGTTCGCTGCGGCCTCCATGCCGGGGAGGTGATCCGCCGTCCCGAGGGACTTGCCGGAGTTGCAGTGCACATCGGTGCCCGGATCTGCGACCTCGCCGCCCCCGGAGAGGTGCTCGTGACGCGAACGGTGTGCGACCTCGTCGCCGGGTCGGGGATCTCCTTCGAGGAGCGCGGAGAGCACGAGCTCAAGGGCGTCCCCGACAGGTGGGCGCTCTACGCGGCGACCAGCTGACGCCCAAGCCGTAGCCTTCCGCCCATGTCGCCGCAGCGGCGCACCGCGCTCGTCTCGGTCGGAGCAGCCTGCCTCCTGATCGCGATCAAGCTCGTCGCGGGTCTCGCGAGCTCCAGCCTCGGGCTGCTCGCCGAGGCCGCGCACTCGGGAACCGACCTCGCGGCGGCGCTGCTCACGTTCTTCGCCCTCTCCGTCGCCGTTCGACCGGCTGACCGTGGCCACCCCTACGGGCATGGCAAGGCACAGAATCTCGCTGCGCTCGCCGAAGCCGGTTTCCTCGCCGCGATCAGCCTCGTCATTGCCGGATTCGCGATCGCGCGGCTGGCAGGCGTCGTCGATGTCGAGGTCGAAGCAACCTGGTGGACCTTCGTCGCGATCGCGCTCGTCATCGCCATCGACGCGTCTCGCACGATCGTGTCCCTCCGGAGCGCGCGTCTCTACGAGAGCGACGCGCTGCTGGCGAATGCGCTCCACTTCGGCAGCGACCTCGCAGGCACCATGGCGGTTCTGGCGGGCCTCAGCGCTGTTGCGCTCGGCTTTCCGGCGGGTGACTCCATTGCCGCGCTCTTCGTCTCGGTGCTGGTGGTCATGGCAGCGGTGCGCCTTGCTCGGCGGAATGTCGACGTGCTCATGGATCGATCACCGGACGAGGCGACTCGCATCGCACGGCGGGCGATCTCTGAGCTCGATCCTCCCGTCGAGCTACGCCGACTCCGGCTTCGTCGGGCGGGTGGGGAACACTTCGCCGATGTCGTCATCGGCGTCGCTCCCGGCGCCGCGGTCGGCCAGGGTCATACGGCAGCCGATCGTGTCGAGGCGGCGCTGCACGAGGCGCTCCCGGGGATCGACGTCGTCGTCCACGTCGAGCCGGGCGTGGCTGGCTCCGGGGTGCGGGAGCGCGTCCTCGCGGCCGCGCTGACGGTTCCGCAGGTTCGGGAGGTCCACAACCTCTCCCTCCTCGAGGTGGACGACCGCCTCGAGGTCTCCCTCCACTTGAAGCTTCCGGGCGACCTTTCCCTCGACCGTGCACATGCGGTCGCAGAACAGGTCGAGAACGCGATCCTGTCCGAGGTTCTGGTCGTCGCATCCGTGCAGACCCACCTCGAGCCGCTGAAGGAGGCTGTTGCGGGAGAGGAGGTCGCCGTCGACGCCCTCGCGATCGAGAACGCGGTGCTCGAAGAGACGGGTGCGAAGCCCCGTGAGCTGCGTTTCGTCCGAACCGACGACGGCATCGTTGCTTTTCTGACGCTTGCAGTCGCCGGCGATGAATCGCTCGCCGACGCGCACGGCCGGGCCAGCGCGGTCGAGGAGCGCATCCGCCGCGCCGTCCCGTCGATCGCCGACGTTGTGGTGCACACGGAGCCGTGAGCAGGCTCTGCATGTTTCATCCGCTCGATCATCCGCTCGAGCGGGGTTGGGTCGGGCGGATAGAGGGCGACCGCGTGATCCAGCTCGCGGCACAGACGCTGCAGTCGCTCTTCACGGGCGGAGGGCAGGCGCGCGAGCACGCCGAGTACCTACTCGACGGCGTCAGGCTTCTGCCGCCGGTGCTCCATCCACCGGCAGTTCGCGTCTTCGAGGATCAGACGACGTTCGCCTTCGCGAACCCGGCCGCGATCGTGGGTCCGGGCGCTCTTGTGCGAACGCCGCACGAAGAATCAGGATTGAGGCTCCTCGCGAGGGCGGCGGGCGTGGTCGGAGCCGACGGCGCCATCGCGGGCTTCACGATCGTCGCCGACTGGCGCGAGTCGAGTCGCGTTCCTCCGAAGGATCGCGACTTCGCCATCGGCCTCGGCCCGATCGTCGTGACGCCGGACGAGCTCGAGCTCAGCCGCCTTGAAGCGATCGTTCGCATCGACGGGGGCGAGCACGGTCGCGGGGCCCTCGAGGACTTCGAGTGGACGGCTGCGCGCGATCTCGTTGCGGCCGGAACCCGTCTCTACCCTGGCGATCTGCTCGTGTCTCCGACGCTCGCTGCCGTCGACAGCGTCTCCGCTGGAAGCTTCGTCGAGCTCGAGGTGCCAGGCATCGGCATGCTCGAGCAGGTCGTGAGTCGCTGACGTGCAGCTCGTCGTCGACTGGGATGGAACCGTCACCGAGGGCGACACGCTGCACACCGCGATCGAGCGGTTCGGCGACGTCAGCGTGTTCCGAGCGATGGAGACCGAGATCGGGCGGCGCGTGACCCTGCGGGAGGTGATCGCCGTGGAGATGGCGACCATCTCGGCGCCACTCGACGAGGTGGTCGCGTTTCTGGTCGACACGGTGGCGCTCCGCCCTGGCTTTCGGGAGCTCGTCGAACGTCATGACCCGCTCGTCGTCTCCATGGGGTTCCACGAGCTGATCTCGCCGCTGCTGGAGCGGGAAGGAATCACGGCGCGCGTGGTAGCGAACCGTCTCGATCCACTGCCCGACGGATGGCACGCGCTCTTCCGCGAGCAGGAAACCTGCGCTGTGTGCGGCGAGCCGTGCAAGCGCTCGGACGTCGCCGAACTCGGCGACTTCGTCTACGCCGGCGACGGCTTCTCCGATCGCTGTGTCGCGCTCGCCGCGGCTCGTGTCTTCGCACGAGACGGTCTTGCGGACTACCTCGCGGGCAAGCGTGTCCCGTTCGAGAGCTTCGAGGACTTTCGAGACATCTCCGTACGACTGTAGGCGCTGGCAGCCCAGTCGGACGCGCGAGATCGTGGCATCAATCGTCAGATGCTTGACTGGAAATTCACGCGGGCCGGCTGACGGCCACGACACTGCGCCGGATCGCCACCCTCGCGCGTCGCACAGGCTTCAAGCCTGCACGACGCGTGAGTGCGGACGCCGGCTTGGTCGTGACCGCCCCCGACTGCGCGCCAATTTCCGGTCAAGCATCTAGCGTTCGGCGGCTGTGCTTCTCGCGATTCCCCAGCCCTACGATTTCGAGCTTTCCACCCGGCGCTTCCGCGATTTCGGCTCCGATCGCGCCACCGTGTGGCACGACGGAGGTCTTCACCGCGTGGTGGCGGGGCGGGAGGTTCGGGTCACGACCGCGGCGGGCGGCGTGTCGATCGAGCCCTGGAGCCTGGAGGCAGCAGCGGAGATCGGCCATCTGCTCGGCCTCCCCTTCGACCTCGATGCGTTCCGCGGTTGGGCTGTGCGCGATGCCGAGCTCGGCAGGATCCTCGAGGCCCTTCCCGGGTTCCGTCCGACGCTGAGCCCCGATCCGTTCGAGGCGCTCGTGATCGCGATCACCGCACAGCAGATCTCGCTCCACGCTGCGGCTGCGATTCGCGCCAATCTCGTCGAGCGCTTCGGGATTCGTCACGATCACGCATGGGCGTTTCCGACCCCTGAACGCCTGCGCCGTGCCCGCCCGAGCGAGCTCACCGTGCTCGGGTTCTCGCGGGCGAAAACCGAGTACGTCCTCGAGCTTGCGCACTCCGAGTTGGATCTCGGCACGCTCGCCGAGCGCTCCGACGACGAGGTGATCGAGGCGCTGACTGCCATCCGCGGGCTCGGGCGCTGGACCGCCGACTGGTTCCTCGCGCGGCACCTCTCTCGACCGCACGCATGGCCGGCCGGTGACCTCGGCGTGCGGAAAGCCGTCTCGACCTTCTACGCTGCTGGACGTTCGCTGTCGATCGAGGAGGTCCGCCACATGGGCGAGCGTTTCGTACCCTTCGAGAACCTGTCGGCCCAGTACCTGCTCGCAGGCGCGAGGATGGCCGGATGACGGTTCGCCGCGCAGGCCCGGACGACTACGAGGCGATCGCCGCGCTGTGGCGCGACTTCGACCACGAGATTCCGCCGCCGATTCACGAAGGGCCTGCGGATCAGGAGAAGGAGCTCGCCGAGGTGGCCGAGATCCTCGCCTCCGAGATCGCCTTCGTCGCCACCGACGACGACGGGGCTTCCGTCGGCTTCGCCCTCGCGAGGCGACGGACGGCGACACTGGGGACGCTCACCGACTTGTACGTCGCGCGCGATGCGAGGCGCTCGGGAGTAGGCACGGAGCTCATGCGCGAGGTCCTCTCGGCGCTCGGCGTGCAGGGCATCGAGCAGATCGATCTCGAGGTCGTAGCTTCGAATGCCGTTGCGCGGTCGCTGTACGGGCGCTGGGGATTTCGCGACGACGTCGTCGTCATGACGGCTGCGATCGCGGATCTCGAGACACGCATCGGCGGCCAGGAGGCGGCCTCCTTCGGCTCGATCCACCTCCAGTCGGATGACCTCACCGCCGTCGAGCAGGCCGTTCGACAGTTCGTCCCGAGGCTGCCCGGCGGGTCGCGCGGATCGGTCGTCGCTCCGCCGCGGAACGGCTGGATCGCAGTGTACGACGACGTCTGCGATCGCAACCCGGACATGCTGCGCCGCCTCGCCCGCGAGCTCTCCGACCGGACGGGAGCCGTCACGTTGCTGCTCGGCGTCGAGCGCGACGAGCTCGTGCGGATGATCCTCTTCGAGCGCGGGCGCATCGTGGACGAGTACCTCTCGGTGCCGGAGTTCTACGGCCCTCTTCCGCCCGGGGACGTGGTGGGGCTCGCGGCGAATCCGACCGTCGTGTCGCGGCTCACGGGTGCCGAGCCCGAGGCGGTGCGTCGCATCGCGCGCACGGCGCCCGCGCCGGCCGACCTGGCTCCTGCGCGCGAGCTCCTCGCCGATCTTGCCGGCGCCATGGGGGTCGAGGGTGCGGTTCACGGTTGGGCAGACGCGCCCGATCTCGCGGGTGTCGTCCGGGTGGAGCGCGGGTGAAAGTCTTCCTGCTTCACGGGTGGCCGCTCTCGGAGCGGATGTGGGTTCCCCAGGTCACGGCGCTGCGGCAGGCGGGCTTCGAGCCGATCGTGCCGCATCTCTACGGGCGCGGTGCCTCGATCGACGGTTGGGCGGCTCATCTCCTCCGCGACCACGACGGCTCTTTCGTCGCCGTCGGCGCGTCGATGGGCGGATACTGCGCCCTTGCGCTCGCCCGGCGGGCGCCCGAGCGTGTAGTCGGGATCGTGCTCGTTGCGTCGCGCGCCGTCGCGGACACCTTCGACCGTCGTCGTCAGCGAGACGACCAGATCGCCGTCCTGCGAGCGCGCGGCGTGCCTCCCGAGATCGACACCGAGGAGACGGCCGAAGACCTGGCTGTCGCCCAGGAGGCGATGCGCGATCGAATGGATCTGTCGGGAGTCGCAGCCTCGTTCGGAGGGCCGATGCTCGTCTGTGTCGGCGATCAGGACGACATCGTCTCGGTCGACGAGTCGCAGGCGCTCGCTGCGAGCGCGCTGCGCGGTACGCTCGAGCTGTTTCCCGGAGCGGGTCACTTCCCAAGCGTCGATCAGCCCGACCGGTTCAATGCCGTTCTCCTCGAGTTTCTGAGCCAATGGCAGACGTGATGCTCGAGGAGCTCAGGCGGCGCCTCGGCGACGACGACTTCGTGCTCCTCGACGTGCGAACGGCAGTCGAGTTCGCCGGCGACGCGGGAGCCCACTGCGACCCGCGGCAGGGGCACATCCCGGGCGCAGTGAATCTCCCGCTCGAGCGGCTGCTCGAGTGCCGCAGCGCCGACGAAGTCCGAGCCCTGGTCGGGCTGGCCGAGGGCGTCGAGATCATCGGCTACTGCCATACCGGTGTCCGCTCCGGCTTCGCGGCCCAAGTGCTTCGAGGCGCCGGCTACGAGGCGCGGAACTACGCGGGCTCGTGGCACGAATGGTCGCGCCTGGTCACGGATTAGTGGATGCCGGCCGCCGCTTCGCGCAGGAACGCCGAGCACAACGCACGACCCTGGGCGTTCGACGGCTCGATCTCCACCTGCGAGGCAGCGACGAAAGCCTCAGCCGTCGTCGGCAGGTCTTCCGGAAGCTCGCTGGCCCACGCCGTCAGCATCGGCAGCGTCACCTCCGCGTGGAACTGGATGCCCCACGCGGGCGGTTCGAGCCGGAAAGCCTGCGGGCACACGTCGCTTTCCGCGAGCTTCACGCCGCCGTCCGGGATCTCGAACGTGTAGTGGTGCCACAGGAACACGGTTGCGCGCGGGGGTAGCACGCCCAGGACCGGATCGTTCCTGCCGGCCGTGGTCAGCTCGACCCCCAGCCAACCGACTTCGGGTGCGCTCGCCGGGCCGACCGTCGCGCCCGCTGCGCGCGCCAGCATCTGCGCGCCGAGGCATACACCGAAGACCGGAACGCGCTCGGCCAGCACGTCCTTGAGGAACTCCTCCTCGCGCTCGAGCCACGCGAAGTGGTCGTCCTGGTCCGGATGCATTGAGCCGCCGAAGACCATCACCGCGTCGTAGTCGCGCGCCGGATCCGGCGTGTGATCCTCCGGCACCGACCAGCGTTCCAGGCGATGTCCCGCTGTCTCGACGACCTCGTCGAAGACGCCACCAGGGACGCTGGGCCCATGCGTGACGGAGAGAACGCGCACGAGGTGACTCTAGTCAGAACAGTGTCGGCGTCAGCGGCGGCGGCTCGATGCCGCCCACCGCCGGGATTCCGGCTCGATCGAGCAGGTCGCGGAGGATCATGGCGCTCCGCGGTGCGAAGTCGTCGCGGTTGTTGTTGAAGAGGGCGTAGACCTCGTCCGCCTCGTGGGCAAGATCCCCCAGCTTCTCGACCCACTCGGCCAGCTCCGCGGCCGAGTACATCCAGTCGAAGCGCTGCCACGACTTCTCGGACCGGATGTTCCAGGTCTTGGCGTTGCGGCCGTGGAACCGTACGTACGCGACGCGATGAGTCGCGGCCGCGACCGGTGGGATGACGTTCGAGGCGCGGGTTCGAGGCGCGTCGACCGAGACGTAGGCGAGTCCGCTACCTTCGAGAAACGCGAGTGTGTCCGCTCGCTCGTCCTCTTCGAGCCACGAGCGATGTCGGAACTCGACGAGGGGGACGAGCGGATCGAGTAGCGCCCGTACGCGAGACAACTCTGTCTTGGCCTCGTCCGATTTCACGAAGCGGGGGTGGTACTGGAGCAAGATCCCGCGGAGCTTCCCGGAGAGCTCGAGCGGCTCGAGCGAGGCCCGGAACTCGGCGAACGCGCGCTCCTGCTCCGCAGGTTCGTGGCCTGTCATCGTCGCGTGCGCCTTCACGTGGAAGACGAACTCGGGCGGTGTTCGCTGCGCCCAGCGGCCGGTCACCGCCGGGTCGGGGAGGTGGTAGTACGGCGAGTCCACCTCGACCGTGTCGAAGCGCTCCGCGTAGTACGCGAGCCTCGCTTTCGAAGTGGAGACGCCTCGCGGATACCACGACTTGACGAGGCCCTCGTCGGCGAAGCTGCACGTCCCGAGGCGGACGGTGGCGGCCATGACCAGGAAGCGTAGGGGGCCGGGTCGACCGGCCCCCTACGAACAGGCTGTTGCTACTTCTTCTTGACGACCTTGCTCTGCACCGTGAACCCATTCACCGTCGGGTTGACGCACGGAACAGGTGCGAGCAGCGGCGTCAGCTGCGTGCAAAGCGGCGCTGCCGAGCCCGCCGCCGCAACGGCCCGGGCGCGGAAGAACGTCCCCTTCTTGGCCTTGAACGTGAACGCGCCGCTGGCTGCCACCTTCGCCTTACCGATCGACTTCAGGCCGGTCGCCCTCGCCGCCCCGAAGATCGTCACGGTCGCGCCACCTCGCGGCTGACCGGCCTGCGTGACGCGGCCGCTCACGGTCGCGCCGTTGCCCGACTTCTTCGCGGTGAGAGTCACTGCGCCAGGTGCGATCGCGGCGGGCGACGCGACCGTGCCTGCGACGTTCACCTGGCCCACGAGCGGCGTGTACGGAGTCCAGAAGCTGACCCATGCACCGACGGCGACGGCGCTGAAGACGCCGTTGATTGCTAGCTCGGCGCTGTACACCTTGGCGCCGAACGTCGCGCGCCCCGGCGTGCCCGGAGGCAGGTCCGGCGGCGGCAGGCAGATCTGGACGTATGCCGGGCCGAGCGCCGTCTGGGCACCCGCTGTCGGGACGAGATAGGTCGGTACCGTGAGCGTCTGGCCTGCGGCGGTGAGCACCATCGCCCAGATCGCGAGCGGCGTCACTCCGCCCGTGCACTGAGCCACGACCGCGGCGGGAATCTGACCCGGCGCTGTGACGACGAGCTGGCCCTCGAGTGGGAGATCCGCCCCCGCGAGATCGAGCGCCTTCACGATCGCCTTCACGGGCCCGAGAACGGTTCCGGGCGCCTGGGTCGTGGTGAGCTGCGTTCCCGACGCGGCGTAGATCCGCACGCTCGCGGTCGGATCGTCGTCCGGGCTGAGCGTCACCTTGATCGTGGAGGTCGTGCCAGCCTGAGTGATCTGCAGCTTCGCCGAGGTGTACGCCGCGAGCGCGGCCGGAACTGCGATAAGCGCCGCCAGGGCGGCGATGCCAACTACAGCGGTCCAGATTCGTCCTTTCATCTGCCCTCCTCTGAGAGTTTCGAGTCTTTCACAGCGCGTGTAGGAGGTCATCCTCTCGCACGGAGGAGCCCGCTCGCCTTCACCCACTGCTTGTTGTCGTAGCGATACAGGTACACGAACTCCATGGGACGGTAGTCCGTCGGCGAGGTCTTAAGGCGGATTCCCGGGAGCATGAACGGATTCGCCGTCGTGTCGAGGCTCTGCGCCGCCTTCAGGAGCCCGGCTCGGCTCAGCGACTTCCCAGCCCTGCGAAGCGTCTCGACCATCGTCCAGGCGACCGTCATCCCATACCAGTTGTAGACATCCGTGGGACGGCCCGACGGGTTGTGCTTCTTCATGATCGAGTGGTAGAGCGCGACGATCGGGTCCTTCGCCCAGATCGGGTCGTTCGGGTTCTTGACGAAGGCGATCGAGAGCGCCCCCTTCGTCAGCTCGGGCGCGTTGAGCCGCGCGATGCCCATGATCGTCGGCTCGATCGAGATGGCGGCGATGTACACCTGTGGCTTCCAGCCGAGCTTGTGGGTCGCCGTGATTGCATTGATGAAGAACTTGGGCGTCGTGAAGAGCATCAGCGTGTCCGCGCCCGATGCCTTCAGCAGCGCGACCTGGCCCGAGACGTCCGCGCCCGTGAACTCGTACGACTGCTTCGCGACGATCTTCGGCCCCTTGCCGGCGATCGCTCGCGTGAGACCCGTCAGCATGTCGCGGCCCAGCTCGGTGTTCTCGTACAGGACCGCCATGCGGGCGCGTGGGCGAGTCTTGACGAGGTTTGCGCCGTAGACGTCGCCCTCGCCGCGATAGCTCATGAGGAAGCCCAACGTCCACGGATAGCGGGCGAAGCTCCTGCCGATCGCCTGCGAGCCGTCCCCGACCCAGAGCTGCGGAACCTTCTGCGCGTTCAGGTAGTCGCGGATCGCGAGGTTGTTCGCAGTTCCGACGCTGTTGAAGACCGCGAGCACCCTGTCCTGCTCCACGAGCCTGCGCGTGAGCTGAACCGTCTGCGCGGGGTTGTAGGCGTCGTCGTAGTAGCGGTACTCGATCTTCCGCCCGTTGACACCGCCTTTCGCGTTGACGTAGTCGAAGTACGCCTTCGCTCCCGGGCCGACGGCGCCGAAGGCAGCCGCCTCGCCGGTGAGCGGCACGGTGCCGCCGACGAGGACGCTCGTCGCCGTGACTCCCGGGTCGGCTGTCGGAGACGCGCCCGCGCCCGCGGCCACGGCAAGCGCGACGACCGCTGCGACCGCGACGCGTGCGGTCATTTCGAGACGGGTGACCGCAGCCCTGGGAGCTTGAGGACCGCCGTGCCGACCCGGACACGTGCGCTCGGGGCCATCGGCAGGTCGAGGTAGAGCAGGTTCGACGTCGACTGAGCAGTCGACGACGACGCGAGCGTCAGGCTCAGCTTCGAGCCCTTCGGAACGAACGTCGCCTGGTTGATGAGCTGGATCGTCACGGTGCGTGCGCCGGTCTTCGTCGGGACTCCACCTGCGCTGACAACGATCTCCTTTCCCTTCGGCGTGCGAGCGGTGAGCACGGCGACGAGGCGCGACCAGCCGCCGCTCGCGGCGACCGAGGCCGTCACGATCGGCGACCCGAAGATCTCGATCGACTTCCGCAGCGGAGCCGTCGTGCGCACCGCCTTTCCGCTTCTGGCGAACGTCGTGACGCCTGGAAGCGCGAACGTCGAAGTGGTCGTCTTGGGCAGAGCGGTGTTCCACGGGGCCGCCTGCGTCGAGCCCTCCGGCGCGACCGAGACACCCGGCACCCGGGCGCACGCGCCACTTCGGAGGTAGCAGTCGAACCAGGCGCGGACTTGCGTCATGAGCGCTGCGGTGTCGGACGCGGGGAACGTCGACGGCGCGTGGCCGTGGAGCCCGAGGTAGAGGAGCTTCGGTCCGCTGAGAAGCTGGAGCGCGCGGGAAGCCTGCTCGATCCCGAACAGGAAGTCGCGGCGGCCCTGGGCCATGAAGACGGGCGTCGTCACACCGGCGAGCTTCGAGATGCTCGAGCGCGCGTCGGCCCACGGACGGACGGCGGCGCCGTTGCCGGCGAACGCCGCCGCCTGGATCGCGTTGAGTGACGGATCGCGCTTGTCGGGAGGTATCGAGCCGGCGAGACCGGCCACGAGCCCGGACTTCACCAGCCCCTGCGGCATGAGCGCGGAATAGAGGTCGGTCCAGGTCTCGACGGTGACAACCGCGCCCCACGGGACGCCGGCGACGAGCGAGTTGAAGATCGCGCCGCCGCCGTAGGAGATGCCCCAGGCGCCGATCCTTGTGTCGGAGACGTCAGAGCGGGCCGTCAGCCAGCCGTGTACCGCGCGGGTGTCGGCGACCTCGCGTGGCCCGTCGATCCCGACAAGCCCGCCCGACTCGCCGTGACCGCGCGCGTCGAACGTGAGGACCGCGTAGCCCTGGTCGATGAACCCGTAGCCCTCCACGAGAGCGTTCATCTGCTGGCGGTTGCCGGAGAGCCCGTGCAGGAAGACGAGTGCCGGCCACCCGCCCGCGGGTGCCGTGCCGTTTGGGACGTAGAGCGTCGCGGCGATCGAGACGCCGTCGTCCATCGGGATGAGGACGTCCTGCTTCGCAAGCGTCCCCGCCGGCGCGTTTCCGACGACGAGGAGGAGTGCGGCCGCGAGCACTGCTAGGCAGGCCTTCGTCACGAGGCGGAAGCGTAGCGCTCCGCGGACCGGCGGGGTCGGACCCGGGGTCAGACCCCTGAACATGCCATACCGGGACGTGTCCACAGAGTTTTCTCGAGCGCCGGTCCTCGGTTGCTGGCGGCGACGGTCGAATCGGGGCATGTCCCGGGGTCTGACCCCCGGCTCGAACGTCTCAGCGGAAGAGATCGCGCTCGCGCGGCATGACGAGGTCGGCGCCGCGTCCGTCACCTGCGTGCGGCACACCGCGGACGATCGCAGCCGGGATGCCCTGTGTCTTTCCCAGGACGAGCTGAGCGGCGCCTGCGATCTCGTCGGCTACCGCGATCTCCGTCGCGTGCAGCTCGTACCCCATCGAGTCACGTTCGCCCGCGAGGTCGATGAGGGCGACGGTTCCGGAGACGCCGAGCGCGACATCGGTGGTGCCTCGGCGCCACGCCCGACCGAACGAGTCGGACACGATCACACCGAGGTCGACTCCGGTGGCGACTCGTATCTCGTCGCGTAGGCGTTGGGCCGAGGCGTCCGGGTCGAGCGGAAGCAGCACGAGCGTGTCGGGGCCCTTGGCGTTCGATGCGTCGACACCCGCGGAGGCACAGACGAACCCGTGCCGCGTCTCTGCGATGACGAGCGGCGGACGCGTGCGCAGTATCTCCCGACTCTCGCGCAGGATCAGCTCGAGGCGGCGCGGATCCTCGCCGGCCGCGAGCTCACGAGCTCTCGTGGAGGGCTCGACGCCGGCCAGGTGCACGACACGGCCCTCTACCTTGGACACGATCTTCTGAGCGACGACGACGACATCGGCGGGCTCGAATCCACCGGACCGCGCGGCCGCCTCGACGAGCAGAGCCGCGAGATCGTCGCCCTCTTCGAGCTCCGGGATGCCGCGGAGCGGGATGACGCGGAGCTCTCCGGTCAAGAGATTCCGGTGACCCGAATCCCCGCGTGCGCGCGATAGCGTTTGTTCAGGTTGACGATGACCGCCGTGAGGCCTTCGAGCGCGCGGGCGCTGGCCAGCGGCCCGGCATCGAGCGCACGTCCGGAGACGAGGGCGCCCGCGAGCTCGAGGGCCCGCGCCTTCGCCTCGGGATCGTCTCCGCACACGAACGCGTCCTCGTCTGGCGGCGACTCGCCGCCGAGGCTCGCCGCAGCAAGCGAATGCAGGCCGGCGAGCACGGGCCCATCGAGCACCGCCTGTACGCGCTCGGCGAGCGACGCTGCCTCGGGTGACGGCAGGACTCCGGCCTCAGCGAAGCTGAGCTCGGACGCGACAGAGAGCACCGGCGCCGGGCCGATCGCCTCTCGCAGGTCGCGAGCGGTGGCGAGAGCGGCATCGGCCCTCACTGCGAGCACGACCAGATCCACGGATCGAACGGCGTCCCCGTTTGCCGCGCCTTCGACTCCGAGCTCGGCGGCAACGGACGCGGCGCGCTCGGGATCGCGGGAGCCGATGACAACGTCGGCGCCCGCTTCCCTCAGTCGAGTCGCAAGTGCCTTGCCGAACGGCCCGGTTCCGCCGACGACCGCTACGCGCACGCCGCCTCCAGCACGACCTGGGCCAGGCGGCGCTCGGCCTCACGATCGCGCATCAAGATGGGTGCCGCCACGAGCTGCACGGGACCCTCGGCCGGAGCGTCGCTCTCGTCGATCACGAGGCAGTCGACGAGTCCCGAGTAGCAGGCTGTTACATGGCTTGGTGTCGTGCCGCCGGCCATGCGTGAGAGCATACGGCCGGCCGGGCCGGTGACCGCCGTCCCGCCCACGAGCGGACTCACCGCGACGCAGCGCGCGTTCCGGCCCGCGATCGCCTCTCGAATTGCGGAGACAGCGAGGATCGGGCCGATCGAGAGATACGGGTTGCTGGGCGCGATCACGATCGCGTCGGCCGCCTCCAGCGCCGCGAGCACGCCGTTTGCAGGAGTCGCACCATCGGCGCCTTCGTACTCGACCGCATCGACCTCGTCGCGATGCCCGCGCCGGACGAACCATTCCTGGAAAGGAAATCGCCCTGCCGGCGTGACGACATGCGTTCGCACGCGATCGTTCGTCGCCGGGACGATCTGCGCGCGCACGCGAGCGAGGTCGACGAAGCTCGCCGTGATCTTCTGTAGGGACACGCCACGGCGGAGCAATGAGGTGCGCACGAGATGGGCTCCGAGATCGCGGTCCCCGAGGCGGAACCAGTTCTCTCCACCCCAATCCGCGGCGGCGTCGAGGGCGTTCCACGTCTCGCCGGCACGTCCCCAGCCCCGCTCCTCGTCGATCAGCCCGCTGAGGGTGTAGAGCAAGCTGTCCAGATCGGGCGACACGTGGAGACCGAGAATCTCGACGTCGTCACCGACGTTGCCGATGACCGTGAGCTCGTCCGGCTCGAGCACGTCGGCGAGCCCGCGCGCGAAGCGGGCGCCCCCGCCGCCGCCCGAGAGAAGGACGACCTTCACGCCGGAACGGCGAGGAACGCGCGCGTGCGAAGGCCGAGCTGCGAGCCGATTCGCTCGAGATCCGCGTCCTCGTCGACGTCGAGCTCGAGCTCGGGGATCCTGACCGTCGCGAATGGCGCATGCGCGCGAAACCGCTGAGCGCTACCGGGTCCGTAGAGCGGAGCGAAGACACTCGGATCCGGAAGTGAGAGCGCGTTCGTCGTCCCGTCCACCGCCTCGACGAGCGCAAGCCCAGCCGCGGCGAGCTCACGGAGCGAGGCCGGGGTGGCGCAGGGCAGATCGGCATTGACGACGAGCACGTGGCCGCCGGCCCGCGCGAGCCCCGCCTCGACCGCGCCGCCGAGACCTGCTCCCGGGTCGTCCACCGTCTCGGCATGGGCCGGAACGACGGCGCGATCGTCGGTCACGACGAGAACGCGACCGACTTCGAGCGCGGCTGCAACGACGTCCCCGAGCATGGCGACCGCGGCCGCAGCGCGAATCGAGGAGGACAGCCGCCGCTTCGCGTCGCCGCGATACGGGATCACGATCGTCGGCACGTGCCGAAGCGTACTTCTCAGGCTGCGTTGGACGAGGTGTCCGCGCCGGGCCCGGAGGTCGCCCACTCACTCAGGTCGTACCAGTGAGAGGCGCGCAGCGCATCGCACACCTCGACATCCGTGTGCCCCGCGTTGAAGACGTGGTGCTCGAGGTCGCAGCAGATCTCGACCCGGCCAAGCGAGACGTGGGAGATGTGCGAGAGCGCGTCGGCCGGGAGTTGCGCCTCGGCCACGGTGTAGTGCTTGAACTGGAGATCGGGTGCGAGCTCCATCAGCTCGGGCCAGTCGGGGCAGGTGCGGGCGCTCATCGCGTGGCTGAGTTCTCCTCGAGCATCCACCTCCCTTCAAAGCGCACGACACCGCGCACGTCATCCCCCGGATAGACGACGAATACAAGAGCGTCGTCGAGCCAGTGGTACACGCGCTCGCCACTCTCGTCCGTCAGGCCGAGCTGGAGATGGAAACGACCGTCCGCGAGCGGCAGCTCGCCGATCTCGAAGCGAACGCTCCGCTGTCCGTTTCCACCGGCCCAGCCGAGACCGCGGAGATCGACCGCATGGCCGGCGACGAGCGTCCCGGCGTCGTCGCGCAGCTCGAGCTGGAGCCTCGGCGGAGGAACGCCGTCCGGGGCCGCAACCGCCACGCGGAGCGCGAACGGCTCGCCCGAGAGAAACTGGAGGCGGCCCGACCCCTCCTTGCCGACGAGGTCTGCGGAGGCGATGGTCGCCTCGCCCGAGCCCCACTCCCGCAGGCCCGCGCCGCGCTCGGCGGGGTTGGCGTCGTCCGCAAGCACGCGCCGGTAGCGGGTGACGGCCTCACGCGTCGGCCCGTCGAATGCCACCCGGCCGACGTCGAGAAACACCGAGCGCTCGCACAGGCGTTCGACCGCCGACGCGTCGTGAGAGACGAAGACGATCGTCCCGCCTGCTTGCTTGAACGCGAAGATGCGC
>JBOHAY010000049.1:0-6867 GCA_050697935.1 Gaiellaceae bacterium | reverse complement strand
GACTGGAACATCTCTCGCCAGCTCTGGTGGGGGCATCAACAGCCGCTCTGGTACTGCCCGGACGGCCACGTCACGTGTGCCTGGCCGCCGCCTGACGCGTGCGCGGATTGCGGCACGACCGAGATCGAGCGCGACCCTGACGTCCTCGACACCTGGTTCTCGTCCGCGCTCTGGCCCTACGCGACGCTCGGCTGGCCCGAGCAGACGCCCGAGCTCGAGCGCTACTACCCCGGCGACGTCAACTCGACCGCGCGCGAGATCATCCGCCTCTGGGAGAACAGGATGATCTGGACGGGGCTCGAGGTGCTGGGCGACATCCCCTTCCACGACGTGATCGTCCACTCGACGATCCTCGCCTCCGACGGGCGCCGGATGTCGAAGAGCCTGGGCAACGGCGTCGACCCGCTCGATCTGATCGCGAAGCACGGCGCCGACGCGACTCGCTACGGCCTCCTGAAGATGTCGTCGACCCAGGACGTGCGCTTCTCTCAGGGCTTCATCGAGGAAGGGCGCAAGCTCGCGAACAAGCTCTGGAACGTGTCGCGCCTGATCCTCGCGAACGCGGGCGATGCGCGACCGGACGCTCGGCCCCGCGCCGTCGAGGAGCGCTGGATCGTCGCGCGGATCGACCAGGCCCGCGCCGAGCTCGAGGAATCCGTCGGCTCGTTCGACTTCGCGGCAGCGGTCAACTCCCTCTACCACCTGACCTTCGACGACTTCTGCGACTGGTACGCAGAGGCGATCAAGCCGCGGCTGTATGACGGTGACGAGGACGCACGTGCAACCGCGCTCGCTGCGCTCGAGCGGCTGCTCGCGCTGCTCCATCCGGTGATGCCGCACGTGACCGAGGAGATCTGGACCCAGCTTCCGGGGCGGAGTTCGCGGCTGATCGTGGCGCCGTGGCTCGAGGCGGACGCGCGCTTCGCCGACGACGTCGGCGCGCTCGACCGCGTGCAGGAGGCCGCGCAGATCTTCCGCCGGAGCGGGGTGCAGGTCGAGCTCGAGTCCGATGACGAACGCCGGATCTTCGCCGCCGTCGTCCGTCCGGAGCGCGCGCGTGTGGCCGACAACCGCAACGCGGAGATCGAGCGGCTCCGGAAGGAGGTCGCGCGAGCGGAGGCGATGCTCGGGAACGAGAAGTTCGTGGCGAATGCGCCGGCGGATGTCGTCACGGTAGAGCGCGAGAAGCTGGAGCGTTATCGCCGCGAGCTCGCGGCTCTCGAGCGCTGAGCCCAGCGCGCCTGACTACCGCTTCACTGGCTGTCAGACGCAGGAATGACACCTGCGAACGATCTGCCTGGTTCTGGTGCCGTCTGCTCGCATGACCCAGCAACGGTGCGGGTTGCCGATGTTGCGCGCTCGACGACGTTGAGAGTTTGACTACCACGCTCAAGAACGGCGCAAGACGCGCTCGACCCTACGATGACGACATGACGGCCGTCGAGTGGCTCGATTCTCTCAGTCCCTGGCCGAGAGATGGTTTCGGACTCGGGCGGATGCGCGCGCTCCTGAAAGAGCTCGGCGATCCCCAAAGCGGGTATCCGGCGATCCATGTCGTCGGGACGAATGGCAAGTCGACAGCCACCGTCACCATCGAGCAGCTGCTCCTCTCCGAAGGGCTGTCGGTGGGATCGACGATCTCGCCGCACGTCGCGAGCTGGCGCGAACGGATCCGAGTCGATGGAGCGGAAGCCGACTTCGAGGCGGCTGTCGTGCTCGTTCGGGGAGCCGCCGAACGATTGGAAGCGACGCAGTTCGAGATCGTCACTGCTGCCGCGCTTGCCGCCTTCGCCGAGGCAGGAGTCGACGTCGCCGTCGTCGAGGCGGGGCTCGGCGGTCGACATGACGCGACAAACGTCCTACGCACCCGCGTCGTCCTCCTCACGAACGTCGGGCTCGAGCACACCAACGTTCTCGGCGAAACGACCGACGAGATCGCGCGCGAGAAGCTCGCCGTCGCCCCGGAGCACAGCATCGTGGTACTGCCGGACGAGACGTACGCTTCGCTGATCCCCGGCCGCGACGTCCGGACCGGTGGCGCGCGGGAGGCCGCCGAGGCCTTCGTCGGGCACCCGATAGAGGCGTATCCGCACGTGTCGCTTTCGGGTCGACTCGAGCGCCGACCGGGTGAGATCCGAGACGGTGCGCACAATCCCGACGGTGCGCGCTACCTCGTCGAGCAACTTTGTGGCTCAGAGCCACAAGGTGCACAACTCGACTACACGTTGGTGGTCTCGATCCTGGTCGACAAGGACGCGGACGAGATGCTGCGCGAGCTCCGTCGAGCAGGGTCGCGACTGGTCGCGACTAGATCGACCTCTGCTCGCGCACTCCCTGCGGATGACCTCGCGGAGATGGCGCGCCGGCACTTCGAGCACGTGGAAGTGGTCGTGGATCCGACCATGGCACTCGCACGTGCTCACGAGCACGGGGAGCCGGTGCTCGTGACAGGCTCTCTCTACCTCCTCGGCGACATCGCACAGGGCGAACGGCGTGCCGCATGGGGAAGGTGACGGAACGCCTCTCCGTGCTCGCTTTCGCCGCGCTGCTCGTGCTGGCGATCATCGGCATCGCGTTCGCGCTCGGCTACGGGATCGGCAAGCTTCTACTATGACCCTCGCCGTGGCGCCGCTTGCACAGTCCCTCGACTCCCCCGACTGGACCCTGCTCCGGAATCTCGGGATCGGGCTCGTCGTCGTTCTCTGGCTCGCGACGGCCTACTGGACCTTCAAGGACGCGCGACGGCGAATCGAAGATCCATGGTTCGTCGCGCTGGCGACGTTGATCGGCCTCTTTCCGCCCTTCCTCGGCCCGATCATCTACATGTTCTTCCGGCCGCCCGAGTACATCCAGGACGCGCGCGAACGCGAGCTCGAGATAAAAGCGATGGAGGAGCGGCTCTCGCAGCTCGATCAGCGCTGTCCCGTGTGTCGGGCGCGCGTCGAGCCGACGTTCCTCGTTTGTCCGGTGTGCACGACGCGGCTGAAGTCGGCCTGCCCCGGTTGCGGACAGCCGCTCGAGTCGCTCTGGCAGGTGTGCCCGTACTGCGCGACGGAGATCCCGTCGTCGTTGCCGTCGCTCGACGGTCTCTCTGCCGGGCCGCGTCGTACGTCACGGCGATCCAAAACTGACACCTGAGGCGACGCTCGCGTCGTGGCCGCAACGACGGCCGCGCTGCAGGGGATTTTCGGCGCGACGGGGATCTGCTCGAGCGGATCCGGGTCTTGCGCAATGCGAACGCTAGACTCCGCGGCCGCATGGCGCGCGAGACCACCCTCGTCCTCGTCAAGCCCGACGGCATGCAGCGCCGCCTGGCCGGCGAGATCATCGCGCGCTTCGAGCGGCGCGGGCTCGAGCTACGCGGCGCGCGCCTACTGAAGATCTCGAAGTCGATGGCGCGGGAGCACTACGCGGAGCACGAAGGGAAGCCGTTCTTCGACCCGCTCGTCGAGTTCATCACGTCCGCGCCGGTGCTCGCGCTCGCGGTGGGCGGTGAGTCCGCGATATCAGTCGTCCGCACGATGATGGGCGCGACGAACCCGCTCGACTCCGCGCCGGGAACGATTCGTGGGGACTACGCGCTAGAGCTCTCGGAAAACATCGTGCACGGCTCGGACTCGAAGGCGAGCGCGAAGCGTGAGCTGACGCTGTTCTTCCCCGACGGCCTTGTCTGACCAGTCGGACTACGTTGCGGAGAACCGCGGGCTCTGGACGCAGTCGAATGCGGAGTACACCGACGCGGAAGCCGACCGCGTGTGGTTGCGCGATGAGATCACATGGGGCATGTTCGGTGTGCCGGAGCACGAAGTCGGCATCCTCGGTGAGGTGGATGGCCTCGATGTGATCGATCTCGGCTGCGGCACCGGGTACTTCTCCGCCTGGCTTGCGCGGCGCGGCGCACGACCGGTCGGGGTCGATGTCACACCCGCCCAGCTCGACACGGCTCGCCGGCTTCAGCGCGAGACCGGTATCGAGTTCCCGCTCATCGAAGCGAGCGGCGAAGACGTGCCGCTTCCCGACGCGAGCTTCGATCTCGCGTTCTCGGAGTACGGCGCGAGCATCTGGTGCGATCCGTATCGCTGGCTGCCCGAAGCGTGGCGTCTGCTCCGCCCTGGTGGTCGCCTCGTCTTCATGTGCAACAGCCCGCTCGTGATTCTCTGCGCGGTCGATGTGCCAGAGTCGACCTCCGAGACGCTCCAGCGCCCGCAGCGCGGGATGCACCGACTTGCATGGTCGGACGGAGGCGTGGAGTTCCACCTCGGCCACGGCGACATGTTTCGCGCCCTCCGCGAGTCGGGCTTCGAGGTCGAGAGCCTCGTCGAGCTGTATGCCCCCGACGGCGCCGAGACGCACGAGTACTACGCCTTCGTCACCGCAGACTGGGCTCGGAAGTGGCCGGCTGAGGAGATATGGTCGGCGCGGAAGCGCGACTGACGTCGTATCGGTCACGGACGCGAATGCCTGAGCCCGACTATCTGGCGAGGAACCGCGCCCTCTGGACGAAGATGAACGCGGAGTTCACAGGCCCGAACGCTGCGCGAGCGTGGGCCGACGAGGAGGAGCACGCATGGGGTGTGTTCGGCGTGCCGGAGAGTGAGGCCGACGTGCTCGGTGACGTCGCAGGGCTCGATGTCGTCGAGCTCGGTTGCGGCACGGCCTACTTCTCAGCGTGGCTCGCGAAGCGGGGCGCACGACCAGTGGGCGTCGACGTCACGCCGGCGCAGCTCGAGACCGCTCGGCGAATGCAGGACGAAACCGGGCTCGTTTTTCCGCTTGTCGAGGCGAACGCAGAAGACGTACCGCTTCCCGATGCCTCGTTCGATCTCGCGGTCTCCGAGTACGGCGCGAGCATCTGGTGCGACCCGCACCGTTGGATCCCGGAGGCCCACCGGCTTCTCCGTCCCGGAGGTCGTCTCGTCTTCGAGGGGACCAGCCCGCTCAACATCCTGTGCGCCATCGAGGACCCCGACTCCACCTCCGAGATGCTCCAGCGCCCGCAGCGAGGAATGCACCGACTCGAGTGGTCGGATGGAGGGGTCATCTTCCAACTCGCCCACGGAGACATGTTCAGGCTGCTTCGCGATACGGGCTTCGAGGTCGAGGACCTGATCGAGCTCTACGCACCGGAGGGCGCGGTAACGCATGAGTACTACTCGTCCGTGACCGCCGACTGGGCGCGGCAGTGGCCTTCCGAGGAGATATGGGCGGCTCGCAAGCGCGGCTGATCCTCGCTTCGACGTCGCCGCAGCGACGGACGATCCTCGAGCAACTCCGAATTCCGTTCGACGTTGCCGAACCCACGTACGTCGAAGACGATCCCCCAGGGCTCGCGCCCGCGGAGCTCGTGCGCGCGCATGCGGAGGGAAAAGCCCGCTCGGTGCACGCGACCGGCCAGCTGACGCTAGGCGTCGACACCACCGTCGTTCTCGACGGACGCATCTACGGGAAACCGGCCGATCGCGACGACGCCGCCCGGATGCTCGTCGAGCTTTCCGGGCGCACGCACACGGTCGTCTCCGGCGTCTGCCTGCTCGGCGCGGATCGTGACGTGATCGACCACGAGGTCACCGACGTCACCTTCCGACTGCTCTCGAACGACGCCGTCGCCGAGTACCTCGAGAGCGCGGAGTGGGAGGGTCGCGCCGGCGCGTATGCGATCCAGGGTCTCGGCGGTCGACTCGTACAGAGGATCGAGGGCGACTACCTGAACGTGGTCGGCCTACCTGCCGCCCTTCTCGTCTCGTTCCTCGAGCACCACGCGCCAAATCTGCTGCAAACCGCGTAGGTAGACTCGGTTCCCCCTGTGGCCTGGTTCAAGTCTCTCACCGGCTTCGGCGGCCGCGACATGGCCGTCGACCTCGGCACCGCGAACACGCTCGTCTACGTCCGTGGGCGAGGCATCGTGCTCTCCGAGCCATCCGTGGTCGCGATCGACCAGCGAACCGGCGAGGTGCATGCGGTCGGGGTAGAGGCCAAGCGGATGCTTGGGCGCACGCCCGGGACGATCTCGGCCATCCGCCCGCTGAAGGACGGCGTCATCGCCGATTTCGACGTCACCGAGCAGATGCTGCGGCACTTCATCCAGAAGGTGCACCAGCACCGCTTTGCGCATCCACGTGTCGTCGTATGCGTTCCATCGGGCGTCACCGGGGTCGAGAAGCGAGCTGTCGAGGAGGCGACGCTCTCGGCCGGTGCGCGTCAGGCGTACCTCATCGAGGAGCCGATGGCTGCCGCGATCGGCGCCGGGCTGCCCGTCGCCGAGCCGACCGGGAACATGATCGTCGACATCGGCGGCGGCACGACCGAGGTCGCCGTCATCTCGCTGGGCGGCATCGTCGTCTCGCAGAGCATGCGCGTCGGCGGCGACGAGATGGACGAGGCGATCGTCAACCACATCAAGAAGGAGTACAAGCTCCTCGTCGGCCAGCAGACGGCCGAGGAGATCAAGCTCGAGATCGGCTCTGCGTACCGCCTCAAGGAGGAGCTCTCGGCCGAAGTGCGTGGCCGCGACATGCTCACGGGCCTGCCGAAGACGGTGATCATCTCGTCGGAGGAGATCCGGCGCGCGCTCGACGAACCCGTGACCCAGATCATCGACGCGATGAAGTCGACGCTCGACAAGACGCCTCCCGAGCTCGCGGCGGACATCATGGACCGCGGGATCGTGCTCGCCGGCGGAGGCGCATTGCTCCAGGGCCTCGACGAGCGCGTTCGCTCCGAGACCCATATGCCGGTGCACCTGGCGGAGAGCCCGCTGACGTGTGTCGCCGTCGGCTCCGGCCGCAGCCTCGAGGAGTTCGATGTCATCCACCGCGCGAACCGAAGCCGCGCACGCCGCAACGGCCTCCTGCGTTACTAGCACTGGGG
>JBOHAY010000048.1:0-13098 GCA_050697935.1 Gaiellaceae bacterium | reverse complement strand
GATCCGTCGTCCGCAGCACTGGCCATCTTACGATCGCTGCAGCTGCAATGAGCGTTCCAACGACGAGAGGCCAGCGCCCCCTCCTCCGCATCTGCCTCTCTGTCGGCTCCAGTGGCGCCGACACCTCGAGCACTCTCGTGTCGTCGAGCTTGAAGCGCCAGGTTCGGTTCCCGCCCTGGGCAGGTGCCGCCACCGATGTTCCTCCCCTTGAGTCGAGCGGCTTCCCCACCACTCGCAGGCGCATCCTACGCGGCATTTGCCGCGAAGTCGACACTTCGGGTGGTCGCGTCTTACGCCCCCGTTCGGTCAGGCCGGTACTGCTAGAATCGTGCGCCGGCGGGCGTGCGTCCGCCCTTTTCTCTGAGATGAAGACGTATACCGCCAAGCCGGGTGAGATCGAGCGCGAATGGTTCCTCGTGGACGCCGAGGGCAAGACGCTCGGCCGTCTTGCGACCCGTATCGCGGACACGCTCCGCGGCAAGGGCAAGCCGGCCTACACGCCGCACGTCGACACCGGCGATTTCGTCGTTGTCGTCAACGCCGAGAAGATTGCCGTGACGGGCTCCAAGCTGGACACGAAGATCTACTACCGGCACACCGGCTACCCCGGCGGGATTAAGCAGCGCACGCTCCGCGAGCAGCTCGAGCGGCGCCCGACCGAGGTGCTCAGGAAGGCAGTGAAGGGGATGCTCCCGAAGAACAAGCTCGCGGCAGCGCAGCTTCTCAAGCTCAAGATCTATGCGGGGTCTGACCACCCGCACGCCGCCCAGGCCCCGAAGCCGCTGGAGCTCGCATGACCGAGCTCGCCCAGTACCTGGGCACCGGCAAGCGTAAGACGTCGATCGCGCGCGTGATCCTCCGGCCGGGCGACGGCAAGACCTGGATCAACGGCCGCACGATCGAGGAGTACTTCCCTCGCGCGGTTCATCGGAAGATGGTCCTGGCGCCGCTCGAGGTGGCCGAAGCGGCATCGACGTACGACCTACGGGTTCGCGTGCATGGAGGCGGCGTCTCCGGGCAGGCAGGCGCGGTTCGGCACGGTATTGCGAGGGCCCTCGTCGAGGCCGATCCGGAGATGCGCGTGGCGCTCAAACGCCAGGGCTTCCTCACGCGTGACGCGCGCATCGTGGAGCGCAAGAAGGCCGGCCTCCACAAGGCGCGTAAGGCACCTCAGTTCTCGAAGCGGTAGCTTCGAGAATTGGTTAGGGCGAGGCTTGCCTCGCCCGATATGGTCGGGCACGCGATGGGTAGGCGCTACTTCGGCACGGACGGGGTTCGCGGAGTCTTCGGGGAGGACCTGACGCCCGAGCTCGTCGAGCGTCTCGGCAAGGCCGCGACGCTCTGGGCCGACGCGGGTCGCGTTCTCGTCGGACGGGACACGCGCGGGTCTGGCCCCGAGCTCGAGGAGGCGCTCGCGCGCGGGATCGTCTCGGCGGGCGGCACCGCTGTTCTGGCGGGCATCCTGCCGACACCGGCCGTGGCGCTCCAGGTCGAAGATCTCGGAGCGGTCATCTCCGCCTCGCACAACCCGCCCGAGTACAACGGGGTCAAGTTCTTCGACGCGCGGGGCCAAAAACTGTCCGACGGCGACGAGGAGACGATCGAGGAGTTGCTGGATGTGCGAGGGCCGGGGGGAGGCTCAACCGAGAGCCTCGATGGCGCCGGCGCGCGCTATGCAGCTGACATCGCCGAGCGCTTCGGCTCGGATCTGAGCGGGCTTCGGATCGGGATCGACTGTGCGAACGGCGCCTTCTCGGCGCTCGCCCCTCGCGTGTTCGAGCAACTCGGCGCGGCGGTGACGGAGATTGGAGTCACCCCCGACGGAACGAACATCAACGTCGGCTGCGGCGCGACGGACCTTGTGGCTCTGAGCCACAAAGTCGTCCAAGCCGGCTGCGACCTCGGTGTGGCGTTCGACGGAGACGGCGATCGCATGCTCGCTGTCGACGAACGTGGCGAGCCTCTCGACGGCGACCAGATCCTCGCGGTTCTCGCGCTCGCTCTCGGTGTCGACATGGTCGCCGTGACGGTCATGACGAACCTCGGCTTCCACCGCCTCATGGCCGAGCACCGGATCCGAGTCGTCACGACTCCGGTCGGCGACCGCTACGTCCTCGAGGCGCTTCGCGAGGAAGGCGGCCTACTCGGCGGCGAGCAGTCCGGCCACGTGATCTGGCTCGGAAGTCATGTCTCGGGAGACGGGCTCGCCGCCGCCCTGCTCCTCTGCCGTGCGTTGCGCGGACGGACCCTCAGCGAAGCGGCGTCCGCCATGGAGCGCTATCCGCAGGCCAAGCGAAACGTGCGCGTGTCAAGTCGCGACCTCCCGCAGTCCGTTCTCGACGAGGTCGATCGTGTCTCCGCCGAGCTCGGCGAGCGCGGCCGCGTGCTCGTTCGCCCGTCGGGCACGGAACCGGTGGTGCGCGTCCTGGCGGAGATGGAAAATGCCGCAGATGCAGAGAGAATGTGTGTTAGCATCGCCGCGCTCGTGGAAAGAGAGCTCGGTTGAGCCCGACGGAGGGCACTGCCGGGCTCTTCGCATTTAGTGAGGGGGAGAGCTCATGTGCGGAATCATCGGATACGTCGGATCTCGTGAGTGCAAGCCACTGCTCCTCCGGGGGCTCGAGCGCCTGGAGTACCGCGGCTACGATTCGTCGGGCCTCGCTCTTCTGGAGAGCGGCGGACTCGACTACGTCCGCGCAGTCGGTGTCCTGGACAACCTGAAGGCACGCGCCGGCACCAACTCGTCGATTGCGACCACCGGCGTCGCCCACACCCGCTGGGCGACTCACGGCGCTGTCACCGAGGCGAACGCGCACCCGCTTGCAGGCTGCGATCCCTCGAAGCTGTCGATCGTGTTGAACGGCATCGTCGAGAACTATCGCGAGCTCACGGCGAGCCTGATCGCCGACGGCCACACGTTCACCTCCGAGACCGACGCGGAGACCGTCACACACCTCATCGAGCGCTACTACGACGGCAATCTCGTCGAAGCCGTTCGACTCGCCTTCGCGGACCTCGAGGGCCACTTCGCGTTCGTCGTCATCCACCACGACCATCCAGGTCTGCTCGTCGGCGCGCGGCATCAGGTTCCGCTCGTTGTCGGTCTCGGCCACGACGAGATGTTTCTCGCATCGAACGCGGCTGCGTTTCTCCGCGAGACGCGCACGGTCCAGTTCCCGGGCGACGGCGAGATCGTCGCCGTGCGGCCCGAGGGCGCCGTGTTCTCCCTCGCCGATGGGAGTCCTGTCGAGCACGAGCTGGTGGAGCTCGACTGGGACGATGAGGGTGCCGAGAAAGCCGGTTTCGAGACCTTCATGCTCAAGGAGATCTACGAGCAGCCCGAGGCGGTAGCCGAGACGATCGGCGACCGCGTCCGACATGGAACCCTCGTCCTCGAAGGGCTCGACATGTCCGGCAAGGATGTCAAGGAGCTTCGCCGCATCGTCCTCGTCGCGTGCGGTACGGCGTACCACGCCTGCGTCGTCGGGCGCTACGTGATCGAGGAGTGGGCCCGCGTGCCTGTCGAGTTCGACATCGCGAGTGAGTGGATCTACCGCAACCCGGTCATCGACGAGCACACGCTCGTGATCGGGATCACGCAGTCGGGTGAAACGCGAGACACGATCGAAGCGCTCAAGCTCGCTCGCGAGTTGGGAGCACGCACGGTCGCGATCACGAACATGATGGGCTCGCAGGTAACGCGCGAGGTCGACTCGGTGCTGTACACGCGCGCCGGGCTCGAGACGGCTGTCGCCTCGTCGAAAACGTTCACCGCGCAGGTCTCCCTCCTCTACCTCGTCGCACTCAAACTCGCGCAGATCCGCGAGACGCTGCCTCCGGGCGAGATCGAGTTCATCCTCGACTACGTCTACAAGCTCCCGCGCAAGATCCAGGCGTTCCTCGAGGCTGACCACCCGATCGAGGAGATCGCGCGGCGCTACCACGACGCACCCTTCTTCCTCTACCTCGGCCGCCACATCGGGCTCCCCGTCGCGCTTGAAGGCGCGCTGAAGCTGAAGGAGATCTCGTACATCCCGACCGAGGCCTACTCGGCGGGGGAGATGAAGCACGGGCCGATTGCGTTGCTGGACGAGCAGACGCCTGTCGTCGTCGTTGCGACGAACATCCATGTCTACGACAAGATCGTCTCGAACATCCAGGAGGTGCGTGCCCGCGGCGCGCACGTCATCGCGATCGCGACGGACGGCAACGAGGACATCCAGCACCACGCCGACGACGTGATCTACGTGCCGAAGACGCCGGCGTTCCTCCAGGTGGTGCTCGCGATCCTGCCGCTGCAGCTTCTCGCGTACCGGATCGCGCGCCTGCGCGGCCTGAACGTCGATCAGCCTCGGAACCTCGCGAAGACCGTCACCGTCGAGTAGGGCGGGCGACACCGAGAGCCGTTTACGATCCTTCCAGCTAACCGGAAGGAGCAGGCGATGGCGTGGGCACGCTCTGCCACGGCCCACAGGTTCCCGCGGCACTCGGCCTGCTCCGCGGGCGGCGTTCCTCGGGCTTCCCGCCGCTCGCCCCCGACATCGAACTTGCGGGAGGTGAGTACGTCGACGGCGCTGCGGTCGTGGACGGGAACATGGTCTCGTGTCGCGGCTGGGGTGATCTCGCGGAGTGGTCGCGCGCGTTCCTCGAGTGCCTCGACCGCGCGGCCGTCCCGGCGTAAGGTAGGCTCGAGCTTCAGCTCGAGCCTGGTGGTAGAACGGGCCCGACTTCAGCCGGGCACCTGACGTTTCCACGATCGAGTTCACGAAGTCGTCAAATCTGGTTGGTACGGTCGGCGCCTTCCACGTCTTACACAACGGGAGGTAGACCATGAGGAGAATCCCGCTCCGACACCCATCGCCGGCGCTCGTGATCGCGTGCATCGCGCTCGCCCTCGCCCTCGGAGGTACCGGGTACGCGACGGTCTTACAGGTACCGAAGAACAGCGTTGGCACCGCACAGCTCAAGCCCTCGGCGGTTACGAACGGCAAGCTTGCGCGGAACGCGGTCACGTCCGCGAAGGTGCAGAACCGATCGCTGCTCCGGGCAGACTTCGCACCGGGTCAGCTACCGGCCGGGCCAGCCGGCCCAGCCGGCCCAGCAGGCCCCGCGGGGCCATCGGGGCTGAGCGGCGTCGAGCGGGTCGAGTTCACCTCGGTGACCAATTCGACTCCTTCGAGGAGCTCCGCTATCGGCTGCCCTGCCGGCAAGAGGCTGCTGGGAGGAGGGGCTCGCCTGAACCCGGTTCTCCCGCAAGTCGCGCTTCAGCAGTCGTTTCCGGACAACGACAACGTTTACCGGGCCGCTGCACGCGAGATCGTGGGGACCGGGGCGAACTGGTCTCTGACCGTGTTCGCGGTCTGCGGAGTCGCGAGCTGACCCGAGAGCGGCCGTCGAGGTCCAGTGCCCGGCTTCAGCCGGGCACGCGCCGTTCGCGGACGGATCGGCAGGACCCGGGCTGATGCCCGAGTCCGAGCGAAGGTCCGAAAAGCATTCGCCTATGGATCCGAAAGGTCGAGCAGGGACATGTTTTCCAGGCGGGTACCAGGGCAATAACCCTCCCTGAGGCTCCGGGCCGGGGAAGACTCCGGGCACACGTGAGTACGCTGGCGTCGTGAAGCGCGACGGCCAAGAACAGGCGCCTCCGTACAGCACAGCCGCCGTACGCGCCACGCGGCTTCCCGGCGGCCATGAGGGGGACGAAGTCGTCGCGGTCGAGGAGCCGCTCGAGATCCGGATCGGCGGCGAGCCCGTTGCGGTGACGATGCGCACGCCGGGTCACGACGAAGAGCTCGCGCTCGGCTTCTGCATCACCGAAGGGCTGCAGCCCACCGCGGCCCGCGTTCCGGACGATCTCGCGGCAAACACGGTCGACGTCGAGGCCACGGGGTTCGACCCCGAGAGGCTCCGCCGTCACTTCTACACGTCGTCCTCATGCGGGGTCTGCGGAAAAGGGGCGATCGAGGCGGTCGAGGTTTCCACTCCTCGCGTGGAGAGCGCCCTCGAGATTCCGGCCGACATCGTCTCCGGGCTTCCCGACCGGCTGCTCGAGGCACAGCGGGCGTTCGCTGCGACGGGCGGCCTGCACGCGACTGGGCTCTTCGATGCCGGCGGTGAGCTCGGATGCGTCCGTGAGGACGTTGGCCGGCACAACGCCATGGACAAGGTCGTCGGCCGAGCGTTTCTCGACGGCCTCCTTCCGCTCGACCGTCACGTTCTGTGTGTCAGCGGGCGTCTGTCTTTTGAGCTCGTCCAGAAGGCCGCCGTCGCGGGGTGCCCGGTGCTCGTCGCGGTGGGCGCACCGTCCTCGCTGGCGATCGAGCTTGCCGCCGATCGCGGCGTCACGCTTTGCGGCTGGGTCCGCGAGGGCCGAATGACGGTGTACACGGAGCCGTGGCGGATTCGAACGTGACCGGGGGTCAGACCCCGGGACGTAACGTGACCGGGGGTCAGACCCCGGGACGTGGCTCGAACGGGCAGAGGCGGACGGGGATTCTTCTTGTCGGCGGGGCGTCCGAGCGCTTCGGCTCGCCGAAGGCGCTCGCGCGGTTTCGCGATGAGACGTTGGCGGCGCGCGCCTGGCGCGTTCTGGGCGAGGTGTGCGATGAGGTGATCGCGGTCGGGAAGGACGCGGACGAGCTCCCGTTGCCATTCCCGATCGCCGACGACGGCTCGAGCGAGCGCGCACCGGTCTTCGGCGTGATCGCGGGACTCCGGATAGCGGCAAACGACCACTCCGTGGTGCTCCCCGTCGACTGCCCGCTCGTGACACCCGAGGCCGTTCGCGCGCTCGCGGACGCGTGCGCGGTCCCACAGACTGGCCCGCTTCCCGGCGCGTATTCGAAGTCGATGCTCGGCGACCTCGAGCGGCGCGTCTCGGCAGGCGAGCTCTCGCTCAGGGGCGTGAACCCGGCGGTGATCCAGCTGGACGAGCGCCTGCTCGCGAATGTCAACACGCGCATGGATCTGATCGAAGCGGCAGTCGCCGACTGGGCACGCGAACGCGCGGATGTCCATGCGGCCGTCGTCGTCGGATCGCAGGCGCGCAGCGACACGCCTGCTGACCGATGGTCGGATCTCGACGTGTTCCTCGTCGTGGACGACCCCCAGCCTTATGCGGAAGATCGGGAGTGGGTTGAGGAATTCGGGTCGCCTGTGATCACGTTCCTCGAGCCGACGGCTGTGGGCGACGAGCGTGAGCGCCGCGTCCTCTATGAGACGGGGGAGGACGTCGATCTGCCGCTTATCCCTCTATCGGCTGTCGACCGGATCGAAGTTGCCGGCGAGCTCCTCGCGCGCGGCTACCGGGTGCTCGTGGACAAGATCGATCTCGAGGTGCGCCTCCACGAGGTAGCTGACGCGGTCGCGGTGCCGAGTCCACCGACGCAGAGCGAGCTCACGGAGCTCGCGAGCGACTTCTGGTACCACGCGCTCTGGACGGCGAAAAAGCTCCGTCGGGGCGAGGTGTTCACTGCGATCGGGTGCCTTGACGGGTACCTGAAGGCGCGGCTCCTCACGCTGTTCGAGTGGCACGCGCGTGCGGTTGATCCGTCCGTCGACACCTGGCACGGCGGGAGGTTCCTCGAGCGCTGGGCCGACCCGGGCGCGCTCTCGGCGCTCGAGAGGGCGTTCGCCCACTACGACGTGCGTGATGTCGCGCGTGCGCTCTGGGAGACGATCGACCTCTGGCAGGGGCTCGAGGAGGAGACCGCATCACGTCTCGGTCTCAGCGTCGCACTCGACCACGCTGACGTTAGGCGGCGCATTGCCGAGGTCGTTCCCGATCCACGCCGCGTATCTACGCTGTAGCCGTGAGATTCCTGCTGCTTTTCGCTGCTGTGGCGCTGCTCGCCGCCGGATGCAGTGGCGACGAAGAGGCCACGCCAACAGACACCGCGACGACGGTGCCCGCCGAAACCATCGAGCTCCAGGTCTACTGGTTGCGCGACGGCAAGGTATGGCCCGCTCGGCGCGAAGTCGGCCAGACAAGGGCCATCGCCCAGGCTGCGCTTGACCAACTGCTTGCCGGGCCGACCCAGCAAGAGGGTGCAGATCTCGAGTTCACGACGGCGATCCCGGCAGACATTGACGGCGTGGTCGCATCAATCGAAGACGGAGTCGCGACGGTTGAGCTATCGGCTGATCTCCCGGACGAGCCGTTGGCCCAAGTCGTGTACACACTTACGCAGTTCGTCACCGTGGAGTCCGTCGACATCCAGGGAAACACACTCACGCGGGCGGACTTCGAGGACTTCACGCCGGCCGTCCTGGTCGAGTCGCCGCTGCCATTCGAGGACGTCACGAGCCCGCTGCGCGTGACCGGCACAGCGAACACGTTCGAGGCCACGTTCAGCTACGAACTCACCGACACCGACGGCTTGATCGTCGACGAGAACTTCGTCACCGCAACCTCCGGGACGGGGACGCGCGGGACGTTCGACTTCACGACCAAGCCTTACACCGTCCCGTTCGACGGAGTCGGCGCGCTCATCGTCTTCGAGCACTCCGCAAAGGACGGATCGCGCATCAACCTCGTCGAGATACCCCTCAGGATGACGCGCTAGCCGCCCCGTCTGCCTAAGCTCACTGGATGGCGGACGCTCCCTGGCGCTGCTCCCAGTGCGGCACGATCAACGAGCCGGTCGCGAATGCGTGCCGTACGTGCGGCCGCTGGCCGAGCCTCTTCGACCTCGAGGAGAGCAAGGTCGAGGACGTCGAGCTCGAAAACGGGGACGTGCTCATGCCGCAGCGTGTCGAGGTGCTCGAGGTCGGGGAGGCCGAGACGTTCGAGCCCGAGGCATTCGAGCCAGAGGCCTTCGAGGTCGAAAGGCCGGATGCACCCGAGCCCGAGCCCGAGACCTCGAGTGAGCGAGGGCGCCGCATCATCGGCTCGGTCATCGTCCCGCTCGCAGTCGTGATCTACCTCGTGATCACGTTCGTCGTGAACCGTTAGCGCCGCTTCAGCTGGGGCATTCGCCCGTTCCGCGACGAAACGGCAGGGCTCGAGCTAGGCCCGAGCCCGCGAGACAGGTCGGTGCCCGGCTTCAGCCAGGCGCCCTCGCGGTTCCAGGCGGGTGGGGTTGGGGGCCTACTTCAGTTCGAATAGTCGCTTTACTTTATAAACCGAGGTAGTTAGGATCGCAACCGTGCCCCATCGAGCCTCGACGTCGACGGTCTCGGCCGCCGAGCTGCGCCGGCGGCTCGCCGACCCCGACCTGACGATCGTCGACGTCCGACGTCTGCACGCATACAACGGTTGGCGATCGGCCGGCGAAGCTCGAGGAGGGCACATCCCGGGAGCGGTCGCCTATCCGAGCGCGTGGCTAGCGAGCGTCGACGACGCGGAGGTAGTCCGGCTCCTGCTCTCGAAGAACATCGTTCCCAGCCGAGAGGTCGTCCTCTATGGCTCCGCTGACGATGTCTCGGCAGTCAGAAACAGGCTGGTGGACCTCGGTCACTCGGGAGTCCGCACCTACGAGGCGGGCTGGGCAGAGTGGGCAGCCGACGAGACCCTGCCCGTGGAGCGTCTTCCGAACTATGAGCGCCTCGTCCACTCCGACTGGCTCTGGAAGGTGCTCGACGGCGACAAGCCGGAAGCCGCGCCGGCAGACCGGTTTCTGCTCTTCCACGTCAATTTCGGCGTTCCTGAGGAGTACCAGGAAGACCACCTCCCAGGGGCGCTCTACCTCGACACGAACCAACTCGAGAACCCCGTCGACTGGCAGCGCCGAACGCCCGAGGAGCTCGACGCCGCGGTGCGCGCGCTCGGAATCACGTACGACACCACCGTCGTTCTCTATGGCCGCGATACCGAGGGGGACGCCGACGAGAAGTGGCCGGGACGTCGCGCCGGGCAGATCGCCGCCTGCCGCGCGGCGCTGATCCTGCGGTACGCCGGCGTCGAGGACGTCCGGCTGCTCGACGGCGGCTACGACGCATGGGTTCGGGCGGGCAACCCGCTCGAGACGACCCTTCGCGAGCCGACGCCGATCACGTCGTTCGGCGTCCCCATCCCCCGACGGCCCGAGGTCATCGTCGACATCGAAGAGGCGAAGCAGATCCTGTCTGCTCCGGACCGTGCCGCCCTCGTCAGCGTCCGTACTTGGAACGAGCACATCGGCAAGGTCTCGGGCTACAACTACATCGGCCCGGCCGGTCGGATCACTGGAGACGTCTGGGGCAACTGCGGCTCCGACGCGTACCACATGCAGCACTACCGCAACGTGGACAACACCATGCGCGCCTACCCGGAGATCGCGGCCAACTGGGAGGAAGCGGGCATCACTCCCGACAAGTGGGTCGCTTTCTACTGCGGGACCGGCTGGCGAGCGAGCGAGACCTGGTTCTATGCCTATCTGATGGGCTGGCAGCGCATTGCCGTCTATGACGGCGGTTGGTACGAGTGGAGCCGCGACCCGATCTCGAACCCGATCGAGACAGGCGAGCCCGAGGACGAGCTGGCCGCGTAACACCGGGGCTCGCGCTTCAGCTCGAGCCAGCCATTCCGTTCGCAAACGACCCGGCTGAAGCCGGACACGTGACGTAGTCGCATGTGGATCAGCGCGCGAAGAGCACTTCGCCCGACTCGATCGTGCGCGTCTCGTGCGCGTTCGTTGCGATCTCCAGGCGGCCGTCGGGGAGGATCTGCGTCGCAGTCGCAGCGTCGCCGTCGACGGTGATACGCCGGCCGCGCAGGAAGTCTCGCGCGCCGATGTCGCCGTAGAGGTCCGAGAGGCCTCCTTGGCGCCAGCCTTCGTACCGCTGCTCGAGTCGGTCGAGGAGCGATCCCAGAAGGACTGCCCGGTCGTACGCGACACCGGTGAGCGTGCGCAGCGACCCGGCCTCCGTCGCGGTATCGGCCGGGAGTTCCTCACGAGTTTGGTTGACGTTCATCCCGACCCCGACGACGACGGTGCCGTCAGACAGCTCGGAGAGGACACCTGCGACCTTCCGCCGGTTGAGCATCACGTCGTTCGGCCACTTGATCTGCGTAGAGAGCCCCGTCGCGCCCTCGATCGCATCGGCCGCGGCGAGCGCCGCGACCAGTGAGAGCTCGGGGAGGTGTCGCTCGGCCGGCGGGTGGAGCAGCACGGAGACGAGCAGCGAGCTCCCTGCCGTCGCTTCCCAGCGGCGACCGAGGCGCCCGCGGCCGCCCGTCTGGTGCTCCGTGGCAGCCGTGGCCCCTTCGGAGAGCCCCGACCCGAGTAGCAGCAGCTGGGTCGACTCGCACTCGGGCTCATAGCGGTACGGCGTACCGAAACGCCCGCGAACATACGGTGCTACGGCCTCGGAAGCCAGCGAATCGGCGGCCGTGACGCTCACTTGGCGGCTTCGACGCGCACAGCCGAGATCTTGAACTCGGGCGTGCCGATGAGCGGGTCGCCGACGTCGTGCGTGAGCCAGTTCACCTTCTGCTCGGCGAAGTGGAGCGCCATCCAGACGAGGCCGGGGAAGACGCGGTCCGAGATGTGTGTGCGGGCCTTGAGCTTCCCGCGCCGCGAGATGAGCCTTGCCCAGTCGCCTTCGGCGAGGCCGAGCGCCGACGCGTCTTCGGCGTTGATCTCGAAGAAGGGCTCCTCCTGCTTGTCCGTGATCCCCGACTCGCGCATGGTCATCGTCGCCGAGTTGTAGTGGTACAGCGTGCGGCCGGTGGAGAGGACGAGTGGGTACTCGGAGTCAGGCTCCTCGATCGGCCGCTGGTACTCCACCGGGAAGAACTTGCCGCGCCCGCCGGCGCGTGCGGGCGACGTGGAGTACAGGAACGGTGTCCCCGGATGGCCGATCTCCGGCACCGGCCACTGGAGTCCGTTCTCCTCCAGCCGGTCGTAGCGGACGCCGTGCCAGTTGGGCGCGAGGTCGGCGAGCTCGTTCCACACGGACTCGGCGTCCGGGTACTCCGGCCAGTTCGCGCCCAGCGCTTTGGCCATGAGCAGGACGATTTCGCGATCGCCCTTCGCCTCGCCCGGTAGGGGGGCCGCCTCGCGGACGCGGCTGATGCGGCGCTCCGTGTTGGTGAACGTGCCGTCCTTCTCTGCAAAGCTCGAGGCAGGGAACACTACGTCGGCATATTTCCGCGTCATGTCGTGGAGGAAGATGTCCTGCGAGACCAGGAAGTCGAGTTTGCCGAGGCCTTCCTCGACGTGGTGTGCGTTCGGCTCGGTCTGGGCCGGGTTCTCGCCTATGAGGTAGAGGGCCTTGACGCGCCCGTCGTGGAGGCCGCTCATCATCTGGTCGAGCCGGTAGCCCGTCCGCTCGGGGATCTCGGCGCCCCATCTCTCCGAGAACTTCCGCTTGATCTCGGGGTCGTCGACGGGTTGATAGCCGGGAAGGTAGGTCGGATTCGCGCCGGAGTCGTTCAGGCCCTGGACGTTGTTTTGGCCGCGAAGCGCGTTCAGGCCGGTCGACTCGTACCCGAGGTGACCGGTCATGAGCACGAGATTCGAGAGCGACCAGATGTTGTCGACACCGCACGCGTGCTCGGTGATTCCGAGCGTGTAGAAGATCGCCGCGTGGGGCTCGCTCGCGTACTCGCGCGCCGTCGCGCGAATGTCCTCGGCGGGGACTCCGGTGACCTTCTCGGCGTCCTCGGGCGAGTAGCGCATGACGATCTCACGCACGGCGTCGAAGTCGTCCGTGAAGTCGCGGATGTACTCCTCGTTCTGCAGGCCCTCGGCGAGGATCGTGTGCATCATCGCGTTCAGCAGCCACACATCCGTGCCCGGGCGGAGTTGGAGGTGGCGCTTTGCGATCTTCGTCAGCCAGATCTTGCGCGGGTCGGCGACGACGAGGCTGCCCCCGTCCCGCACGGCTTTCTTGATCCGGAGTGCAAGCACCGGGTGCGCCTCGGTGGTATTCGACCCGATGACGAAGAGAAAGCGCGCACGCTCGATCTCGGGGATCGAATTGCTGCTCGCTCCTCTGCCCAACGACCTGACCAGGCCGTAAAGAGTCGGAGCGTGTCAGGTCGATTCGCAGGAGTGGACGGAGTTCGTCCCCACTGCCGTGCGCGCGAGCTTCTGGATGAGGTAGTTCTCCTCGTTCGTCAATCGGGCGGAGGAGAGGAAACCGATGGCCTGCGGGCCGTGCTCGGCGATCACT
>JBOHAY010000047.1:0-10043 GCA_050697935.1 Gaiellaceae bacterium | reverse complement strand
GCGCGCTTCCTGCCCGAGATCACGCATCTCGAAGCGATCGAGCGCGGGCTCAAGGTGATGGACACGACCGCGCTCTCACTGTGCATGGACAACCGGTTGCCGATCTACGTCTTCGAGCTCGCCAAGGGCAACATTCGCCGCGTCGCGGCGGGCGAGCGAGTCGGAACGATCATCTCGACCCCGTAGTACGCGCAAGGAGGACCAATGGCTGCAATCGAGGAGTTCCTCGCCGATGCGAAGCGGCGCATGGACAAGTCGATCGAGGCGACGCACCACGAGTTCAACTCGATCCGAACGGGTCGCGCGTCGCCGGCGCTCCTCGATCGCATCACGATCGACTACTACGGCACGCCGACCCCGCTCAAGAGCCTGGCGTCGATCGCAGCACCCGAGCCACGTTTGCTGACGGTGCAGCCTTTCGACCCCGGCTCGATGAAGAACATCGAGCGCGCGATCCAGGAGTCGGATCTCGGGCTTACGCCGTCGAACGACGGGAAGATCGTTCGTCTCCCCATTCCGACCCTCACCGAGGAGCGGCGCAGAGACCTCGTGAAGGTCGTTCGCCGGGTCGCCGAGGACGGCAAGGTCGCGATTCGAAACGTCCGCCGCGACGTGATGCAGCACCTGCGCGAGCTCGTGACCAACGGTGATGTCGGAGACGACGAGGAGCGGCGCGCCGAGCAGCAGGTGCAGAAGATCACCGACGAGCACACGAAGTCGATCGACGACCTCTTGAAGGCGAAAGAGGCGGAGATCATGGAGGTTTGATCCGCTGCGCGGCTCAAACCTCTAGACGTGCCGACGATGCCATCTGCGACTCCTGACGACCCCGATCGTCCCAGCCACGATCCGGGCGTAGCCCGGAGCGTGGCAGTGATCATGGACGGGAACGGGCGCTGGGCGGCAGCTCGCGGCCTCCCCGTCGCTGAAGGGCACCGCGAGGGAGCGCGTGCGCTGCGACGAACCGTCGAGGCGGCGATCGATCTCGAAGTCGAGTCGCTCGCCGTCTACGCCTTCTCGACCGAGAACTGGGCGCGGCCGCCGGACGAGGTCGAGTCGATCCTGGAGCTCATGGACGAGACGATCGACCGCGAGCTCCCCGATCTCGCGAGGCAGGGAGTCCGCACGCGCTTCTTCGGGCGGCGCGATCGCGTGCCCGAAGCGCTGCAGCTGAAGATGGCACGGCTCGAGGCCGAGACGGCTCACAACGATCGTCTGAGCCTCTGGATCGCGTTCGACTACGGAAGTCGGGCCGAGATCGTCGACGCAGCGCGGCGCCTGCTGGAGGATGGGGTCAGACCCCAGGACGTGTCCGAAGAAGACGTGTCCGAGCGTCTGTACGCACCCGAGCTGCCCGATCCCGACCTCGTCATTCGCACCTCGGGTGAGCAGCGGATCTCGAACTTCCTGCTCTGGCAGTCCGCGTACTCGGAGCTCGTCTTCGACGAGACGCTGTGGCCGGACTTCGGGGAGGATCGACTTCGCTCGGCGCTGGACGAGTACGCGCGACGCGCGCGCCGTTTCGGTGCACGATGAGCAACGCTCGCCTTCGGCTCGCGTTCACGGGGGAAACCATGTTCCCCCCGCGTGCCCCCTTCTTTTTGAGAGTGTGGGGAACCTCGCGGTTCCCCGCACCCCTCAACGCTCATCGGCCGGTACCCGGCCGATGAGTTCCCTGGCGTCACGCATCGTCGTAGCGCTCGTCCTGCTGCCGCTTGTCATCGGTCTGGTCTACCACGGCGGCTGGTGGCTCTTCGGGCTGACGCTCGTCGGCGGCCTGATCGCTCTTCACGAGCTCTACGGGATGGCGCGCGAGCTTCGGCCACTCGTCCTCGGGGGGTATATCGGGTTCGTTCTCGCTCTGGTGGGCTTCCAGCTAGGCGGCCTCGCGTGGATGGTCGGAGGACTGCTGGCGACGTTCGTGTTCGCGTTCGTGGTGTTCGGCCTCTCCGACGTCCGCCCTTCAGCAACGACGTCGTTCGGCGTGACAGTGCTCGGTGTCGTCTGGGTCGGAGCGGGCCTCGGGTACCTCTTGCTCATACGCGACATCCCCGACGACCTCGGATTCTGGGCGGTCATGGCCGTGCTCTTCACGGTCTTCGCAGCGGACACCGGAGCGTTCTTCGTCGGCCGCACGTTGGGGCGACACAAGCTGGCGCCTGCGATCTCCCCGGCCAAGTCCTGGGAAGGCTTCGTCGGTGGCGTTGTCGCGGCGATGGCGATGGCGTTCCTGATCCTCTACAAAGACCGGGACGAATTCCTGAGCATCCCGGAAACGTTGGTCCTCGGCGCCGCGATCGCGCTCGCCTCCGTGTTGGGCGACCTCTTCGAGTCGGCGGTGAAGCGAGACCTCACCGTAAAGGACTCCGGACGGCTTCTCGGAGGTCACGGCGGCATGCTCGACCGGCTGGACTCGCTCCTGTGGGCGGGTCCCGTCGCCTACTACGTCATTCTCGCGTTCGGGCAGGCATAGCCCTGCCTGAACACATCGACGGTTAGCCTTTCGCACATGGCGGAGAGACGAATCGCGCTCCTCGGAGCGACCGGCTCGATCGGGCGGCAGGCGCTGGAGGTGATCGCGGCGAATCCCGAGCTCTCCGTGTGCGCTCTCTCTTCCCACTCGCAGTCTCTCGACGCCCTCGCAGCCGAGCACGACGTCGCGCACGTCCAGGTAGGCGGTGACTTGACCGACCTGCTCGAGACCTCGGAGCCCGATGTCGTGCTGAACGCGGTGGTCGGCTTCGCGGGCGTCGGAGCGACGCTCTGGGCGCTCGAGCACGGGGTGGCGCTCGCCCTCGCCAACAAGGAGAGCCTCGTCGCAGCGGGCGAGCTTGCGATCGCAGCGTGGAAGCGGGGAGGAGGTCACCTCCTGCCCGTGGACAGCGAGCACTCGGCGGTGTTCCAGTGCCTCGAAGGCCGCGCGCCCGAGACGGTCGACTCGGTCGTTCTCACCGCGTCCGGCGGCCCGTTTCGAAACCATTCACGTGCCGATCTCGAATCAGTGACCGTGGAGGAGGCGCTCGCCCACCCAACGTGGTCGATGGGACCGAAGATCACCGTCGACTCGGCGACGCTCGCGAACAAGGGGCTCGAGCTCATCGAGGCTCACTTCCTCTTCGATCTCGCATTCGAGAGGATCGAGGTCGTCGTGCATCCGACGTCCGTCGTTCATGCTTTCGTGCGCTTCCGTGATGGTGCCGTGCTGGCCCATCTCGGGTATCCGGACATGCGCGTCCCGATCTCCTTTGCGCTCACGTTCCCCGAACGGCCTGCCACACCCGTGAATCCTCTCGATTTCTCGGCAGGCCTCACTCTCGAGTTCGAGCCACCGGATACGGAACGCTTCCCGTTACTCAGGCTCGCGCGCGAGTCAGGGGAGCGGGGAGGGACCTATCCGTGCGCGTTCAACGCCGCCAACGAGGTTGCGGTCGCGGCCTTTCTGGAAGGAGCGGTCGGCTTCCTCGACATCGGGGCGATCGTCGAGGACGCCCTGGCAGGCGTCGACGGGGCGCCCGCACGCGATCTCTCAACACTCGTCGAAGCTGATGCTCAGGCGCGGCGCCTCGCCGGCAGAAGACTGGCAGCGGCGTGAGCTTCGTCATCGCGATCCTCGGGCTCGCGCTCCTGATCCTCGTCCACGAGGCCGGGCACTTCTTCGCGTCGCTGGCTGTCGGGCTCCGGCCCCGCAAGTTCTACGTGGGCTTCCCCCCGCCGCTCGTGCGCACCACGCGCAAGGGAATCGAATACGGCGTCGGAATGATCCCACTCGGGGGTTTCGTGACCATTCCGGGGATGCATCGCCCGATACCACACGACGCCGAACGGCGCCTCTCACGGGCGGTTGCCGAGGTGCCCACGCTCGCCGGGCCAGTCGACCGCGTCAAGCGTTCGCTCGAGGCCGAGGACTTCGTTGGCACGTCAGACGAGATCGATGATCTCGAGGATGCCCTTAGAGGGCAGCCGCTGTCACCGGGGGCGCGCGCATCTGCCGAGAAGGGCCTCACCGAGCTGCGCGACGCGCTCGGTTCGGATGCGTACTGGAAGGCGCCGACATGGAAGCGCCTCGTCGCGATCGCAGCGGGTCCGGCCGCGAACATCGCCCTCACCATCGTCGTCTTCACGTTCCTGTTCATGACCGTCGCCGGCAATGCAACCTCGACGGTTGCGACGATCTCTCCCGAGCTCGAGGCAGGCGTCGAGTCGCCCGCTCAGGCGATGGGGCTTCGGCCGGGCGATCGCATCGTGGCGATCGACGGCACACGAGTCGCGGCGGATGAGATCGCGGACACCATCAGCGGATCGGAAGGCCAGGAGCTTCTCCTGACTGTCACTCGCAATGGCCAGGAGCTCGAGCTCGGCCCGGTGGCTGCGCAGCTCGTCGACCAGCGTTATCGCCTGGGCTTCGGGCTGGAAGGCGAGGGTCTCGGCTTCTTCGCGTCGGTTGCGCGCGCGTTCGAGGTCACCGGCATCATCGCGAGAGAGATCGTCAAGTCGCTCGGACGACTCGTCACCGGCGACGGCCGCGACCAGGTCTCTAGCCCGATCGGAATCACGCAGGCGTCGTCGGACGCCGTGCAGCAAGGCGCGGAGAACTACCTCTGGGTACTCGGCCTCATCTCGTTGTCGCTCGCCCTTCTCAACCTCCTCCCGCTCTTGCCGCTCGACGGCGGGCACATCCTCTTCGCACTCGTCGAAGGTGCCCGCGGGCGGTTCGTAAAGCGAGAGATCTACGAACGTGTCTCCGTCGTGGGTCTGGCGGTCGTGCTGCTCCTCTTCTTCGTCGGGCTCTCGAACGACATCGGTCGGCTCTCGTGAGGCTGCACCTCAAGAGAGCCTAATGGCGGCTCACCTGCGGGTTCGGCTCTAACCGGGCTCTACACTGGAATCCCGTGGCAAGCAAAGTCCAGATCCACGTCGGGAACGTGCCCGTCGGCGGCGGCGCGCCAGTGGCCGTTCAGTCGATGACGCTGACGAAGACCCACGACGTTCCCGCTACGACCGCCCAGATCGCGGCGCTCGCCTCGGCCGGCTGCGAGATCGTGCGCGTCGCGGTGCCGAAGAACGAGGACGCCGCGGCACTACCGCTCATCGTCCGGCTCTCGCCGATCCCGGTCATCGCGGACATCCACTTCAACGCGTCGCTCGCGCTCAAGGCGATCGACGCAGGTGTAGCGGCCGTACGGATCAACCCCGGGAACATCGGCGGTCCCGACAAGGTCGAGCAGGTCGTGACCGCCGCGAAGAAGGCGGGAATCGCGATGCGCATCGGCGCGAACTCCGGCTCGCTCCCGAAGCACCTGCAATCGCTGGCGCAGCAGGATCAGGCCGAGGCGCTCGTGGCCGCGGCGCTCGAAGAGGTCGACCTCCTCGAGAAGCTCGACTACCGCGAGTTCAAGATCTCGGTCAAGGCGACGCACGTGCCGACGATGATCCGGGCCTACCGGATGCTCGCAGCGAAGGTGCCGTACCCGCTCCATCTTGGCGTTACCGAGGCGGGAACCGAGTTCGCAGGCGGGATCAAGAGCGCGGTGGGGATCGGGACCCTGCTCGCCGACGGGATCGGCGACACACTGCGCGTCTCGCTCACCGCCGACCCGGTGAAGGAGGTCGAGGTCGCCTGGGAGATCCTGAAGGCGCTCGGGCTCAGAGAGCGCGGGCCGGTCATGATCGCCTGCCCGTCCTGCGGACGGGACAACGTGGGGGTGGAGAGCCTCGCCCTCGTCGTCGAGGAGCGTCTTCGCGCGTACCCCGAAGCCGTCGAAATCGCTGTCATGGGCTGCGCCGTGAACGGGCCCGGCGAAGCCGGGGATGCCGACTTCGGGATTGCGGGCGGGCGCGACGTCGGCTTCATCTACGCGCACGGGCGTGTGCTGAGGAAGGTCCCGGCGGAGATCCTCGTCGACGAGTTGTTCGTCGAGATCGACCGCTGGCTCGCGGACGGGATGAAGCGGCCGAAGCGCCTCAAGATGGCGAAGCCGGCAGCACTGGCGATGGCCGAAGCCTCGCTCATTCCGCTGGAGTAGACGTACGGAGCCGGTGGATTCGGACGGCTCCTTGAATCCCCTTCAGCTCGACCGACTCCGCTGTCAGCGCAAGGCCGTCGAGGAGCTCGCGCACGCGCGGAGCTTTGAGAAGGTCGTCGGTAAGGATGAGCTCGTTGCCTACGGACAGTGCCTGCACGCGAGCTGCGAGGTTCACCGCCTGGCCGAAGTAGTCGAGCCGACCGTTCAGCGTCACGGCGAGGCAGGCACCAATGTGCGCGCCCATCTTCAGCGCGATCAGGTCGTCTCCGACCTCGGCGTTGAATCGTGCGATGCGGGCGTTCATGTCGAGCGCCGCCCGTACCGCGTTGCGGGGATCATGGAAGCTCGCCATCACTGCGTCGCCGATCGTCTTTACGAGAGCACCGGAGTGGCATGAGATCGACTCGCGCAGGAAACCGAAGTGGAGTCGCACGAGATCGAACGCCTTCATGTCTCCGACCCGCTCGTACATCGCAGTGGAGCCCTGGATATCGGTGAACAGCAGCGTAAGGCGTCGCACCTCGAGCCCTTCGGCCGCGACGATCGTCTCCGACGCGAACAGGTCCAGAAACGTCTGATTCGAGAGGACCTGCGCCGCGGACAGGAACGGCCCCATCGACCACACGTAATCGCCCAGGTTGACCACGAGGAGCGCATACCGGTGGTCGGTCGCGTTCGTGAACTCAAAGCTGGCGGAGCCCGCTGCGATCACGCCCTCGAAGCTCTCGGCGCGAGGTCCCGTGTACTCGAAGGCAATGTGCTGCGTCCCTTCCGCAGGCTCGTCGGTTACCGTCAACGCCGGCCCGTTCGTGAAGTACAGAAAGCCCGGCTTCGCCGTGAACTCGAACGTTCGTGTCTCGCGCGGCTCCAGGAAAGCGGTCACCGCGACTCGTTCACGGAGATGCTGCCGGATAGGCGTCGCGTCGGACATGAACCCGTTCCCCGTGAAGCGGTAGGCGAAGAAGTAGTCGTCCGGACTCAACGACCACGGGTCGTGGTATGTCGACTTCCGCACGTCCTTGGCGACGCTGAAGGCGATCTCGACGAAGTCGCTCAGGTCGGCATCGCGATTCGCCGTGCAAGTCTGGCAGAAGTAGTGCGCGGTCGCGGACGTGAGCGACTGGAAGCTCTCGATGACATCGCCACAGCCCGGACAGACATACTGCCACTCCATCTCCAGGAGACCGACCTTGCGTGCGTGGAGGCAGACCTCGACGACCGCCGTCTCGTCGAGGTCGTGCTCCGTGGCGAAGCGGATCGGATTGATGCGGACGACGTCTTGATCGCTGCCGCAGCGAATAAGGGTGGCGAGGGCAGCGATCTCCGCGAGTGGCTCAGGGAGTCGGTCCGCGAGCGCGTCGAGCCTCTCGCCGAGAAGCGTCTCGTCCGCTGTCACGGGCGGTAGCCTAGGCGCCTAATGATCGCCCGGCAGTCACAGCTGTTCATTCCGACGCTGCGGGAAGCTCCAGCGGACGCGGAGGCCGTCTCGCACAAGCTGCTCGTCCGCGGCGGCTACATCCGGCAGGTCGCTGCCGGCGTGTGGACGTTCCTGCCGCTCGGTTGGCGGGTGCACCAGAAGGTCGTCCAGATCATCCGCGAGGAGATGGACGCGATCGGCGGGCAGGAGATGCTCATGCCCGTGCTGACGCCGCTCGAGCTGTGGCAGCACACGAAGCGCGACCACATCCAGGAGGTGTTCCGGCTCAAGGATCGCGCCGGGCGCGAATACGTGCTGCCGATGACGCACGAGGAGACCGTCACGTTCCACGCCAAGGAGATCTCGAGCTATCGACGGCTGCCGCAGCTCCTGTATCACTTCTCGATCAAGGAGCGTGACGAGCTTCGCTCTCGCGGCGGGCTCCTACGCCTCCGCGAGTTCATCATGAAGGACGCGTACTCGTTCGATCGCGACGAGGCGGGGCTCGACGTCGCCTTTCGCAGGAACGAGGAGGCGTATCACCGAATGTTCGCGCGTGCCGGCGTGGAGTACTCCGCTGTGGAGGCGGAGTCCGGGATGATGGGGGGCAAGGAGTCGGTGGACTTTCTCGCGCCATCCGGTTCGGGTGAGAACACGCTCGTCACGTGCGAGCATGGCGACTACGCTGCCGATCTCGAGGTCGCGCGCGGTGTTCCTCGAACGCCCGACTTCCCTGCGACCCACGAGGCGCCCAAGGAGGTTGCGACGCCGGGTGTCGCAACGATCGACGCACTCGCCGAGCAGCTCGGCATCGATGCCGCGGCGACCTCGAAGGCGATGCCGGTGGTGACGACGGACGGGACGCTCGTCCTCGGGCTCGTGCGTGGGGACGATCGGCTCTCCGAGCCGAAGATGATCACCGCGCTCGGAATCGACTATCGACCGGCGAACGACGAGGAGATCCGCGCGGCCTTCGGGGCGGGCGGAGGCTCGCTTGGCCCTGTCGGTATCGACCTCGAGGTCGTCGCGGACGAAGCTTTGCGCGACGGGCACTTCGTCGCAGGTGCGAACCGGGACGGCTGGCACTATCTCGGCGTCCAGGCAGGCCGCGACTACGTGCCGCGCTTCGCCGACATCCGTGAAGCGCGTGCATCCGACCGCTGCCCGGTGTGCGGCGGTGCGCTTCGCTTCCAGACCGCCATAGAGGTCGGGCACATCTTCAAGTTCGGCTCCCGGTACTCGAAGCCGCTCGGCGCGACGTTCCTCGACGAGGACGGCGCCGAGAAGCCGCTGATCGGCGGCAGCTACGGAGTAGGGCCAGCGCGTGTCATGGCCGCTGCCGTGGAACAGCATCACGACGAGAACGGGATTGTCTGGCCGGCGTCGATCGCGCCGTACGACGTGCACGTCCTCTCGCTGGACGGGGGCTCAGAAGACGTGCGCGCGCGTGCCGAGGAGCTGGTCAACACCCTCGGCGACGCAGGTTTCGACGTTCTACTCGATGACCGTGACGAACGTCCTGGAGAGAAGTTCGCCGATGCTGATCTCATCGGTTGTCCTGTGCGCGTGATCGTCGGGAAGAAGACTCTCGATGACCATTCGGCGGATGTTCGGCGGCGCGACGGATCCGCAGATGCGCGCGTTCGGGTCGCAGAAGTGCTGAAATGGGTCCAGCAAGCCTAGGAGCTCCCTTCAGAATGAGCGACGATGTCGATACACGGCGCTGGACGACTCGAGGCGGCGTCCTCGGTCGAGCCCATATCGGACTGATATGGGCTCTCCCTGCGTCCTTGCCTCGAGCCCTCCAGCATCCGCGTCTCGACGGGCGATCATCCTGAAGGGAGCTCCATGGCGAAGCGGAGGAAATACAGCGACGAGCACTTCGGCCCGACGATCGAGCGGCTGATGATCGAGACGGGCACCACGTACAGAGGGCTTGCCGACAAGGCCGATCTCTCCGCTGGGTACCTCAACCACATCGTCCACGGGAACCGGCCCGTCCCGTCGAACGACGTGATCGCACGCATCGCGGAGGCGCTCGGCGTCGAGGCGGAGCACTTTCGCGAGTACCGCATCCGCGTCATCACGGACAAGCTCGAGGCGATGCCCGAGCTCATCGACCGGCTCTACAAACGGCTCGCCTGACGGGACGCCCTCCGACGCAACCCCTGAGAGCGGCTAAGGTGTCGGTCGCGACGGGGCGTGGCGCAGCCTGGTTAGCGCGCTGGTCTGGGGTAATGCGCGCTCGCCCCGGTCTGTGGCTTAGGCAAGCGGAAACCGGGTCGGATCGGAGAGCGTGTCAGCAAATGTCAGCATCGGGGAGTGGCCTAGTCTGGTTAGGGCGCGTGTCTGGGGGACACGAGATCGCCGGTTCAAATCCGGCCTCCCCGACTTAGAGCCAGCCGCGTGACCGGCGTGACGCGCGTGACGCCGGGCGCTGCCACCGCCGCTGGCTACCTGATCATCCCCGCAGTCATCGCCACCATCGCCGCTCCGTGGATCGCCCGACGCTTCCTCTGACCAGTCTCGCAACGCTTCTCGTGACGAGCGTGAGGGAGATGTGCCGATCCGCCCAGTGCCATCTCCGCCCCGTTGCTCACACC
>JBOHAY010000046.1:0-17114 GCA_050697935.1 Gaiellaceae bacterium | reverse complement strand
CTGGAAGGTCGAGCAGGACATCCCCGAGGTGGCCACGCTGCTCCGCTCGAAAGTGGCAGCGCACGTCGGACCACCCGACGCCGAGTAGTAGGAGCGTCTAGAGAGCGAGGACGGAGATCTCGAAGAGATCGCCCTCGAGCCGTCCCGCGTGAGCCGCATATGCACCGCTCTCCCGAGAGGTCGCGAGCCTTTCGAGCGCAGCCGCGGTGGACGGATCGGCAGGCATTCCGTCCGCGATCAGCGACAACGCGGCACCGTCCCAGGCGAGCTCGAGATCGTCGCCGCGCGGATCGGGATCGAGGCGCGCGGTCTCGATCGCACTCGCTCCGACTGTCCACAACTCAGGGCGCCGAACGGCGAGTGCGCGATAGGGACGATCGATCGCGCCCTCGAGGACCGCAGCCAACGGTGCCGGATCGAAGCCGTCAGGGCCGGCATCGACGAGGAGACGGCCGTCGGCCAGGGCGACGAACTCGGCTTCGTCGCCAGGCGTGCCAGGTGCTTCTGACGTCGCCACCGCGTCCCACTCGCGCTGCCGCGCAAGCCCTGTGATGCCCGCTTCGAGCCAGTGGTTTCCAGGATCGATCGGATGCACTAGGCCGCCTCTTCGCCGTGCTCGCCGCTTGGTTCGGCTTCGGGCTCCGCCTGCTCGACGGGGGGCTCGGCACGCTGACGTGCGCGACGCGGCTCGTGCGTGCGCTTGTCGCGATAGCGCTCGATCTGTCGTTCGAGCTTGTCGACCAGGCGATCGATCGCCGCCTCGTACGTCTCGGCGGACTCGCGAGCGACGATGTTCGGTCCTTTCGTGTGGACGACAGCCTCGGCCGAATGGTCGTTCCGAATCGAGGGGTTGTTCTCTCGGGACATCGTCACCTCGACGAGGGTCCCGGCGTACAGACGCCGCTCGAGCTTGCCGAGCCGCTTCTCGGCGTAGGCACGGACCTTGTCCGAGACGTGGCCTCGATGCGCTTTGACCTGAAGCCGCATGGAACGCTCCTTTCCGGATCGGCGGCGGAAGAAGGACCTCTCTCACCCTAACGAACTGCTCGCGCAAGAGTGACGACCTCGACGTGTTGCGCCCCTGCGCGACGCAGTGCGGCAGCGCAGGCGTCCGCGGTCGCCCCCGTCGTGTAGACGTCGTCGATCACACACACCCTCCGAGGGGCCTGGCCTACCGCGACGACGCTGCGACGGACGTTCCTGCGCCGTTCTGCAAGCGCGAGGCCGCGTTGCCGTGGAAGGGCGTGGGTACGTCGCAAGAGATCCTCCGAACGCACGGACCAGATCGCTTCGAGCGCACGCGCGAGAGCACGCGGCGGGACGTCCCCGCGCACCCAGGCACGCTCCGGGTCGCCCGGGACATGAACGATCGCTTCAACCGCCGGCTCCGGGACGACGTCTGCCACGAGAGACGCTGCTTCACTCGCGAGTGAACGTCGACCACGCTCCTTCCACTCGCGGACGAGCGCTCGCGCCCTTGCGTCGTAGACGATCGCCGACCGCGCTCGCGCGAACGCGAGCCTGCGACCCGAGCATTCGGCGCAGCGTCGAACCGGCCACGGCCCCGGAGACCCGCAGAGCTCGCATACCGGCGGAGACAGACGAGTGAGCGCTCGACGACACGTCCCACACAGCACTCCACCAGGGGATGCGCAGATCGCGCACCGCTCCGGAAAGAGCAGGTCGAGCGCACGCACACGACGACCGTACGTCGCGAACGGCAACGACTCTGTGCCGAGTTCGCGTCAGATCGGCGACGCCGCGAGCAGCTCGAGCATGTCGTCTTGCGCCCGATCCAAGTCGGCCGGCGTCTTGATCGGGAGGAACCGTCCCCGAGCGCCGCGGCGTGGCACCTCGAGATACGTCGTCGCGACGAAGGCAGAGGCCTCGTGGTACAGACGCTCCAGCTGCACGGCCTCTTGCCCGTCGACCTCCTTTCGGACGTACAGCCACGAGAGGTCGTAGTCCTCGTCCAGTGCGTCCAGGTCGAAGAGCGCCGTGTTCGTGTTGAAGACGGGTACGACGTCTTGCTCGAACTCGGGTGGGAAACGCGGCCCCTCGACGAGCTGGAGCTTCCCGTTCACCCGCACGGGCGCGCCTCCCATGTCGCCCTCCCTGCGCGCGACCTCACACGTCAGCGGCCGATCGGTGAGCAGGTGCGCACCGACGACGCCCGGATCGACGCGAGCACCGAGGTTGTCGACGTTCGAGATCGTGACGACGCGGACGCCTCGATCGCGGAGGACGTCGAGCGTCCCCGACCGCCGAAGCGCCTCGAAGAGATCGCCGTGCCCGGGCGCGTACAGCGAGACCCGCCCGTCCGCGTCGCGGAACGGCTCACCCGCGGCATCCAGGCGTAGCGAGACGAACTGGTGGAAAACGAGCGGGCCGCCGAGCTTTCGCCTGGCGACGTGCTCGCGAATCGCCTCGTCAGTCGCGAAGCTCGTCATGAGCGCGATGGGGATCGAGACGCCGAGCGCGCGCTCGAGCGTGGCTGTCTGCTCGAGCTTCGCTTCCAGGAAGCTCTTGCCGTCGACCGCGGTCAGCACGGCCTTGACGACACCGCCGAAGCGCGTTGCCATCCCGCCCGCGAGCACGACCTGAGCGACCTCCCCGCGGCCAAGTGCGTCGAGGCCGGCCACCCGCACGTCCTCGTATCCGGAGTCACCCGGGGCGGGGAGCTTCGTCACATCGCCCGGATGAGGAGCCTCGATCAAGCCTCGGATGAGGTTCGAATCGGGCGAGAGCAGGCCGGCAGCGACGCGTGCTCGGAGCGCCTGGAACAGCTGCTCGTCGAACCCGAATCGCTCGAGGATGGCAGCCGTCTCGGGATTCACGCCCTCGATCACGACGCGTTGCGAAGCGGTGTGGGCAGTGACGATGCGTACGGCGGGCGGTGCACGCCCTCCTCCGTCACGATCGCCGTGATCAGCGCCGCAGGCGTCACGTCGAAGGCAGGGTTTCGCGCGGGGAAACGCTCCGAGACCTCCGCACTGTCGCGCTCCTCGATCGGGATGGCTGCACCCGTGGCCGCGTCGGGATCGAGCGTGGACGTGGGCGCGACGACGAAGAACGGCAGGACATGGTGCACCGCCGCAAGGGCGAGCGCGTAGGTCCCGATCTTGTTCGCGGTGTCGCCGTTGGCGGCGATGCGGTCGGCGCCCGTGAGGACGCAGTCGACCTCTCCCGCAGCCATGAGAGAAGCGGCCGCGCCGTCGGCGATCACGGCGAACGGGATGTCGAGCGTATCGAGCTCCCAAGCGGTGAGACGAGCTCCTTGCAGGCGAGGCCGCGTCTCGCCGACCCAGACATACTCGACGAGGCCGTGCTCCCAGGCCGTGCGGATGGCCCCGAGCGCCGTACCGTAGCCGCCCGTTGCGAGCCCGCCCGCGTTGCAGTGCGTGAGCACGCGGGATCCGGGCGAGACGAGCTTGCTGGCGTGGCGCGCCATCCGCCGGCAACGTTCGACCTCCATCTCGTGGAGCGTCCTCGCGCGCTCCCGCGTCGGATCCAGTCGCATCTCCTCGAGCGCCCGGCGGAGGTTCACGGCCGTGGGTCGCGCCGCTTCCAGGACGTCGTACGCAACGTCGAGATCCTCGCCCTGGGCCGCCGCGAGCGCATACCCGTACGCAGCCGCGACACCGATCGCGGGCGCACCGCGAATCGCCATGTCCCCGATGGCGTCGGCGACCGCGGCCGCCGACGCGCATCTGAGCTCGACCTCCTCCTCGGGCAGCCGCCGCTGGTCCAGGAGCACGACTGCGTCATGCTCCAGTCTTACGATGCGCTCGGGATCGAGCGCCTCGGGGCCCATGGCTTTGTGGCTCAGAGCCACAAAGTCAACTTCTCGTTCGCGTTAGGTCCCTTCATCCCAGCTCGCGAGGTAGCGCGCCTGTTCCTCCGTCAACTCGTCGATGGTGATGCCCATGGTCGCGAGCTTGAGCCGGGCGATCTCGTCGTCGATGTCCTTCGGGACGTCATACACACGCCGCTCGAGCGTCGCAGCGTTCGCGATGACCCACTCAGAGGCGAGTGCCTGGTTCGCGAAGGACATGTCCATCACGAGCGCCGGGTGCCCTTCCGCAGCGGCGAGGTTGACCAGCCTCCCTTCGGCGATCAGGTAGATGCGTCGTCCATCCGCGAGCGTGAACTCGTCCACCAGCGCTCGAGCCTCGCGGGTCTCGACCGCGAGGTCGCGCAGAGCCCCGATCTCGATCTCGACGTTGAAGTGACCGGTGTTCGAGAGGATTGCACCGTCCTTCATGCGCTCCAGGTGCGACCGGGCGATCACATTCTTGTCCCCCGTCGCGGTGCAGAACAGGTCACCGACCTCGGCGGCCCGATCCATCGAGAGCACCTCGAAGCCGTCCATCGCCGCCTCGAGAGCCCGGAGCGGGTCGACCTCGGTCACGATCACGTGCGCACCCATGCCGCGCGCGCGCATCGCGACTCCGCGTCCCGTCCAGCCGTAGCCGGCCACGACGAAGCGCTTGCCTGCAAAGAGCACATTCGTCGCGCGGATGATCCCGTCGATCGTCGACTGCCCCGTTCCGTAGCGGTTGTCGAACATGTGCTTCGTCTGGGCCTCGTTCACGGCGATCACCGGGAAGCCGAGCTTTCCGTCACGCTCGAGCGCCTTGAGCCGGATCACTCCGGTGGTGGTCTCCTCGGTGCCCGCGATCACGTCGCCGAGCTGCTCGCGCCGATGCGAGTGGAGAACGCCGATGACGTCGGCGCCGTCGTCCATCGTGAGGTGAGGACGATGGTCGACCGCGGCCTCGATGTGCCGGTAGTACGTGTCGTTGTCCTCACCCTTGATCGCAAACACTCCGACGCCGAACTCGTCGACGAGCGCGGCGGCCACGTCGTCCTGGGTCGAGAGCGGGTTCGAGGCACACAGCACCACGTCTGCGCCTCCCGCCTTGAGCGTCCGGGCAAGGTTCGCGGTCTCGGTGGTCACGTGCAGGCAGGCCGAGACCCGGTGACCGGCCAACGGCTGCTCCCGTTCGAATCGCTCCCGGATCGCAGCGAGCACCGGCATCTGCCGATCTGCCCATTCGATCCGGCGCACGCCTTCGGCGGCGAGCGCAAGGTCCTTCACGTCGTATCTCAGTGTGGTAGCCATCGATCCTCTCTGTGCTCGGTGTCAGGTGTCGCCGCGCTCAGGCGGCCTCTCGTGACGCAAGGAGCCGCTCATGCTTGCGCTGTTCCCATTCGACCCAGGCCGGCGTTACGTCCTCGGATGCAGAGACACTGCCCGCGAGCCACGTCTCGACCGCGGCGCGAAGCTTCTGCTCTCCCGCCAACCGCACCGCGAACGCCAACTCGCTGAGCTCGACGCCGAACTCGCGGCGAAGGTCGGCAAGCGTCCTCAGCTGATTCAGCTCGCGGATGCCGTACTGCCGGTATCCCGAGCCGGTGCGGGTCGGGACGACGAGGCCCTCGTCTTCGAGGTAGCGCAGCATGCGTGGAGACCAGCCGGAACGCCGGCTCGCCTCACCGATCGTGCTCGCCTGCTGCACCGCGAGACCTTACCAGAGTCGTGTGAAGGTTCGTCAGGCGGCCGACGTTCCCTCGCGCCCGTACCGGTCCTCGAGCCGGATCACGTCGTCCAGCTGCGTCGTCGAGACCTCGATCACGAGCGTGTCCTCGAGCGCAGTCACGCGATGAACCGTGCGAGGACGGAAGTGGAACGCGTCGCCAGGGGCGATCTCGATCGCCTCGAGCTCGCTCCCCACATCGCCCAACTCGAGCCGCGCGCGACCTTCCTGCACGAGCCACGACTCGTCTTTGGTCTCGTGGTACTGGAGGCTCAACGACTCGCCCGCACGAACGAACAGGAGCTTGCCGACGTAGTTGTCAGCCTCAGCCCAGACGAGCTCCCAACCCCAGGGCTTCTCGTCCTTTCGTGGACTCACGCCGTATCGATCGCGGGCCCCCTCGCTCACGAGAACCGAAGCGCCTTCTCGGGAATCTTCTGGCCCGCCCCGATGCGCAGCCCGTGGTCGAGGACGTTGCCACCGCCGAGCGACGCACCGGGGCCCACGACGGCGAGGTTGTGAAGCTCACACTCGGCGCCGAGCTCGGCGCCGTCTCCCACGATGGAACCGATGACGGAGCATCCCGCGCCGACGGTCGCTCGAGAGCCCACGACGGCATTTTCCACGACACCTCCGGCCGCCAGCCGCGAGCCCGCACCGAGCACGGCGAGACTCCCCAGCCGAGCTCCTACTTCGACGACCGCGCCCGGGCCGACGTAGACAGGAGGGACGAGGCGTGCTCCCGGATCGACCCGGGCGGTCGGGTCGACGAGAGTGAAGTCTGCGCCGAGCGCACCGCCGACCTCGGTCGCGAAGAGCCGCTCGAGAACGTCACGATGAGCCTGGAGGTACGACTCGGGAGTGCCGACGTCGAGCCAGTACCCCGGCAGAGCGATTCCGTAGACCGCCCCTTCCGCCGCGAGCCGCGGGAAGACTTCGCGCTCGATCGACACCGCGCGATCAGGCTGGATCAGCCCGAGGACCTCGGGCTCGAGGACGTAGAGTCCGGCGTTGATCAGATCGGTGTCGATCTCCTCTGGCCGCGGTTTCTCGAGGAACGTCTCGACCCTGCCGTCCGTAGCCGTGCGGACGAGCCCGTACCGACTCGGGTCGGCGACGGGCGTGAGGAGGATGGTCGCTTTGGCGCCGGTCGAACGATGAAAGGCGACCAACTGGTCCAGGTCCGCCTCCCGCAGCGAGTCGCCGTTCAAGGCGAAGAAGCTGCCGTCGAGCCCGCGAGCTGCGAAACGGATCGCCCCGCCAGTGCCGAGAGGCATCTCCTCGATCGCGTAATCCAGCGTCACGCCGGCGTGGTCGGTGCCGAATGCCGTCTCGATCTGATCCGGGAGGTAGCCGCACGAGATAACTGCTTGGTCCACACCGTGACGAGCGAGATGCTCCAGCGTGTACGAGAGGAGTGGCCGATCGACGAGCGGGAGCATGTCCTTACGCGTGCGATCGGTGAGCGGCCGCATTCTCGTCCCCTGCCCGCCGACGAGGATGACGGCCGGCAGACTCATGCGCGCCCCTTGCCGGCGCGGGCGCTTGCGACGAGCGGGACGCTCACTGGATCGGGCGCCCGATGCCCTCGTATTCGAAGCCGAGCGCTCGGAGCTGCACCGAATCGAGGAGGTTACGGCCGTCGACGACCAGCCGGTGTCGCATCCGAGCACCCGCTTGGGCCCAGTCGAGGTCGCGGAGCTCGGGCCACTCGGTCACGACGACCGCGGCGTCGGCGCCGTCGAGTGCCGCAAGCGCGGACTCGGCGATCACGACGCCGTTGAGATGGACGGCGCCGTCGGCGACCGGATCCCAGGCTCGCACCTCGGCCCCCTCCGAGAGCAGCCGTCCTGCAAGCACGAGGCTCGGTGCCTCGCGCATATCGTCCGTACCAGGCTTGAACGCGAGGCCGAGAAGCGCGATCCGCTTGTCGCGCAGCGGGCCTAGTCGCCGTTCGAGCTTGCCGATGACACGCCGCTTCTGGAGCTCGTTGACCTCGATCACAGCATTCAGGAGCTGGAAGCTGTAGCCGGAGTTCGCTGCCAACTGCTTCAGCGCAAGCGAGTCCTTCGGGAAGCACGAGCCGCCGTAGCCGATCCCGGCACGCAGGAATGCAGGACCGATGCGGCGATCCAGCCCGATCCCCTGAGAGACCGTGAGAACATCGGCGCCAGTCGCCTCGCATACGTTCGCGATCTCGTTGATGAACGAGATCCTCGTCACGAGAGCGGCATTCGCCGCGAGCTTGATCATCTCCGCCGACGGCACGTCGCAGCGGACGACGGGCGCGTCGATTCCGTCGTGGAGTCGCTCGACCAGGTCCCCGTCAGCGTCGTCGAACGCGCCGATGACAACGCGATCAGGGTGCAGGAAGTCGTGAACCGCGGTTCCCTCGGCGGTGAACTCCGGGTTCGAGACGTAGCCGACGTTCGTCAGCCCTCGATCGTCGAGCCGGTGGCGCACGGTTCGCCCGGTGCCGACCGGCACCGTGCTCTTCATCGCAACCACGATTCGACGGTCGACGTGCGGGAGCTCGTCGACGACGGTCCAGACCGCAGAGAGGTCCGCATCGCCGGAATACGTCGGCGGCGTGCCTACGGCGACATAGACGACGTCCGCGCCCTCCACGGCCTCGTCGACCTCGGTCGTGAACGTCAACCGCTCCCGATTTCGTTCCAGAAGCTCGTCGAGCCCCTCCTCGTGAATCGGCACGTCACCTCGCCGGAGCGCGTCGATCTTCTCCACGACCACGTCGCGGATGACGACGTCGTGGCCGAGGTCGGCAAAGCACGCTCCCGTGACGAGGCCGACGTAGCCGGCGCCGAAGACCGCGACTCGCACGTTATTTCGCTCTCCCGAGCGGCTTCAGGCCTTTGGCGATCGCGAGCATCGTCTCGTTCGACATACGGTCGAGGAGCGTGTTGATCACCCAGTAGCTGCCGTTCGGAGTCCGCAGGACGACCATGTGCAGCTTCGGACCGTCGTAGTAGAGGTCGTAGATCCGCCCCTTGATCCGCCGAGTCAGGCTCTTGTCGGCGAGGACGGGGGCATCGTCCCAGTCGGTCATCTGGACGCCCCAGTACTCGTTCGAGCCCATGCTGTAGACGAGTCGCACGGCCTTGTGCTTCTCCTTTTCGTCAACCCAGTACATGCGAACCGGCATCGTCGAGTCCGTCCACGAGCTGCGCTCGATCACCGTCGGAACCATGAGCGGGAACGGCACGCGAGAGCGGCGTTCGCGGAGGAGATCGCGGGCGGCGTTCGGGCCGAACACGACGTTCGCGCGTTCCCGTTTCGGAGTCCTGTCGATGGGGGCCGATGCGAGACTGCCATGGAAGGTCTGCCCGACGACGACCGTCAGCATCGCACCGCTCGCGAGTGGGGTTATCTCGTTCGCCAGCGGCTGGACCTCGGCGGACGCGAAGAGGTTCGCCACCTTCTGCGCCGCTTCGCGGGCGCCGCGGCGACCCGAGTCGAAGTACACCTGCGTGCGGAAGTAGTCGAACCGCGGAGCGTTCGCGGGAAGGCCGTTGGGCGGCGTCAGGATCTCGTACCCACGTTCACCGAGCTGGAACCCGGCCGTCGACGCCGAGCCGGTGACGCCATTCCCGTTGAGGACGGTGACACTCGTGTCGCGCGGGGCCGGCACGCGCTGCTCGAGCTTCTCGCCGAGCGCGACGGCCGTCGCCTTCTCCGAGGACTCGACGTCGGGGTGTGTGAACGTCTGTACGGCGCGCGTGATGTTCTCGGAGCCGGTCGTCAGCTCGGCGAATCCCTCGAGACCTTCGATCCGCGTCTGAAAGACCCGCCCACGCGGCAGGCCGTAGGCGAACAGGGCGTATGAGAGGACCGTGCGCCCGTCGACGCTCGAGCCGCCGCCCTGGGCGACCTCGACGTTGTTCGTGATCGCGTTGACGACCTTCGGCAGCGCGATCGGAGCGAAGCTCTCCTGCACCTGGCCCTTGAACGCCTTCACGAACTGCTGCTGGCGCGCGACGCGGTAGAGATCGGAGTCGGTGTGGCGATACCGGACGTAGTCGAGCGCCTGCCTCCCGGTGAGCTGCTGATAGCCGGGCCGGAGGTTGATCTTCGCGTAGCCGAACGGGCCGCCGCGGTCGTTGAAGTACCGGCGGTCGACATCGATCCAGGCACCGTCCAGCCTGTCGATGATCTGGCGGAATCCCCGGAAGTTGACGGTGATGAGGTAGTTGATCGGGACGCCCGTCAATGCTTTGACCGTGTCCAAGGAGCCCTGCGGCCCGCAGTACGAATAGGCATGCGCGATCTTGTCGAAGAACGGCGTCCGCCCCGGACACCGGATCTCGACGCGCATGTCGCGTGGGAACGAGAGGAGCGAGATCGAGTCGGTCGACGGATCGGCTCGAACGAGCATCAGCGTGTCCGAGCGCCCGGTGGAGTTCTGGCCGTCCTCCCTGCGGTGGTCGTACCCGATCACGAGCGCCACCGCAGGCTGCCCGGGTAGCGCCACCGAGAGCTGTCGGGCTGCCCGTCTCACTTCCGGCGTGTCAGCGGCGACCGCCGCCACCGACTGGTGGAAGTAGAGGTACGCGCCTCCTGCGGTGCCGGTGGCGAGCACGAGCGACGCGACGCCGAGCCACAGCGCGACGCGACCGATGAGCGCGGCACGAGATCGCGGCGACCTCGCAGGTTGCGCATAGAAGCTGACGGGAGACAGCGCGCCAGGCGGAAGAACGGGCTTCCCGTTTCCGTCCGGCGCGGCCCCGCGCCCCAGGCCTCTCTTCAGGGTGGTTCGCATACAGGGGACGAGCGCCCCCACGGGCGCCCGTCGTCGGAGGATAGCTCAGCCAGATGACCGATCATCGAGGGGGAGTTTCGCGCGTCAAGCGCGACTCCCGCCAGACGCGTTCCAGGCTTAACGCACTCTCAGCCCGGGCCGACGGCGTTCGGCACGGGAACGACAGCGAGGGCATGCTCGAGGAAGGCGATCTCGTCCGGAGTGCCTGCGGTGATCCGCAGCGCATCGGGGGCGCCGAATGCCCCCATCGGCCGCACGATGACCCCTTCGCGCAACAGCGCGTCGTTGACGGCGAGTGCGTCACCGACCCGAACGAACAGGAAGTTCGCGACGGCAGGCCCGGCCGGCTCGAGTCCCTTATCGCGGAGAAGGCGTTCCAGGATGGCCATCGCATCGCGGTTCGCCGCTCGACGGCGGGCGATCTCGCCGGTTTCCGCGTAGCTCGCGAGCGCGGCATCCTGGCCTGCGGAGGTCACGTCGAACGCTCGGCGAACCTTGCCGATCGCGGTGACGACCTCCTCGGATCCGATGCCGTAGCCGACGCGCAGTCCGGCCAGCCCGAAGATCTTCGAGAATGTGCGCAGCACGAGCACGTTGCAACCGGTCTTTGCGAACTCCTCGATCGCATCGGGGTACTCCGGGGCCTCGATGTACTCGAAGTAGGCCTGGTCGAGGACCGTCAGGACGTGCGGCGGAACCGCGGCGAAGTACGCCTCGAGCTCGGCGCGGTTGTTCGTCGTACCGGTCGGGTTGTTCGGAGCGGCAATGAACACGAGCTTCGTGCGATCGCTGATCGCCGACAGGATGGCCTCGAGGTCGTAGCGATCATCCTTGAGCGGCACGCGGACGGGGACGCCGCCGACCTTGAGCGGGTCGAGCACGTAGCTCGGAAAAGACGGCCAGCCCGTGACGGCTTCGTCGCCCGGATCGAGCGTCGCCAGGCAGACGAACCCGATGACGGCATCCGCGCCGGCGCACACGGTCACGTTCTCGAACCCGACGCCGTGCTGCTCGGCGAGCGCGCGCCTGAGCCGCCACGCTCCTCCATCCGGGTACCGGTTGAGCTCCAGCGTCGTGCGGGCGATCGCTTCCTGAGCCGCAGGGAACGGCCCGTAGGGCCCTTCGTTCGATGCGAGCTTGACGACGCGATCGAGCCCCAGCTCTCGCTGGACTTCCTCGACCGGCTTGCCGGGCTCGTACGGGACGAGTTCTGCGAGTGTGGGACGTATCGACGACCGGGCGCCGCCGGCCGGCCGCTGGCTCACGTCGCGGGGATCGGCTCCGGCGCCGCAGTCACGTACTCACCGACGATCTCGGACTCCGCCTCGTCGCTCTCCGCTTCGTCTGCGGCGAAGGACTCCTCGTCGTTCTCCTCGGCGGAGGTTCCGCCATGGCGCCGCATTGCCACCGCGGCTGCACCAGCGAGGATGCCGAACGAGATGAGCCCGAGTACGACGTAGAGGCCGAGCTTGAGACCGCTCCGCCTTCGACGACGACGATCGAGTGCCTTCAGCGTGAGGTAGCCGACTGCGGCGTTTCTCTTGGTGAAGATGCTCACCGACTGAGGGTATCGAACCGCGAGCAAGTCGGCGCAGGCTGCCGCGCGGGTGCGGTCCTCGCGACCGGTCTCTACTTTCGACGTGGCGGAAGATTGATCGGGCGGCCGAGCGCCACGAGGCCGGCCTCCTTGATCGCCTCGGAGAGCGTCGGATGAGGAGCCATGCCGTCGGCGACGGTCTCGACGGTCGCCTCGGCGTCAAGCGCAACGACCGCTGTCTCGATCAGGTCAGTCGCATGCGCGCCGACGATCACGACACCGACGAGCTCCCCGTACGTCGTCTCGTGGATCGACTTCACCCAGCCCGCCGTCTCGCCGGACATGACGGCACGCGCGTTCGCCGCCCACGGGAACCTGCCGACCGCGATGTTCTCGTCCCCGTAGCGCTCGCGAGCTTCGGCCTCGGTGAGACCGACGCCGGCGATCTCGGGATCGGTGTAGATCGGCCGTGGAACGGCTGTGTCTGGCATGGGAGCCTCGTGCCCCGTTGCGTTCTCCGCCGCGATCTCACCTTCGCGGAAGGACGTGTGCGCGAGTTGCCAGTACCCCGCGACGTCGCCGGCCGCGTAGATGTGTGGCACGGACGTTCGCCGGTAGGCGTCGGTCTGGATCCCGGTGCGAGCGTCGGACGCGACGCCCGCCACGTCCAGTCCGATGCCGTCGACGAGCGGCGCGCGGCCGACCGAGACGAGCATGAGGTCGCACTCGGCCGTCTCGCCCTCGCCGAAGTGGACGACGAGGGAGTCGCCGGTGTCCTCCACCTTGGTGCACTGCTTGCCGAGGTGGACGACGATCCCGCGTCGCGCGAACGCCTTGCGAAGCTCGTTCGTCGCGTCAGCGTCCTCCTGCGGAATGAGCGAGTCGAGCATCTCGACGATCGTGACCTCGGTACCGAAGCGCTCGAAGATCGACGCGAACTCGCATCCGATGATCCCGCCTCCGAGGACGAGCAATCGCCGCGGAACCTCTGTCTGCGCGAGGAGACCCGTCGAGTCGACGCAGCGGGGCGAGTCGAGCCCGGGGATGGGCGGCTGCACGGGATACGAGCCCGTGGCGACGATTGCGCTCGAGAAGCTCAGGCCGACCTCTCCTTTGTCGAACGCGATCGAGCGACCATCCTCGAACCTCCCCGCTCCTTGGAACCAGGTGACGCCGTTCGCCTTGAAGAGCGACGCGACGCCACCCGTCATCTGCTTGACCACGGCGGCTTTCCACTCGTTCGCCTGCGCGAAGTCGAGCGTCGGCTCTGCGGTCACCACTCCGAGCTTGGGGTTGATCTCCCGAGCCGCGTGGAGGGCATGCGCGGTCTGCACCCATGCCTTCGTCGGGATGCAGCCCACGCGCAGACACGTTCCTCCGAGCTCCGGCTCTTTCTCGACGCAGGCAACGCGGGCGCCGAGCTGCGCTGCCCGAATCGCCGCGGTATAGCCGGCTGGCCCGCCGCCGAGGACGGCTACGTCGAAGTTCATGGCCGCGATCCTAGCTGGGGCGACCCTCGCTCCCGAACCACTCCTCGAGTGGCACTCTCGTCGCCAGTGGTGACAGATCGCCGTCGCGAAGCGCCATCGCCGCGTCAGCCGCCGCACGCATCGCCACCCAGGTCAGGTCGCCCCCGACACTGATCCGGCGGGCGCCCGCGTCGACGATCTCCGCGAGTGAGAGCGCGGGCACCGCGAGCACGTTGACCGGCCGCGACACTGCCTGGCACACGGCTCGAATCTCGTCGGAGCTTCGAAGCCCCGGCGCGTAGAGCACGTCCGCGCCCGCCTCCTCGAACGCGCGAAGGCGCGCGATCGTGTCGTCGAGGTCGGGGTTGCCGCGAATGTGGTTCTCGGCGCGCGCTGTCAGCGTGAATGGGAATCCCACGCCACGCGCCGCTTCGACTGCAGCTTCGATCCGCTCGACCGCCTGAGAGAGGTCGTAGAGGTGGCCGTCAGGATCGTAGTCCTCGATCGAGCCGCCGACCGCGCCCGCCCCGGCCGCACGAGCGATCGCGAGCGCGACGCTCGCCGGCTCGGCACCGTATCCATTCTCGAGATCGACCGAGACCGGAAGCTCCGTCGCTCGATCGAGCATCCCGACGTGGTCGACGACCTCGTCCAGGGTCGCCCCTCCGTCCATGCGCCCGAGCGTGAATGCGAAGCCGGAGCTGGTGGTCGCCAACGCCTCGAAGCCGAGCGCCGCGAGAACCCGCGCCGAGCCTGCATCCCAAGGATTCGGAATCACGAATGCCTCGCCGGCGTGGAGCTTCCGGAACGCGTTGGCCTTCTGCTCTTGCCTACTCATCGACGACACGAAGAACGACCTACAGCTCTCGCCGCATCGTGATGCTGTCGCCACCGTCCTCCGCGACGTGCGCGAATCCGTGCTGCTCGTAGTACGAGACGAGCGCATCGTTATCGCGCTCCACACTCAGGCTGAGTGCTTGATAGCCCTCCGAACGCGCGCGATCGCACAGCGCAGTCAACAGCACGTCACCGATCCCTTGTCCGCGGCGGCTCGGGACGACAGCGATCGCGAGCTCCGGGGTCTCTTCGTCCACGAAGCCGTACCCCGGCTGATCGCGCCGAAACAGCCGATACCAGCCTGCACCGACGGGAAAAGCACCCTCCACAGCGATCAGCGCCGTATCGCCAGGACGACCCCAGCCCTTGACATACCGGGCGACGGGCCCGCGCTCCTCCCCGGGGTTCCGTTCGCGCCAGTAGTAGGCGTGGTGGAGCATGTCGCGAAGGAACCGGACGTCCTGGCGGCCGCCTCGGCGAATGACCATTTCGAAAGCGTAATGCTTCGCCGCACGAGCACCGCCGTCGCAGAGCGACGGCACTTCAGGGAACTTCGTGCGACCCGGATCTGCGCGAGCAGATTCGGGTCTTGCGCAAAGCGCGGCTTAGAGCGCGAGCGCCGGTGATTCGACGAACGCCTTGACCGTGCGCAGGAACTCGGCGCCTTCCGACCCGTCGATGGCGCGGTGGTCGCACGTCAGGATCATGGTCATCGTCGGAGATATGACGAGCTCTCCGTCGCGAGCCGCCGGTCGGTCTTCGATCGAGCCGACGGCGAGAATCGCGACCTGCGGCGGATTGAGGACGGCGATGAACTGCTCGATGCCGTACATCCCGAGGTTCGAGATCGTGAACGTCCCGCCCTCGAGGTCGGCGAGCTTGAGTTTCCCCTCTCGGGCTCGCGATACGAGATCGGCTCTCGCTACCGCGATCTGCTGGACGCTCTTCGTGTCGGCATCGCGGATCACGGGAACGACGAGCCCGCCAGGCGCTGCAACGGCGAGGCCGACGTTCGCGGTCGGAAAGCGCAGGATCCGACCGTCGCTGAAGTGTGCGTTCACGGGGCGGTGCCGCACGAGCGCGGACGCGACCACTCGTGTGAGGACGTCATTCACCGTCGGCTTCGCCTCACCCTCGCGCAGGAGCTCGACGAGACGCTCCCTCGTCGCGACGAGCTCCGTCGCGTCCGCGGTGACCGAGAGCTGGAAGACGGGGGCCCCCCAGGCCTCGGTCAGGCGTCGTGCGATCGTGCGACGGGTCGAGGTCAGCTCCACGACCTCGACCTCGTCCGTGGACGTCGAGAGAGTCGCGGACGCGTCTGGAGTAGCGGGAGGAGACTCGGTCGAACGCTCTGAGGTCCTGACAGCCGCGCCTTCGACATCTTCCGCGATCACCCGTCCCTCAGGGCCGCTGCCAGTGACGAGCGCAAGGTCGACGCCGCGCTCGCGCGCCATGCGCCGAGCCAGCGGAGACGCCTTCGCGCGTTCGCCGGTGCGACTCGCGGACGTGGCGGACTCCGACTCCGCGATGTCGCCCCCCACACTTTGTGGCTCTGAGCCACTTGGCTTCTCCGCTGCCGGCGACGGCGGCGCGGCGTCCGGCACTACGGCCGGAGCACCGCCGTTCCCGCCCTGCGACGCGGCGAGGAGCTCCGACACGTCCTCGTCCTGTGCGCCGATGACGCCGACCGTCGTGCCGACGTCGACCTCCCCGTCTGCGATCACGATCTTGAGCAGGACGCCTCCGGCCTCCGCCTCCACCTCTTGCGTGACCTTGTCGGTGTCGAGCTCGTAGAGAGGATCGCCCTTGGCGACCTCCTCACCTTCGGACTTCAGCCAACGCACGATCGTCCCCGACTCCATCCCCTGGCCGAGACGCGGCAGCTTGACCTCGGATGCCATACCTAGCTCCGCGCGACCGTGCGCCGGATCGCCTCGAGGACGTCCGCCGCGTGCGGAACGGCCCACTGTTCCATCGCCGGCGCGAACGGAAGTGGAGCGAATCTCGCGCCGACCCGCTCGATCGGCGCATCGAGCCAGTCGAAGGCACCGTGCTGGATCACAGCTGCGAGCTCTGATCCGAAGCCGCCGCGAGTAACAGCCTCGTGCGCCGTGACGCAGCGGGTGGTCTTGCGTACCGAGCTGACGATGGTCTCCTCGTCGAGGGGGAGCAGCGTCCGCGGGTCGACGACCTCGACGGAGATGCCCTCGCTCTCTGCCGTTTCCGCCGCCTCGAGCGCCTCGTGGACAAGCCGGCCCGTGGCGACGACGGTCACGTCCTCGCCCTCACGGTGGATGCGCGCTTTGCCGAGCGGGATCGGCTCGAGCTTCGTCGGCACCTCGCCCTTCAGCGGGTACAGGGTCCGGTGCTCGAAGAACACGACCGGGTTGTCGTCGTAGATCGCGGACCACAGCAGGCCACGGACATCTTCGGGCGTCGACGCGAAAACGACCTTGAGCCCGGGGACATGGACGAACCAGGCCTCGAGCTGCTGGGCATGCTGGGCGCCGGGCGACCACCCCGCGCCGCCCTGCGTGCGAATCGTGAGCGGCACCTTCACCTGGCCGCCCGACATGGTTCGATGCTTGGCAGCCTGGTTGACGAGCTGCTCCATCGAGAGCGTCAGGAAGTCCTCGTACATGATCTCGACCACGGGTCTCATCCCCTGGATCGCAGCGCCGATTCCACTGCCGACGATGGCCATCTCGGAGATCGGCGTGTTGCGAATGCGCTTCGGCCCGAACTCCTCGAGCAAGCCCTGGGTCACGGCCATCGACCCACCCATCTCGGCGATGTCCTCGCCCATGACGAACACACTCTCGTCCGTGCGGAGCGCCTGCCCGAGCGCGTCCCGCACCGCTTCTCTGTAGGTCAGCTCAGGCATAGACGTACTTGAGCGCGTCTTCGGGCTTGGGGTCGGTCCCGGCCTTGGCGAACTCCACAGAGGCCTCTAC
>JBOHAY010000045.1:0-3478 GCA_050697935.1 Gaiellaceae bacterium | reverse complement strand
CTAGCCGGCGACGCCCACACACGACCCTCGCACGAGGGATACCCATTTGGGGGGTGACGACCTAACGTCTTGGCAGTGGCCAACATCTGCGTCGTGGTGCTCGACCCTCGGCTCGCTCCCCGCGACCAGACCGCATGGGCGTTCACCGACGACGACGACGCACAGGCAATGGCTGGCTTTCTCAACGCCCGGTTGGGCGACGGCGAGGAAATCGCATGGGTCGAGGTCGTGCCGCTCGCGCGCAAGTTGAACCAGAGGGTCATGCAGTACCTGGACTGCTGGGCACACCTGGCCGAGGAGTCGCTCCGAGACGACGACCAGCGCGAATGAGCTCGAGATCGTTTCGTCGCGGTCTGGCTAGAGCATCCACTCGAGGGCTCTTCTCGATCCGCAGGTAGCCCGCGAGCTCGGGTTGCGGCACGCCGCACCTCTCCGAGGAGGCGGGTTTCGACTGGTCACCCTTTGGGGGGCTATGCCGAGCCTTCCGACACGCCTACCGTCAGCGGCATCGGTTCACGATCAAAGGGGGAACCATCCAGATCGCGCAGAGATCTGCTCGTCACCTCGGACAATCGCAACGGGTGCTCGAGTTGTCCGGGTGGATCGGGCCACGGAACGTCGAGCTCCCAACTGCCTGGGCGCGACCACACGAGGACGTCGTCGTCGCGTTCGACAGCTACAGCCCGACGAACTGGCAGGCGCACGTGGTGAGCACGGACGGTCAGGTACTGCTCGCATTTCCCTGGCACGACCACGCTGACCGCATCCTGCTCGGATCCGAGAAGGGGGAATTTCCGATCCAAGCCGACGAAGAGGTGTGGGATGCTCTGGAGGATGGGTGGTGGGCGTGGGTAAAGGCGGACGGCCCGCACGTCTACGTCGCCGAGTGCAATGGTGACGACCTCGACCGCATCCGGCACGCTCGTAGGCTCGAGCACCGCAGTCCCGGCCTGGTCGCAGTCGACAACGTGGACTTCAGCTGGAACCGAGTGCCCCGGGTCGCCTACGACCGAGCCTGGCAAGACGCGATCGACACGTGCCGTGCAGGGCAGCCTTCGCCTGTCGGCGAGTGGATCTCGGAGGCGCCTGACGATCGTAGGCTGCGCCTTCGCTTTTGAGTCGCCTGTGCGGGGGGCGCGACAACCGCCCTAGTTTCGTCCGCCGTTCTCCAGCTCGCGCTCCGGAGCCAACTCCCGCTCAGCAGCAGCCCGCTTGGCTCTGAGATACCCGAACGTCGCGGTGAAGAAGGCGAGTCCCACGGCCACGACGACGATCAGCACGGCGACTCCGAGGTCGCCGAGGTCGTACCCCAGGAAAGTGACCGGCACCAGGGTTCCGAACACGGGCGGTGAGCATACGGCGGATGTCTTCGAGAACCGCGGAACCCTCGCTCGTTGCACCCCCCTGCCTCCAACGTCCGCTCCTCGATCCGACTAGCTCGCGAGCTCGTCGACAGAGAAGACTCGGCGTAGGTGACGTTCGGAAGGAGTGAAGAGGGCTAGCGACTGATTCGGACAGACGTCTAACGAACCAGTGCTGGCGGTTCACGACCCTCGCGGGGGAACAGAGCCGCCAGCCGAATCCTCGGAACGTCGGCTGTTCGGTTCACCTGCCTCCGACGTCCGCGCCGCAATCCGGAGATGTCGCCGCGGCGCCCTATGCGCCGAGAGCCGCTGCCACATGGGCCTTGCCCAGCTTGTTCGTATGGGCGCATACTTCGCGTGAGGCCGGGCGTGGTGTGCCTGTCAGCGAGGGGGCGACAAGGAACTGACTGGTCTGGCCGTCAGTCGACCCCTTTTCCCCGCGTCCGGCCTCGCCAGCTCGTGCTCCTCGCCCGCAGGTAGCCGCGAGCTCGAGATCGTCGCCGCGAACCTCCTTGATGAAGCGCTCGGCATCTTCGGAAACGCTGTCGGGCTGGTGGGTGCCCGCGGCACCAGCAGAAGCCTTCGTTACCCCGCTTTGCGACGATGGCGTCGTGAGCGATGATGGCCTCGCAGTGGCTAGGCCTGTCGTCGGTACGAGGCTTGTGGGCTCGAGTTCCGCCTGGCTCGTGCTTCTCGGGATGCTCTGTGGCTACTTTGCTCTGTTGCTTGCGCTGGGCGGCCACGCCGACTGGGATCGGCTTGGCGTGCCGGCGGTGACGCCGGGCTTTTTCGATCTTCGATCGGTGACGTCGGGATGGGATTGCGCCCGTCAGCACCTCGGCGCCTGGCCGGTCAACCCGTGCGATCCGGGGGGCCGACCGGAGAACTATCCGCGGGTGTGGATGGCCGCCTCGATCCTCGGCCTCGGGCAAGACGACACCTATCTCATCGGCTCCTTGATCGCGGTCGCGTTCTTCGCGGCGGCGATTCTCGTCTTGTCACCCCGGGCGCCCATCGGGGACGCCCTCATCTACGGGCTGGCGCTGTGTTCGCCGGCGGTCATGTTCGGGGTCGAGCGAGGCAACGTGGACATCGCCTTGTTCAGCCTGGTCGCGGCAGCTGGTCTCGTCATGAGACGTTCGCGCTACGGCCCGCCTTTCGCATCGGCGCTGGTCCTCGTCGCCGCTGTCCTGAAGCTCTTTCCGATCGCCGCCGTCGGAATGCTTGCAAGGCTCCCTCGGCGAGCAGCCGTCATCTGCGTTGCATCGGTCGTGGGCTTCTTCGCTGTCTATGCGGCGGCGACATTCCGCGATATCCGAACGATCGAGCGGGTGCTGCCTCAGGGGGACGAGTACGCCTACGGTCTCCACATCTTCGGCGGTTGGCTCGGACGCATCGTTGCGCCGGGGCGGATGTGGGACGTTGTTGTCATCGTGCTCGCGATCGCTGCCGCGATCGCACTCCGCCGGAGACTGCGCAACCATCTCAGCACCGGTCCGTTGCGAGAACTCGATCTCTTCTGGGCTGGTGCCGGAATCTACGTTGCCACCTTCGCGCTCGGGCGCAGCTCCGACTACCGGCTCGTCTTTCTCCTCCTGACGATCCCCCAACTTGCCCGCTGGGCATCGGCCCGCCAAGCGCTCCCGATTGCCACGCTCTGCGGCATCCTCCTCACTCTCTGGCTCCCGAGTCCATGGAGCAACCTCCCGGTTCTCAACAACCTGATCCGCGACTGGAACACCTTGACCTTCGCGGGCGGGAGCGAACTGCCAATCGCAGCGCCCGCCCAGGTCATCGCGTTCATCGGACTAACGTGCCTCCTCGCCGCCACACTCCCACTCACTGAGCTGCGGCGATCGAGACAGGCGTCAACGCATGACTCCACCGCGGCACTCTCCGCGAGCGTCCTGTAGTGCCCGGACGGGGTGGCGAGCGTCACACCTTCTGCCCGGAGTGCTGGGCGCGGGAGCTTTCGGATCACGCGCCATCCTCGGGGCGATCGAGTGTGGGGACCAGTACCCGAGAGTTACGTCTGACCGGCACAAGCGGCTGACCGCGGTACGAAGTCCGGTACGAAAAGAGGGCGCCTCTCGGGCGCCCTCGTCGTATCTAGC
>JBOHAY010000044.1:0-4623 GCA_050697935.1 Gaiellaceae bacterium | reverse complement strand
GATGGGAGGAGCTCGACCGGACGGGATCGATCACCGGGCAGACCCAGGTCGCGCTGTTCACCGCGTCTCGTCCCGAGTCGTCAGCGCGGCGGCCGGGGACGCGGATCGAGATCTATCGGGATCTCGGGGTGCTGCTCATGGTCGACTCCGGCGAGGTGACGCGGGTCATACACGCGTCGACAGGGACTGCTGGGCTCACTCCCGCGGGCTCGTTCCGCGTGTACGTGAAGACGCTCCTGTCGTGGTCCATTCCGTTCAAGGTGTGGATGCCGTACGCCGCCTACTTCACCGGTGGGATCGCGACGCACCAGTCGCCGTACGTCCCGTCCTACCCTGCCTCTCACGGCTGCGTTCGCCTTCCGGAGGGCGAGGCCGAGCGCGTCTACGGGTTTGTCGAGGTGGGGACGCCGGTCGTCGTGTACTGAGGCTGCGATAGAGAGCGCCACGGCTCGGGCGGCGACGCCCTAATTGGCACAGAGTTGACACACGGTTTCGTTCGGCTGCCTCTACCGTCGAGGCATGGCTCGAATCGCACTCTCCATAGTGGTCGTGGCTGCCGCAGTCGTGTGCGTTCAGCCTGGGCTCGCGCACTTCGACTCGAGCGATCGCTACACCCACCGCTCGTGTCCGGCATCGGTGTCGAACCGCGCCGATCCCGTCAACGTCGTCTTCACGATCTGGGGGACCTGGGGCCGAGCCCAGAGCCAGGTCGAGACGCACGCGGCGTGGACGTCGAGCGTCGGTTCGACGCAGTCCTTCGTCGACCACGGAGCGTGTTCGACCATGCACACCCAGCGCACGAGCGGGCTCGGCTCGAGATTCCACGCTCGCGTCCGCGGCCAGCACCCTGACTCGACACTCGGATGGGTCGCGATGGCCGGCGCGCACCACGAGGATCTCGTCCTCTTCCCGCCGTGCGGACATGCCGTCGACTCGAACGGCCCGGGCGGAAGCGGCTTCGACCAGGCTCGAGACGAGCTCGAGCGCCGTCTCGTTGTCGCGGGACACGCGTCATCCAGGGTGTGGTGGGGGAACACGCAGAGCTTCAAGCAGTGCGACGGCGACTACGCCGCGTCCGACGGCTGGACCGCGCTCATCTCACTTCACCAGGTGAATCACTGAACGGTCGTCTCGTGGGTGCTGTGGCAGCGCTCGCAGCTCTCGTGCTGACGGGCGCTGGCTCGGGGTCGGTGCGTGAGCAGGAGCCAGAACAGCAGCCCGGGCCCGTGGGTGGGTTCACGCTCGACGATGCTCGAGCGTTCGACGACTACGCGCTGTTCTTCGCGGGCGACCGCGTCGAAGGGCACCCGCTCGTCGCCGTGCTGCGCCGCTCCGACACCGCGGAGTTCGTCTCGTTCGTCTACGGCGACTGCGTTACGGCCGACGACCTGGGCTGTGCGCCTCCGATCGAGATTCAGATCTGGCCCGCCTGCCGCCGGCATCTCGCGCTCTACGGCCTGTCCGGGCTCGGATCGACACTCGAGCGGACGACGGTGCGGGGCGTGCCCGCCGCGGTTCTCGACGACGGGACTCGGCTCGAGCTCCAGACCGGACGATCGACGATCGTCGTCTTCGCCGACTCGCGCGTGCGCTCGGCGCGCGTAGCCGGTGCGCTCCGGCGGCTGGACGGCGCAGATTCAGCACCGCGAAACCAACCGCTCCTGCCGCCCGCGGCCGGGGCACTCGAGGGGACGCTCGCATGCTGAGCGGCCGAGCGCCTCCCTCCGTTACGCGTGGACGAGAGCTGGGCTCACCCCTGAGTGTTCGACGGCGATCTCCGGGAAAGGCTCGAGCGGCGCGAAACGGGCGAGGAAGAACCTCAGATGCTCAGGCTCGTACGTGATTCGCAGTCCCGGAAGTTCGTTTGCGCGCGAGTGAACGCCAGCAACGACCTCAGCGACCCACGTCAGGTGCTCCTGGGTGTACACGCGGCGCGGCAACGTAAGCCGGACGAGCTCGAGACCGTCGTACGGATCGGTCCCGTGCTGACCCGACACGATCCCACGCTCCATCGAGCGGACGCCGCCCGCGAGGTAGAACGCTGCGGCAAGCGCCTGCGCGGGAAACTCCGTCTGATCGAGGTGCGGGAGGAATCGCTTGGCGTCGACGAAGACGGCATGTGCTCCAATCGGGACGACGATGGGCACGCCTGCGTCCTCGAGCAATGCGCCCAGGTAGCGGGCTTGGGAGACGTAGGCGTCGACGACTCTCTCGTCGGTTGACTCGCGAATCCCTTGTGCGAGCGCCTCCATGTCGTGGCCGGCCATGCCCCCGTAATGCGGAAACCCCTCGTACAGCACGACCTGCTCGCGGAGTCTGCGTGCGAGCTCGAGATCGTTGACGGCGATGAAGCCGCCTATTGGTACGAAGTGGTCCTTCTTGGAGGTGAAGATCGCCCCGTCGGCGTGGCCGGCAATGAGCCGTACGAGGTCGGCGAGCGCGTGCTCTTCGTAGCCCGGCTCCCGCTCCTTGACGAAGAGCGCGTTCTCCGAGATCCGTGTCGCGTCGAGGATGAACGGAACACCGTGGCGGCGGGTCAGCTCTCGAACTGCCGCAAGGTTCTCGATCGAGAACGGCTGTCCACCGGCCATGTTCAGGCACGCCTCCTGGCGCACGTAGGCCACCTCTCCGGGCGCTGCGGCTTCGAGGATCTCCTGCAGTCGCGCCAGGTCGATGTTGCCCTTGAAGAGGAACGGCGACTGAGGCTGCAGTGCCTCCCTCACGGCGACGTCGACCCAAGTCCCGCCGGCGAGCTCGACGTGCTCGCGCGATGTCGTGAAGTAGAGGTTCGAGGGGACGATCGTTCCCGGCCGAACGAGAGCGCGAGCCAGAAGGTGCTCTGCGCCGCGCCCCTGATGGGCGGGGATCAGGTAGGGGTAGCCGAAGGTTTCGCGCTCAACGGCTTCCAGGCGGAAGTAGCTCCGCGAGCCTGAGTAGGCCTCGTCACCCAGCTCCATCGCGGCTCGCTGCTCCTGCGAGAGCGCGGACGTGCCGCTGTCCGTCAGGAGGTCGACGAAGACGTCCTCCGAGCGAAGCAGGAACGTGTTGTATCCCGCCTCCTCGATGGCGATCCGACGATCTCTGGGCGAGCGAAGCTCGATCGGCTCGACGACCTTGGCCTTCCAGGGCGGCGGAAGCAGTCGCACGTGTTCATCGTGGTGGCGGGCCGGGCTCCATACATCAGTGAAAAGCCGAACCGTCGAGCGAGGTCCCACCGGTGTGGACTCGTCCGCGTGGCAAGATCGGAGCGCCGTGGAGACGATGCGCGCCATTCGCAAGCGCGAAGCCGAGCCCGGGCTGGTCCTCGACGAGCTACCGATACCGACGCCGGGCGCCGACGAGGTCCTGATTCAGATCGAGGCCGCGAGCATCTGTGGCACCGACTTGCACATACACCGCTGGGATCACTGGTCGGCCGAGCGCGTCCACCCCCCGCTGACCCTGGGCCACGAGCTCTGCGGGACCGTCGTCGCCGTCGGCAGCAGCGCTCGCGGCGTCGCCGAGGGTGACTACGTGTCGGCCGAGAGCCACGTCACGTGTGGAACCTGCTTCCACTGCCGGACGGGCAAGGCGCACATGTGCGAGCGAACCCAGATCCTGGGCGTCGATCGCAACGGTGGCTTCGCCGACTACGTCGTCGTCCCCGCTTCCGTTGTGTGGCAGAACGACCGCGCCAAGCTCCCTCCGGAGCTTGCCTGTTTGCAGGAGCCTTTCGGCAACGCGGTGTTCGCGACCGCGACGCAGGAGCTGGCCGGTCGGGCTGTCGCCGTCCTCGGCTGCGGTCCTGTTGGGCTCTTCGCCATCGCCATCGCGCGTGCATTCGGCGCGGGCCGCTTGCTCGCGTCCGATCACGTCCCGTATCGGATGGCGCTCGCACGCCAGCTGGGCGCGGACGACGTCGTCAACGTCGACGAGGTCGAAGACGTGCCGGCATGGTTCGTCGAGCACAACGAGGGCGTGGGCATGGGCGTCGTCTTCGAGATGTCCGGCGCGTTGAAAGCAATCGAGGACGCGTTCGGAATCGTCCGGCACGGCGGCAACGTGGTCCTCTTCGGGATACCCGCCCGGCCGGCGACGATCGACATCGCCGAGTCGCTCATCTTCAAGAACCTCACCGTGAGCGCCGTCAACGGGCGCGAGATCTGGGAGACTTGGTACACGACCCGCTGGCTGCTCGAGCATGGTGTCGTCGATCTGCGCCCGCTGATCACGGCCGAGCTGCCACTTGAGCGCTTCGAGGAGGGCTTCGCGCTGCTCGAGGCCGGGGAGGCTTGCAAGATCGTCCTTCGACCGAACGGAGCGGCTGCATGAGCGTGGTCCTGAACGACCAGGTAGGAGAGGAGCTCGACGCCCTGCGCGAGGCGCGTACGTACAAGCGGTTCGTGACCCTCGAGTCGCCGCAAGGACCCGTCGTACGTATGGCAGGACGAGGAGAGGTGATCGTTCTCTCCTCGAACAACTATCTCGGCCTCGCTGGCCACCCGGAGGTGGTTCGGGCTGGCATCGAAGGGCTCGAGCGCTACGGAGCCGGAACGGCGTCGGTGCGCTTCATCTGCGGGACGTTCGAGCCGCACCACCAGCTCGAGCGCGCACTCGCCGACCTGTCGGGTACGGAGGCGGCGT
>JBOHAY010000043.1:0-16615 GCA_050697935.1 Gaiellaceae bacterium | reverse complement strand
GTCCGGGGCGGAAGCTTGTCTTGACGGGCGATACTGCGCCGGCAGCGTCGGTCGTGGAGGCAGCGACGGAGGCGGACGTGCTCGTGCACGAGGCGACGTTCCTGGCAGACGAGCGTGAGCGGGCACGCGAGACGTCGCACTCGACGGCGGGCGAGGCCGCGCTCGTCGCGCGCGAAGCCGGCGTCCGCATGCTGGCGCTCACACACGTGTCGACGCGCTATTTCGGCCATCAGGTCGTCGAGGAGGCACGCGAGCTCTTTCCGGCGACCGAGGTTCCCCGCGACTTCGACGTCATCGAGATCCCGTTCGCCGAGCGCGGCTCGCCTGAGCTCGTTCGCATGGGTGCCCGGTCGAGCCGAACTGGAGTAGTCTCGGTCGAGACATGACCCGGCTCGTGCAAGTGACGCTCGCGGGCGACGTCGCCGAGGGAGAAGAGCTCCAGGAGCTTCTCGCTGCGGCCGGTATCGAGTCCCATCTCGAGCCGGCCACCGAGCACGATCCGGACGCACTCGACGATCCGCCGCTCAAGGTGCTCGTCTCCGAATCCGACATCGACGAGGCCCGCGACGCCATCGAGGCGCTCGCAGATGCGGACGAGGACGAGCTCGAGTAGCGGTTATGTGCGAACGGCTACCGGTCTGGCGCACCGGCTACACTGATCGCGTCCTTTAACCCGGTCCAGTGAGGCCGGAAAGGAGTGAGATGACGACGCACGTCCCCGATCGCGCAACGGCGAGACAGCTTCTGGACGGCGACGCGATTGCGAAGGCCCTCTCCCGGATCGCGCATGAGCTCATCGAGCGAAACGGCCCGCCTGACGGCCCCGGCCTCGACCGTGTCGCGCTCGTCGGGATCCAGACACGAGGCGTGCCGCTCGCGTCGAGGCTACGACGTCTCGTGGAGGAGCGAAGTGACTTCGAGCTTCCTGTCGGCGCTCTCGACATCACGTTTCACCGGGACGACGTGCATGTCCGCGATGGAGGGCGTCGGCCGGATCGTCAACCTGTCGTGAGAGCGACGAGCATCGCGTTCCCGATCGAGGGCATGACCGTCGTGCTCGTCGACGACGTCCTCTACACGGGCCGCACGATTCGTGCCGCCATCGACGCGCTGCTCGAGTTCGGACGCCCAGCGCGCGTCCAGCTTGCGGTGCTCGTGGATCGTGGCCACCGAGAGCTTCCGATTCGCCCTGACTATGTCGGCAAGAACCTTCCCACGGGGCGCGGTGAGCGCATCCAGGTCGAGCTCATGGAGGTCGACGAGCGCGACAGTGTTCTTCTCGTCGGAGGAAGTGGGGACGAGCGCCATGTCTGAACTTCGGCCGCCGGCGCCGCCCAGGCGTCATCTGCTCTCGATCCGCGATCTCGAGCGGGACGACGTCGAGCGCATCCTGGACACGGCACAGGCGCTGACGGCATCTCTCGAGCGAGAGGTCAAGAAGCTGCCGACGCTCCGCGGGCGTACCGTCGTCAATCTCTTTTACGAGTCTTCGACCCGGACTCTTGCGAGCTTCGAGCTTGCCGCGAAGCGGTTATCCGCCGACACGATGTCGCTTCGCTCGACGGGTTCCTCAGTGGACAAGGGCGAGTCGCTGAAGGACACGGCGTTGACGCTCGCCGCGTACGACCCGGACGTGATCGTCGTTCGCCATCCGTCGATCGGGGCGCCTCAGCTCGTCGCGCGGCACACGGGAGCGCATGTCGTGAACGCCGGCGACGGCAAGCACCAGCATCCGACGCAGGCCCTGCTCGACCTCCACACGATGCGCGAAGCTCTGGGGCGCTTGGACGGGCTCCGGGTGGCGATCGTGGGCGACGTGCTCCATTCCCGGGTCGCTCGCTCCCTCGTGCAGGCGCTCGGGCTCGTCGGGGCGCAGGCGCTCGTCGTCGGGCCTCCGACGCTCCTTCCGCGCGGGATAGCGGCGCTGGGGTGCGAGGTGTCGACGGATATCGGAGCGATCGCCGACGCAGACGTGATCTACGTGCTTCGCATGCAAGCCGAGCGGATGGCGAGCGGTGAGGCCTTCATACCTTCTCTTCGCGAATACACGGCTCTGTATGGAATCGGTCCGGATCGCGTTCGGAGCGGCCAGGTGGTCATGCATCCAGGCCCGATGAACCGTGGGATCGAGATCGACCCGCGCGTTGCCGACTCCGAGGCCGCGCTCGTCACCGACCAGGTGCGTGCCGGCCTCGTCGTTCGCATGGCCGTTCTCTACGACGTGTTGACGGTGGCTCCGGTCGCAGCGCACGTGCACGCGGAGATGGCGTGACACTGTTCGGCGCCAACGGCCGCAGTGACAGCCTCGTACTCGAAGGACGCGTGCTCTCCCCGGGGCAAGGCATCGACGAGGCGCTTCGGATCACCGTAACGGACGGTGTGATCAGTGCGATCGAGCCGGCGGGCACCAGTCGCCGCGTCATCGCGCCTGCATTCGTCGACCCGCACGTACACCTGCGTACGCCGGGCCGTGAGGACGAGGAGACGCTGCGCTCTGGGAGCGAGGCCGCCGCGGCGGGTGGGTACTGCGCAATCCTTGCCATGCCGAACACGGAGCCGGTCGTCGACTCCGCTGCGGTGCTAGGGGCCCTCGTCGAGCGCGCGCGCGCGGAAGCTGTCGTACCCACCGGCTTCATGGCGGCGATCAGCAAAGGGCAGCGTGGGGAGGAGCTGACCGAGATGGTCGAGCTCGCGGGTCTGGGTGCGGCAGCGTTCACCGACGACGGGCGTCCGGTTGAATCGGCCGGACTCCTGCGGCGCGCACTCCAGTACAGCGGTCTCGCGAAGCTCCCGCTGGCGCTCCACTGCGAGGAGCCCACGCTCTCGCGTGGAGGGCACGCGCACGAGGGCGAGGTCGCAGCGGAGCTGGGGCTCGGCGCCTACCCGTCCGCGGCAGAGAGCGTCATGGTCGAGCGAGATCTCGCCCTGGCAGGCGGCGAAAATCGGCCGATCCACCTGATGCACCTCTCTGCCGGCGAGTCGGTTGCCGCGCTCGAACTTGCCCTTTCGAAAGGCCTCATGGCATCGGCCGAGGTCACACCACACCATCTCGTGCTCACCGACGAAGCGGTCCGCTCGCTCGATCCGAACGTGAAGATGAACCCGCCGCTTCGGTCGGAAGATGATCGCTCGGTCCTGCGAGACGCGCTTCGGCGAGGTGCGATCTCCTGCATCGCGACAGATCACGCTCCCCACGCCCGCCAGGAGAAGGACGTCCCGTTCGAGGAGGCGCCGTTCGGCGTCACCGGCCTCGAGACGGCGTTCGCGGCGCTCTACACGTATCTCGTCGTTCCCGGAGAGCTCTCGCTCGAGACCCTCCTCGAGCGGATGTCTGCAGGGCCTGCGCGCGTCTTCGGGCTCGACGAGCCGAGGATCGAGGTCGGTGCGCGTGCGAACCTCGTCGTTCTCGACCTCGACTCCGACTGGACGGTGACCGAGGAGGGGTTCAGGTCGCGCTCCGCCAACTCCTGGCTCCTCGGCCAGACCTTGCGAGGACGTGTCATTCATACGATCGCCGACGGGCGAGAAGTGTTCGCGGCATGAACGATCGGATGTGGGTGACTTTGTGGCTCAGAGCCACAAGGTGGCTTGGGAGCCTCCGGTGAGCCGCGCGTCCGGTTATCTGGTCCTCGAGGACGGGGCGGTGTATCGCGGGCGATCCGTCGGTGCGCCGGGTGCCGCGCTCGGCGAGGCCGTCTTCACGACCGCGATGACGGGCTACCAGGAGACGGTCACCGACCCGAGCTACGCGGAGCAGCTCGTCTGCTTCACGGCGCCGATGGTCGGCAACTACGGCGTCGCCGACGAGCGGGGAGAGTCGGCCCGGCCGCACGCACGAGCCGTGCTCATGCGCCAGCTCGGCGGAGCCGAGTGGTCGACGTGGTTGGGCGAGCACGGGCTCGTCGGGCTCGAGGAGGTCGATACCCGCGCCCTCGTCCTGCGGCTGCGCGACGGCGGAGCGATGCGAGCCGCGGCTGTGGCTGACGAGACGGAGCTGCCGGTCGGCGATGCGCTAGAGCAGGTTCGCGCGCAGCCGCTCATGGAAGGTCAGGCGCTTGTTGCGCAGGTGTCCACGCGCGAGCCGTACGTCTTCAGCAAGACTGGCTCGCCGCGCGTCGCAGTCGTCGACTACGGCACGAAGCGCTCGATCCTACGCCGGCTCACGCATGCGGGCGCCGCGGTCACGGTGTTCCCGCATTCGACGCAGCCCGACGAGCTCGCGGAGTTCGACGGCGTCGTCCTCTCGAACGGGCCTGGCGACCCCGGGCCTCTCCGCGAAGAGACCGACGTCGTTCGCGGCCTCCTCGGGCACGTTCCCGTTCTCGGTATCTGCCTCGGGCACCAGCTCCTCGGCCTGGCGACCGGGAACGAGACGTTCAAGCTGCCCTTCGGCCACCGGGGCGCCAACCATCCGGTGCTCGAGCGCGCTACGGGACGGGTGCTCGTCACGAGCCAGAATCACGGCTTCGCCGTCGCGCCTTCAGAGGCGAGAGAGGCGGCGTACGTCTCGCTCTACGACGGAACGGTCGAGGGTTTCGACTTCCCCGAGCTCAACGCGCGCTCCGTGCAGTTTCACCCGGAGGCCGGCCCCGGCCCGCACGACGCCTGGCCCATCCTCGAGACCTGGGTCGAGGAGCTGCGCGGTTAGTGCCTGCCCGCCGAGATCTCGAGTCGATCTGTGTCATCGGATCGGGACCGATCGTCATCGGCCAGGCCTGCGAGTTCGACTACGCCGGCTGCCAGGCGCTCAAGGTGCTGCGGGAGGAGGAGTACCGAACGATCGTCGTCAACTCGAACCCGGCGACGATCATGACCGACCCCGGCTTCGCCGACCGGACGTACATCGAGCCGCTCGACCTCGAGAGCGTCGCCTCCGTGCTCGAACGCGAGCGTCCCGACGCCCTGCTGCCGACCCTCGGCGGGCAGACAGCGCTCAACCTCGCCGTGTCCCTGGCTCGAGCCGGCGTGCTCGACGAGCTCGGAGTCGAGCTGATCGGCGCCCCGGTCGAGGTCATCCACCGAGCCGAGGATCGCGAGCAGTTCCGCGAGGCGGTGCGCAGTTGCGGCCTCGACGTCCCGGCCTCGTGCATCGTCACGTCCCTCGGCGAGCTCGAGGGCGTGGCGCTTCCCGCAGTCGTCCGACCCGCTTTCACGCTCGGCGGCCACGGTGGAGGCTTTGCGGAGGATCGCGCCACGCTCGAATACCAGGTCGAGCGGGGGCTCTGGGAGTCACCGATCGGGCAGGTGCTCGTCGAGGAGTCGGTGCGCGGCTGGGACGAGTTCGAGCTCGAGTTGATGCGCGATCGGGCTGACAACGTGGTTGTCGTCTGTTCGATCGAGAACCTCGACCCGATGGGCGTGCACACGGGCGATTCGGTCACCGTCGCCCCCCAGATGACGCTCTCGGACGAGGCCTACCAGGAGCTTCGGGACGCGGCCGCCGCAGTCATCCGCGCGGTCGGAGTCGAGACGGGTGGCTCGAACATCCAGTTCGCTCGCGACCGCGAGACGGGCGCGCTACGCGTGATCGAGATGAACCCGCGCGTATCGCGCTCTTCGGCGCTCGCGTCGAAGGCGACCGGCTATCCGATCGCGAAGGTCGCAGCGAAGCTCGCGGTGGGCTACACGCTCGACGAGATCCCGAACGACCTGACCTCCACGACACCTGCAAGCTTCGAGCCGACGCTCGACTACGTGGTCGTGAAGTTCCCGCGCTTCGCTTTCGAGAAGTTCCCCGGTGCCGATCAAACGCTCGGCACGCAGATGAAGTCGGTCGGCGAGGCGATGGGGATTGGGCGAACCTTCACCGAGGCGTTCCTCAAAGCGCACGGCTCGCGCGAGCTCGAGCAAGGCTCGCCCACTCCGTGGGCGAGCCTAATGGACGAACATCTGCCTGAAGGCTTGCACCCGTGGTTCAAAGAACAGCTCGTCAGGGCACGGCACGAGCTCGCGAGCGGCGACCTCCTCCGCGCGAAGCGTGCGGGCTGGGGCGACGACACGATCGGAGAGGCTCTCGGTCTCACCGGCAAGGAGGTTCGTCGTCTTCGCCACGAGAGCGGCGTGCGGCCTGCCTTTCGTCGAGTTGACTCCTGCGCGGGCGAGGTCGAGGCCGCTTCGAACTACTTCTACTCGACCTGGGGGGAGGAGGACGAAACACTCCCCTCTGGAGACGAGCCTCGCGTCGTGATCATCGGCTCTGGTCCCAATCGCATCGGCCAGGGAATCGAGTTCGACTATTGCTGCGTGCACGCGGCGCAGACCTTCCGCCAGCTCGGCTACGAAGCCGTGATGGTCAACTGCAACCCGGAAACCGTCTCGACCGACTACGACACTTCCGATCGCCTCTACTTCGAGCCGCTCTCTCCGGAGGAGGTGCTCGCCGTCTGCGACCGCGAGCAGCCGGTCGGAGTCGTCACTCAGTTCGGCGGGCAGACACCGCTTCGCCTCGCACGTCACGTCGAGGACGCGGGCTACCGGATCCTCGGCACGCCGCACGAGGCGATCGACCTTGCGGAGGATCGCGAGCGCTTCGGGTCTCTTGCGCGCGACCTCGGAGTGCGCTGCCCACCGTGGGCGATCGTCGCGAGCCTCGAGGAGGCGCTCGTGGCGGTCGACGAGATCGAGTACCCGGTGCTCGTGCGACCGTCGTACGTCCTCGGGGGCCGCGCGATGCGCATCTGCTACGACGCCGAGCAGCTCGAGGCCGGCATGGCGGCCGTGCATGGACCTGTGCTTCTCGACCGTTTCGTCGAGCACGCCATCGAGCTCGACGTCGACGCGCTGTGCGACGGGCGAGACGTCTATATCGCCGCCGTCATGCAGCATGTGGAGGAGGCAGGCGTGCACTCGGGCGACTCCGCCTGCGTGCTGCCTGCACCGTCACTCACGCTCGCTGCAGCCCTGGAGGTGGAGCGTGTCGTGAAGCTGCTCGGACCGGCGCTCGGCGTGGTCGGCTTGCTCAACGTCCAGCTGGCGATCGCAGACTCGACCGTATACGTCCTCGAGGTGAATCCCCGTGCGTCACGGACGGTTCCGTTCGCGAGCAAGGCGATCGGCGTGAACCTGGTCGATGCGGCGTGCCGGCTCGCGGCGGGAGCGACGCTGGTAGAGCTCGATCTCCCCGCACCGAGGCCGGCGCAGGTCAGCGTAAAAGCCGCCGTGCTGCCGTTCTCGCGCTTCCCGGGAGCCGACCCCGTGCTCGGCCCCGAGATGCGATCGACCGGCGAGGTCATGGCCAGCGCGGCCGACCTGCCCACGGCCCTCGCCAAGGCCGAGCGAGCGGCCGGACGACCGCTGCCGACGTCCGGAACGGCATTTCTCTCCGTTCGCGACGAAGACAAGCCCGCCGCCGTGGCCGTCGCCGCGGCGCTCGCAGGACTCGGTTTCGGGCTCGTGGCAACGGAAGGCACGGCACGTACCTTGCGTGCTGCGGGGCTGCAGATCGACGAAGTCGCGAAGGTGGCCGATGCGGGCGACGACGAGGCGACGGTCGTCGATCTCGTCCGGCACGGTCGCTGCGACCTCGTCATCAACACGCCACAGGGAAGCGGCGCACGCGCCGACGGCTACCTCATCCGCGAGGCGGCACTCGTCGCGCGCGTGCCGTGCGTGACGACGATCTCGGGGGCTGCCGCTGCGGTGCACGCGATCGCGAACGCGCGTGCCGAGTCGGCGCTCTCCTTGCAGGAGCGCATCGGGATCGAGGCGTGAGCAGCTCTTGTAACAGTCTGTTGCAAGGCGGGGCTTCGGAATGCACTCAGGCCGCATCGAGGCATGACCGACGCTTGTAACAGCCTGTTGCTTGCCGGAGGGGAGGCTCGTCGGCAGCGCCTGACGGTCACTGCGACCGAGCTCGTCGGGCCGTACACGCTGCTACGGCTCGAGCGGGGAGAGCTCGAGCCCGGAGCTCCTGGCCAGTTCTTCATGCTCGAGGCGCCGGGACGCGTGCTTCCACGCCCGATGAGCCTCTGTCAGGCGCCTCCAGCGGAGCTGGCGTTCCTGATCGACCCGATCGGGCCCGGCACGCGTGCACTCTGTGCACTCGAGCCCGGCGATCCGATCCACGTCCTGGGCCCGCTCGGAAACGGGTTCGACCTCGACGTCGTGCGACCGCTCATCGTCGCAGGGGGTATCGGAATCGCGCCGATGCCGTATCTCGCTGCCACGCTGGGCAATCCACCTGCAGTCCTCGGGTTTCGAACGGAGCGCCACGCCGAGGCTGGTGCCCTTCTTCCGGGGGCCGAGATCGTCGTCGAGCCCCGCCTCGTCACCGAGTTGCTGCCGGACGATCCCGGAGATGTGCTGGCGTGTGGGCCGGAGCCGATGCTCGAGGCGGTTCGTCGCCGGGCTCCGCGTGCGCAGCTCGCGTGGGAGGCGCCGATGGCATGCGGTTATGGAGCCTGCTACGGGTGCGTCGTCGAGGTCGGCGGCCACTATCGCAGGCTCTGCGTCGACGGGCCCGTGCTGCGTGACGCCGCATGACCGTGCCGCTTCTCAACGCGAGCGGGTGTCTCGATGCCTTGACGGCTCCCGGTGTCGCGAGGCAACTGGACGCATTCGTCACCAAGACGGTGACGCTTCTCGCGCGCGAAGGGAATCCGCCCCCGCGAATTGCTGAGACGGAGCTCGGCATGATCAATTCGATCGGGCTCCAGAACCCCGGGATCGACGCGTTCGCTCGGGACAACCTGCCGCAGCTCGCCGAGCTGGGAGTACCGGTGTGGGTCTCGGTCGGCGGCTTCTCCGGACGGGACTACGCCGATATGTGTGAACGACTCGACGACGAGTCTTCCGTGGAGGTCATCGAGCTGAACCTCTCCTGCCCCAACGTGGACGAGGCGCCCGAGACAGGGGCCGAGCTGGTAGCAGCCGCGCGAGCTGCCACTACGAAGCCGCTCTACGCGAAGCTCTCGCCGGCGGCCTGGGACGTCGCGGAGAACGCGCACGCAGTCGCGGCTGCGGGTGCCGACGGCCTCTCCCTCGTGAACACGATCCGAGGTCTCGCTCTCGACGCGAGCACGCGGCGCTCGAAGCTAGCGCGAGGTGCGGGAGGGTATTCCGGGCCCGCACTAAGACATATCGCGCTTGCGTGCGTGGAGGCGTGCGCTCGTGCGGTCACGCTGCCGATCGTCGGCATGGGTGGCGTCGCGTCGGGATCGGACGTGCTCGACTTCCTCGCGGCAGGAGCGAGTGCGGTCGCGCTCGGCACGATCCTGTTCTCGGACCCCTTTGCGCCACGCCGCATCCGGGCCGACCTGGGCTCGGCCGAGACGCCTTCCATGGTCGTGCCCGGGCACGAGATTCACGGCCTCGTGCGCGACTCTGTGTCCCGACACGTTCTGTCGGCAGAGTAGACAACGCAAAAACCCCTGCAAATAAGCCGAAACGTTCCCGCTTGACCCGTGATGGAGTCTTGGTAGACTCGTCCGGCTCATGGTCACGACGAAGACGCACGCTCAAGCCCCGGCGCGTTCCCTCGACCAGAGGATGGAAGCGCTCCAACGGGCCAACGACGTTCGGGTTCGGCGTGCGCAGCTCAAGCGCGACCTGAAAGCAGGACGGGAGAGCATCGACGACATCCTGCTCGACCCACCCGAGTACGTTTCGACGGCAAAGGTCTTCGACATGCTGATGGCCGTGCCCAAGTTCGGGCGGGTAAAGGCCGCGCGACTCCTGAACCAGTGCAGGATCAGCCAGTCGAAGACGGTCGGCGGTCTCTCGGAGCGCCAGCGGACCGAGCTCGTCGAGCTCTTCAACCACCGCACGTGATTCTTGCGCAAGACCAGAATCCGCTCGCGCGGATCCTGGTCGCGCGAAAACCCCTGAAGGCGCCCGCTTCGCGGTCGCTGCCGCACCCGCGCTAATTTGCGTGTGCCATTACCGCGGCCCGTCTTCGTCATCACCGGACCGTCGGGCGCCGGGAAGGGCACGCTCATCAAAGGCTTGCTGGAGCGGGTGCCGGGACTCGAGGTCGCCGTCTCGGCGACAACGCGCGCCCAGCGCCCGGGAGAGATCGACGGGCACGACTACTGGTTTCTCTCCGACGACGAGTTCACTCGCCGCGTCGACGCGGGCGCGTTCCTGGAGTACGTGCCCTACGTCTCCGGACGCCGATACGGCACGCTCAGGTCGGAGATCGAGCGCATCGCCGGTGACGACCGCATCTGTGTGCTGGAGCTCGAGCTCGAGGGAGCGTTCGCGGTGCAGGAGGACGTCGCGGGCAGCGTCACGATCTTCATCGCCGCGGACGTGCCCGAGCTCGAGCGGCGGCTGAGAGCACGCGCCACCGAGAGCACAGGGGAGATCGGAGAGCGCATCGACCTGGCGCGCGCGCAGCTCGAGCAGGCCCATCGCTTCCGCTACATGGTGCGAAACGACGAGTTGAAGCGTGCCACCGCGGCTCTTGCGGCAATCGTGGAGTGCGAGCTCGGCCGGACAGGTAGCATGGGCGGGCCATGATCCACCCTCGAATCGACGATCTGCTGAAAATGGTCGAAGGCTCCCGCTATGCGCTCGTGATCGTCGCGGCGAAGCGCGCGCGACAGATCAACAATTACCACCACCAGCTCGGCGAGGGCATCGGCTTCGACGAAGCGCCTCCGCCACTGATCGAGTCCCGCTCGAAGAACTACCTCACGATGGCGATGGAAGAAGTCGCGCGCGGGAAGATCACGTACCACGCTCCCGCCTGAGCGGTTAGCTCGTGGCACGCATCCTGCTCGGAGTCACCGGGGGGATAGCGGCCTACAAGGCATGCACGCTCGCCCGGCTGCTCGTCCGAGCGGGCCACGACGTGTTCCCGATCCTGACGGAAGGCGCCGAGCGGTTCGTCTCGGCTGAGACGTTCTACGCTCTCGCGCGTACGTCGCCGGGCGACGACCCGTATCCCCACCTCCAGCGCGCAGACGTCCTCGTGATCGCGCCGCTCACGGCCAACACGCTGGCGCGGCTGGCGCACGGCCTGGCCGACGATGTGCTGACCGAAGCGGTACTTGCGCATGCCGGGCCTGTGCTCGTGGCGCCCGCGATGAATACGCGGATGTGGACGCACCCGGCCACACAAGCCAATGTCGCGGTGTTGATCGCGCGGGGCGTCGAGCTCGTCGGGCCCGTGGCTGGCGAGCTTGCCGAGGGCGAGGAAGGGATCGGTCGCATGGCCGAGCCCGAGGAGATCATGGCCCGGGTCGAGACGCTTCTCGCCGGCCGTACGCGGACCTCGGAGACACTCAGCGGAGCGCGTGTGCTCGTTTCGGCGGGAGGGACACGGGAGCCTCTCGACTCGGTTCGGTTCGTCGGCAACCGCTCCTCGGGTCGGATGGGCGTGGCGCTGGCAGAAGAGGCCCGGCGCCGAGGCGCGGACGTAACACTGCTCGCCGCCAACATCGCTGTCGCGGCTCCGCCCGGGGTCACTGTCGTCGAGACACCGACCGCCGCAGATCTCGAGCGCGAGGCGCTCGCGCGAGCCGACGCCGACGTCATCGTCATGGCCGCCGCGGTGGCCGACTATCGGCTTCTGTCGCCCTCGGCGACGAAGCGTCCCAAGGACGGCAAGCCCTGGGCCATCGAGCTCGCACCCACGACCGATGTGCTGGCTGTCTTGGGTGCCGCCCGGCGTCCTGGGCAGGTGCTCGTGGGCTTCGCGGCTGATGGTGCGCCGTCAGGGCTCGAGCGCGCGCGCGAGAAGCGGCGTACGAAGAACGCGGATCTGTTCGTGTTCAACGACGTGAGCCGTTCGGACATCGGCTTCGACGCACCGGACAACGAGGTCGTCGTCGTCTCGGAGGACGGCGAGCGCGAAGTGGCGAAGGCGCCAAAGGCGGTGGTCGCGGCCGCCGTTCTCGACGAGGTCGAGCGGGTGCTCTCGAGGCGATGACCAAGGACGCTCGCTCGGGCGACACTGTCACCTCCGTCTCTGCGACGGATGTCGTCGCGAGAGTCGTCTCGAACCTCGAGCTCGCCGTCAAGGCGCCGCGTGCCACCCTCGAGCTCTGCGTGCTCTGCCTCCTCGCCGAGGGGCATCTGATAATCGAGGACTTCCCCGGTGTGGGGAAGACGATGCTCGCGAAGTCGCTCGCGCGCTCGTTGCACCTCTCGTTCTCGCGATTGCAGTTCACACCTGACCTGCTCCCGACCGACGTCACCGGCGTGAACGTCTTCAACCAGCGGGTCAACGAGTTCGAGTTCAGGCCGGGACCGGTCTTCGCCAACGTCCTCCTGGTCGACGAGATCAACCGCGCGTCGCCGAAGACGCAATCGGCGCTGCTCGAGGCGATGCAGGAGGCGCAGGTCACGATCGACGGCACGACGTACGCGCTGGAGCTGCCGTTTTTTGTGCTGGCGACGCAGAACCCGATCGAGTACGAAGGGACGTATCCGCTACCGGAGGCGCAGCTCGACCGCTTCACCGCGCGCCTCTCGCTCGGGTATCCACCGCTCGCCGAGGAGGCTCGGATGCTTGCCGAGCAGACGACGGCGCCGCCGCTCGACCGACTCGCCTCGGTCGCCGACCGATCCGACGTCCTCGCCGCCGTTGCGGCCGCTCGCGCGGTGTACGTGGAGGAGAGCGTGGGCGAGTACGTCGTCCGGATCCTGCGTCACACCCGCTCCAGCTCCCGGCTCGCCCTCGGGGCAAGTCCGCGAGCGGGGATCGCCTTGCTGCGGATGGCCAAGGCGCGCGCCGTCGCCGCCGGACGCGACTTCGCTCTCCCGGAGGACGTCCAAGCGGTCGCGGCGCCCGTCCTGGCGCACCGCCTCATCGTCGGACCGGAAGCGCGCGCCACCGGGCTCGCCGCGGAGGAAGCGGTTGAGGAGGCGCTCGCGGAGATCGCGGTACCGGCATGAGGCGCTGGGGAAGCGCGTTCGCTCTCGGCGCCGGCGTCACCGGCGCTGCGATCGCCTTCGGCTCGCGGCCACTCGGCGTGGTGGGTGTGGGACTGCTGCTCGCGGCGGGTGTGACGAGAGTGTGGGCCGCGCTCGCCCGGAGCGCGGTCGCGGTTGTCGCCGTTGTCGAGCCGGCGCCGGCGCTCGAGGGCGATCACGTGACGATCGCGATCGAGACGCGGCGTTCGTCGAGGGTTCCCGTGGGATCGGCGGTCGTGCACGGCGTGCTGGGTCGGCTCGGGCCACACGAGTGGCGCCTGCGCGGGCACTGGAGGACCGCGAGCGCGAAGATCGACCTCGGGATGCTCCCGCGCGGATGCTTTGCCCTTTCGGGCGTGCAGCTGATGTTCGCGGACTTCCTCGGGCTCGAATCCGTCACTCCTCCCACGAGCTTCCCTGCGACCGCGGTCGTCGTTCATCCACGACTGGTCACGCTGGACGGCTTGTTCAGCGACGCGGGCAGAATCGGCGGCGACGGCCGTCGCCTGCTCCTTCGACGGCCGGCTGGTTTCGACTTCCACTCCGTTCGTGAGTACGAGCAGGGCGAGTCGCTCCGCCGCGTTCATTGGCCCACGAGCGCGCGTCGCGGCCAGTTGATGGTGAAGGAACTCGAGGATTCTCCCCGGGATAGCGTCGTCGTGCTACTCGATTGCGATCCAGCAGGTGCGTTGGGAGAGCCACCCGAATCGAGCTTCGATGCCGCTGTCCGAGCGGCTGGCTCGATTCTGCTGATGTATGCCAGACGAGGTCGAGGCGCGACCCTCGTGACGACGGGGAGTAATCGCGCGCTCGTGCCCGTCCATTCCGGGCAGTCGGACTTCGGAGCGGTGCTCTCGACCCTCGCCGCGGTCGAGGCCGACGCCTGTCACGGGCTGGCGAGGTCGCTCAACATGGACGACGCCCTGCTCGCGCGGAGTGGCGAGCTCGTCGTCGTGACGGCCACACTCGAGCCGGTCTCGGTCACTTCGTTTCTCGGATTCGCGGCGCGGCGTCTCGTCTCCGTCGTCTGGATCGACGCTCCGAGCTGGGCATCGCGCCCGACACGGGCGACGCCGAGTGTGCTGAGGCTCTGTGCGAGCGGAATACCGGTCGCGGTCGTGAGACGCGGCGACGACCTTGCAGCAGCTCTCGGCGCAGGAAGGGTCGAGGTAGCGGCTCGTGGGTAGGGGTCTTGCTGCGTGCGCTCTCCCTGCGCTCGTCGTTTCCGCTTCCTGGCTTCGACTCGAGGATCCACGCCGCAGCGGCGCGGCACTCGCGATCGCAGTGCTCGCGCTGCTACCCGTGGCAGTGCCGGCCGGGTGGCTCCGGAGAGCCGCCGCAGTGGCAGCGGGTGCGGTAGCCGCCTGGATTGCGTTCGGGGCGCAGCCATGGGAGCTCGCGCCATTCCGCGACGAGCGCGTCGTCGGCCCGGCCGCGACCGTGGTCGGTCGTGGGATCGCTGACTTCTATGCGGTGTTTCTCCCCCTGGATCCGAGCCGCAACCCCGAGATGCACTCGCTCGTCCTGTGTGCCGTCTTCGGGTTCACACTCGCGATCGGGCTCCTCGTCGCTGCCCGGCGACCCGTAGGGGCGGCTGCGGTGACCGTCGCCGGCGCCGGCTGGCCCGCCACGCTCGTGAGCGAGCAGGCGGTGATCACTGGAGGATTGGCGCTGGCCGCGGCTCTCTCGATTCCGCTGATACTTCGGGCACGTTCGGGACCAGCGCTCCTCGCGGGTGGCGTGACGGCAGCGCTCCTCGTGCTCGGCGCGACCTGGGCATCGTCGGTGACGACGCTCGCTCGCGAGTCTGCGCTGAACTGGGAGACGTGGACCACTCGTCAGGCGGCCGAGCAAGCGACGAGCGTGCGCTTCGCCTGGGACTCGAACTACGACGGCATCGACTTCCCTGCGGTCAAGACGGTCCTCTTGAAGATCGAGGGACCTGACGAGCCGAAGTACTGGCGGGCCACGACCCTGGATCTCTTCACGGACGACCGCTGGTTCGAGAATCTGCTCTTGTTGGGGTCGGCGCTCGTCGAAGAGGGCGCGAAGCCTCTCTCGCCGGGGCGGCTCTTCCCGGCTCGTGGGCTACGACCCGAGAACTGGCTCGAGCAGCGCGTTCAGGTCGAGGCATTGGTCGACGACCACCTGGCCGCTGCCGGGACGCCGGTGGCGCTCGACGCTCGACGGCTCGGAACGGTCTTCCAGCTGTCGGGTGGGGTCCTGCGCGCTCGCGACCCCGTCGGCGAAGGCACGCGCTACCGCGTATGGAGCTTCGCACCCGACCCGGCGCCCGCGACGTTGAGTGCGGCGGCAACTCGGTATCCGGTTGAAGCCGCTTCTTTTCTGGAGATCGACGGTAGACAGTTTCCTGATTTCGGAGCGCGCAACCGCGAACGAATCGTCCGAGCGCTCTTCGCCAGTCCATACGGAGGGTTCGAGCGACATCGCCTCATGTATGCGACAGCGCAGCGGATCGCGGGCGATGCGCAGTCGCCGTACGCGGCCGTCCTCGCCCTCGAATCTTGGTTCAGGCAACGGGGCGGATTTCGTTACGACGAGTCACCTCCGCGTGTGCGAACTGCACCGCTCGTGGCATTCGTCACCCGCACCAAGGCGGGGTACTGCCAGCATTTCGCCGGTGCCATGGCGGCGATGCTGCGCATGCTCGGCGTGCCCGCACGAGTGGCGGTCGGGTTCACGAGCGGGGCGAGGGACGACGAAGGAAAGTGGGTGGTGACGGACCGCGAAGCGCACGCCTGGGTCGAGGTCTGGTTCTCCGGTGTCGGCTGGATCCCGTTCGATCCGACGCCGGGGCGGGGCACGTTCGCGGGGGAGTACTCCTTCGCGTCCGACTCGGAGGAGGCCGTTGCCGCGCTCCGTCGAGGCGAGCTTACGCGCGCCAATCCGCCTACCGGTCGAGGACGTCCCGACGCGGCGAACCTCGCAGTGGACAGTGGGGTGACGAGCGGCCGCGCGCCGTCGCTGTTCGGGATCGTGCTGTTGCTGAGCGTGCTCTGGGCTCTCGGAGTCGGGATCGGCAAGGCAAGTCTCCGGCGGGCGCGCTACGTGACGAGGAACCCGCGTCGTGCTGCGACTGCGAGCCGACGTGAGCTAGAGGCGTTCCTGCGAGATCAGGCCGTCGTCATTCCGCCCGGCGCGACGCTGGAGATGCTCCAACGAGCCGTCTACGAGGAGTTCGGGATCGACGGCCGTCCATTCGCGAACGCCGCGGCCCGTGCTCGATTCGGTCCCCCGGCACAGGCCGTGACGGGCGCATCGCTCGCGAGGCGGGAGCTGCGCGCACTCCTGAAGCGCGCTCGGCATGAGCTCTCGCTCTGGGCCCGCCTTCGCGGGTTCGTCTCGCTCCGATCCCTTCGCGGAGGTGCTTCGCCCTGACCGAGACGTACGACCTGTTCCAGCTCGGCCGGAAGCATCTGCGCAGCGGCATGCCGGCGCAGGCGACCGTTCCCCTCGAGAAGGCGAAGCGCCGTGAACCGCAGTCGCGCTCCATCCGCGAGGCGCTCGGAATCGCATACTTCCGCATCGGTCGCTGGGAGGAGGCCGAGGCCGAGTTCCGTGCGCTCGTTGAGCTTGCCCCGGCGGACGAGTTCGCGCACTACGCGCTGGGTCGAGCGCTCGTGAACCAGGGGCGACGCAAGGAGGCGACTCCCCACATCAAGATCGCGCGCTCGTTGCGGCCTCGCACGAACAGCGAGGGCGAGTCGTTGGACTGAATTTTGCGCAGGTCGGAATC
>JBOHAY010000042.1:0-4685 GCA_050697935.1 Gaiellaceae bacterium | reverse complement strand
GCCCAACACGACGAGAACCGTCACTAGCGAACGCGTCCAACTTCAGCAGTTGTCCTCAGGGAAATTCCTGAACCCTTGGGCACGCGAGCGAGCCGCTCCGCTGGGCCGCGGCCTGCCGTACATGCTGGGCCTGCAGCGGCGGCGTCGTACCGCTTTCCGATCAGTGATGCCGCGCCTGACCTGTGAAGCACGCAGCATGGCGGCGCTATCCTGAGCGGCGATGCTCCGGATGCTTGCGTGCCTTGTGACGGCCGCAGCCATGATGACAGGCGGACTCGCGCTCACGGCGTCAGGGGCAGCCAACGCCTGCCAGCCGACCCGGGGTGACGGCGCCGGTCCCTTCCAGCAGAGCGGCCTCTCTGCGCCGCGTCGGGCGAAGATCGGCGCAGGCCACGTGCTCCAGGGACGCGTCCTACGCACGGATTGCAAGCCCATCGCGGGCGCCCTCGTGGTTCTTTGGCAGGCAGGACCGAACGGCTATGGCCCACGCGGGCGCGGCAGCGTTCGCACGGATCGCTTGGGACGATTCCGGTTTGAAGGCCCTGTGCCTGCCTCCTACGGCGGCCTGCCGCACATCCACATCGCTGTCTTCCACCCTGCCTATGAAGAGCTCTTGACCAGGTACGTTGTTCGGCGCGGTTCGAAGACAGGGCGCATCACACTTGTTCTCACACCGCTGCTCTAGCGGGCGAATCGTCGTAGAGGACGACGGTTCCCGCGAGGAAATCCGGTAGCCCACGTCGCCGTTCGGTGAACAGCACGGGAACGAAGCCGGCGAACATTGGCACGATCGCAAGCACGAGGCCGACCAGGCGCACGAGCGATCTACCGATCGACGGGTAGTCGCCCGCAGGGCCACGAACGCGTATGTGCAGCAGTCGCATCCCGGGTGTCTGTCCCGCCGCGCTCCAGAAGAGGACGAAGTAGGTGCCCACGACGAGCATCCAGCCGGAGCCGAGCAGGGCACCCACGAGCCACGCCGGGCGGAGACCCCCAACGAGCGACGCCACGAGCGCGGCCATGCCGACCACGGACATGAAGATGACGATCGTCACGGCCGCGTCGGTCGCGAGCGCGAGCGCACGTGTCGCGATCCCGCCATAGAGCGGGCGTTCGGTTCGCGGGCGGCGGCGCACGACCTGCTCGGCCCGATCGTCGAGCCGCGCGGCAGAGGCGCGGACGCCGCCGACCACATCCTCGGCGAGCCCTGTCGTCTGACGCGCGATCGCGTCACGGAGCTCGGGGCTCGACGCGACATGGCGGAGAGCGCGCTGTGTCTCGTCACTTGTGAGCACCCTGTCCGTGAGCTCGAGCGTTTGCGGGCTCGCCAGTGCGGCGGTCACCAGGCGCTCCAACTCGCCGCTTGCGGCGAGCTCGGCGGCGATGCGTTCGAGGACGCGGTGGCGGACGAGTGAGCGGGCGAGCTCCTCTGGCAGCGAACCTGCGAGCGCCCTGTCGAGGACGCGGGTGATCTCGGGCGCCGACAGGACCTCGTCTACCGCCTCTTCGAGTGGTCCTCGCCAGGCACGCGCGGCCGCCCGTGCCGGGAAGAAAGCGGCGCGCCCTGCCGCGTCGGCCAACCGCGCGCGCCGCTCGTCGTCGTTCGACGCCATCACGCGCAGTATCGCTCGCCGCGTCTGCACTCTCCATCGAGCCGCCGCAACAACGCCCGCGATTGGCTCCAGGCGATGGAGGCTCCGAGAGCCGTCAGGCCGGCGTCAGGTCGCCCGCATCCCGACCTAGAGGAGTGGCGACATCGCAGCGAACGCAGCGCACTTCGCTCGCTCTCGGAAGCCTTCCGGCACTCGTCCGGGCCCTGAGATTGCCTCCGCGGGCGAGAAGAACCGCTCCGCAAACTGCTGCGCCAGGGCACGCGACCGTACGCGAAGGTCGATCTCGTAGAACCGCTTGAGGCTCCAGGCCTCGAGGTTGCACGTTCCCGCGAGCACGTCTTCGCCGTCGCGTACGAACGCTTTGGCATGAACCATGGTCGGGTATTCGAGGATCGTCACGCCTGCGTCGAGCAGTCGCTGGTGATGGAAGCGCTCGGCTGCCCCGCACGCCCAGTTGTTCGGCTCGGCGGGAACGACGAGGCGCACGTTCACACCGCGGAGCGCGGCTCGCTCGAGCCGGCGGATCATCCCGCGGTCGGTCACATAGGGATTGACGACGTCGAGCGATTCGTTGGCGCCGTCGAGGATCTCCGCGATCGCATCCGAGATCGGCCTGTACCTGCCGGGTGCATTGTGGAGAACGACGGCGGGGGCGGCGCTTGCATCGGCTTCGAACTCGGGGAACAACGAATCGGCGTCCTCGGGCGGGATCACGCCGCCGAGGAATCGGAAGCTCGCGACGAAGACGACGCCAAGCTGAGCGACGACGGGGCCCTCCACTCGAACGAACAGGTCGTGGAAGCGCCCGTCCTCGAAGTGATCCTCGATTCCGGCACCTCCGACCCAGCCGATCCTGCCATCCACCACCACGGCCTTACGGTGATCGATGTGACCGAGCGCACGCAGGTTCCAACGTGGCTGCGAGACCGTGCCCAACGGTCCTGCGGAGGCGCGCAGCTTGGTCGCTCGCGTGACGACGACTTGGACACCACCATCGACCAGACCGGCATAGAAGTCGCGCGTCGCATCGAAAGGGTGCGATCCCTGCTCGTCGACGACGAGCCGCACCGGGACTCCGGAACTGGCCTTTGCGACGAGCGCCTGCGCGAAGACGTCACCGACTTTGCCCGGCCGAAATCCGAACTGGTTGATGTGAACCGAGGACGACGCACCTTCGATGTCCGCAAGCATCGGCGGATAGAAGCTTCGGCCCTCGACGAGCACCTCCGCGGTCGTTGCTCGGGACTCCTCGAACGCGAGTGCCAGATCGTGCCGACCGACTCGCGACGCAGTCAAAAGCCCGCGTGCGTGCTCGGACAGACGGTCATTTGCGAGGCGGACGCTGCGTGTTGTCACGGAAGGATCCTCTCACGGGAGCCCGCGCGACGTGCCTTCCACTCGCCGTGCGCTTGAGCGGGGCGCCCGGCCGACTCTGTGCTGCGCGATGCGAGTCTCCGAGAGTCGGCAAAGCACGCCGAAGGCGAAGTCGCCGCACCCGAGCGAAGCTGAATGGATCGGTGCCGAACGTTCTTGACGACCCTGTTATGGTCGCTCATCGGACACATGCGGCGCGAGGGGGGTTTGCTCAGGGGAAGCTCACTGGCGTTGCCGGCGACTCTCGCAATCGCGACCGTAGCTCTCGCGGGCGGTGGGCCGCGGGCCTCGGCAGAGACGTTAGCGACGGCTGCGCCGACCCAGACGATCGTCAGCTCGTTCCCCGCCGACGCCGACACCCGAGTGCACGAAGCCTTCCCGACCACGAACTACGGCTCGAGGATCGTCCTACGCGTGGACGGGGCAAGCGACCCCGAAATCGAAAGCTATCTTCGCTTTACGGTCTCGGGACTCGTCGGCTCAGTGCAACGTGCGACGCTTCGCCTCCATGCGACGGAGGGCACCACGGACGGGCCTGCGGTGTTCGGGACGAGCAACAACTGGGTAGAGACGGTTGTCACCTGGACAAACCGGCCGACACCCACTACGGCCGCGGTCGACGACGAAGGTGCGATAGCAACAGACAGCTCGGTCGAGTTCGACGTGACTTCGCTGGTAACGACCGACGGCACGTTCAGCTTCGCACTCGCCGCGACGAGCCCGAACAGTGTCGATTTCGACTCCCGCGAGTCGACCAGCGCAAGTCTGCGGCCCGAGCTCCTGGTCGAGACGCTCACCAGCAACGCGCCGGTCGCCACGTCGCCGCCGACCATCACGGGAACCCTCCAGGAGGGCGAGATGCTTACGGCAGCTCCGGGGACGTGGAACGGCAGCCAGCCGATGACGTTCGCGTATCAGTGGCAGCGCTGTGACGCGTCCGGTGCAGGCTGCACCGACATCGCGACAGCGACCGGGGCGAGCTACGCGCTGACCCAGGGTGACATCGGCGCGACGTTCCGGCTCGTCGTCACGGCTACCAATGTCGACGGCTCAGCCACCGCCGCTTCGGCTCCTACCGGTACGGTCATCGGCGCCGGGGACGTCGTGATCGCCGCTGCGGGAGACATCGCCGGCTGCACCTGGAGCGCAGACGAAGCTACCGCCCAGCTGCTCGACTCGATCGCCCCGACCCGCGTCCTCACGCTCGGCGACAGCGTCTACCCCGATGGAGCGGATGCCGATTTCGCGAACTGCTACGAACCCACGTGGGGAAGGCACAAGGCGAAGACGAGCCCGACCGTCGGCAATCACGAGTACCACATACCCGGCGCCGCGGGTTACTTCAACTACTTCGGCTCCGCGGCCGGTGACCCGACGAAGGGCTACTACGCGTTCGACCTCGGCGCGTGGCGCTTCTACGCCCTCAACTCGAACTGCACCATGGTCCCGTGCGGTGCGGGGTCCGCGCAAGAACAGTGGTTGCGCGCTGACCTCGCGGCGCACCCGCAAAGTTGCCTCGCGGCCTACATGCACCACCCGCGGTTCTCGTCGGGCAGCACGCATGGGAGTACTCCCGGCGTCTCCGGCCTCTGGAACGCGCTCTACGACCATAGAGTCGATTTCGTTCTTCAGGGTCACGAACACGTCTACGAGCGCTATACGCGCCTCGATCCGACAGGCACGATCGATCTCGCACGC
>JBOHAY010000041.1:0-3763 GCA_050697935.1 Gaiellaceae bacterium | reverse complement strand
CATCCGGCGTAGATAGCGTCTCCGTCGTGGAGCTCGTCGACCTCGGCGACAGTGGCCTGCGCGTGTCGCGCGTGGGGCTCGGCTGCAACAACTTCGGCGGGCGGATCGACGTCGAGGCGACGCGCGCGGTCGTCGACGCGGCTCTCGACGCCGGAGCCACGTTCTTCGACACGGCCGAGCTCTACGGGAACGGCGGGGGTAGCGAGCGCTTCCTCGGAGAGATCCTCGAGGGGCGCCGCGACAAGGTCGTCCTCGCGACGAAGTTCGGCTGGGGCTCCGAACGTGGAACCGGCGCGGCGGAATCGATCCGGAAAGCGATCGACAGCTCACTGCAGCGACTGCGCACCGACCACGTCGACCTCTACTACCTCCACAAGCCCGATCCCGAGACGCCGATCGACGACACGCTGGGCGCGCTCGACGAGCTCGTTCGCGCCGGCAAGGCACGCGCGATCGGGTGCTCGAACTTCTCGGCCGAGCAGCTCGCGGAGGCGGACCGCGCCGCGCGTGAGCACGGCACGGTGCGCTTCACCATCGTGCAGAATCAGTACAGCCTGCTCGAGCGCGGCGACGACGAGGACGTCTTGCCGCTGAGCCGCGAGCTCGGGATCTCGTACATCCCCTACTTCCCGCTCGCAAGCGGCCTCTTGACGGGCAAGTACCGGCGAGGCGAGCCGGCACCGGAAGGCACGCGGCTCCACGGTCGCGAGATCGACGATGCGAGGCTGGCTCGAGTCGAGGAGCTCGAGCGCTTCGCAGAGAAGCGGGGACACAGCCTCCTGGAGCTCGCGATTTCGGCGCTCGCGTCGACGCCCGGCATCGGCTCCGTCATCGCAGGCGCAACCAAGCCGGAGCAGGTGAGGGCCAACGCCGCGGCGTGTTCGTGGCACCTCGAGGCCGACGATCTCGACGTGCTCGCAGCTCTTTAGAAACCCGTTACCGAAGGCTTACAGGGGCCACAGAGAAAGCTCACTCGCCACTCCCATACAGAGATGGAGGGAAACCCCCGAAGTCGGACGGAAGGGAGTCGGAGAATGTCGAAGTTTCGTAAAGTGACCGCGGTCGTCGCGGTCGTGCTCGGGTCGCTGACCGTGACTGGAGCGGCACTGGCGGAGGATAGGCAACCTCAGCGGAGCCCCGGCGATCACAGGGCGTTCTGCGAGCGGCTCCAGGAGGCAGCCCAAGACGTACGGGCAAAGATCGGTGAGATCCAGGCGCTGCAGGAGCGGATCAGGGCGAAGATCGCGAGCGGAGAGCTGACGCGCCAGCAGGAAGCGCGGGCGAAGCACGCGCTGCGGAAGCTCGAAGCTCTGCAGGACGAGCTCGAGGATCGGCTCGAGCGGATGCTCGAGGTCTACGAGGAGCACTGCACGCGCTGAGGCAGGGGAGTCATCGCGATCGGCCGCGCAAGCGGCCGCTTCAGGGATCTCCCGCGACCGGGATTCGCGGCACAGCGAATCCCGGTCTGTGGATGGGAGCGGCGCCCCTGGGCGCGCCGCACACGTCTCGGGTCGTAGCTCGTGTGACGACTGCCAGACTCTGGCGCGATGCTGCTCTACGAGATTGCGCAGACATCTCACGATGTCGCGGCGACGTCCGCTCGGCGGGCGAAGGTCGTCCGCCTCGCCGACTGCCTCGCGCAGGCCGGCGCCGCGGAGGTCTCCATCGCGGTCGCGTACCTCTCCGGCGAGCTACCGCAGGGAACCATCGGAGTGGGGTGGGCGTCTCTGCGTGAGCTTCCACCATCCGCAGAACCGCCCGCAATGCTCGAGCTGCTCGAAGTCGACGCCGCGATGTCTCGTCTCCAGGCCATCTCCGGACGTGGCTCGCAGGCCGCTCGGAGGGAGGAGCTCGCGCATCTCTTCGGCAGCTCCACCGAGGTCGAGCAGCGGTTCCTCTCCAGCTTGCTCGCCGGCGAGCTGCGCCCGGGAGCGCTCGAAGGCGTGATGGTCGATGCAGTCGCGAAGGCCGCCGGCCTTCCTGCGGCCGAGGTTCGGCGAGCGGCGATGCTCGCGGGAGACTTGCCAAGGATCGCGGAGACTGCGCTGACCCGAGGGCGTGACGGCCTCGCAGAGTTCAGCCTGACACCGCTCCGCCCGGTCAAGCCGATGCTCGCGCAAACGGCCGAGGACGTCGCCGAGGCGCTCGAGCGCGTGGGGCTCGCTGCGGTCGAATGGAAGCTCGACGGCGCCCGGATTCAAGTGCACCGCGTTGCCGGCGAGGTGCGGGTTTTCACGAGGAACCTCGCAGACATCACAGATCGGGTTCCCGACATCGTCGAGCCGATCGCCGCCCTCGCTATCGAGTCTCTCGTGCTCGACGGAGAGGCGATCGCGCTCCGTGCCGACGGACGCCCGCAGCCTTTTCAGGTGACGATGAGCCGATTCGGCACCAGGAGCGTCGACCCGTCGCGGACCACTCCGCTGTCGGCGTTCTACTTCGACTGCCTCCACGCTGACGGCGAGGATCTGATTGACCGGCCCGCCCGCGAACGGCTCGCGGCGCTCGACGACTGGCTTCCTCCTGCACTCGTGGTGCCGCGCGTCGAGACCGACGATGTCGCCGCCGCCCAGACGTTCCTCGAGGATGCGCTTGCCCGAGGCCACGAGGGCGTCATGGTGAAGGACCTCGACGCACGGTACGAGGCCGGTCGTCGCGGAGCAGGGTGGCTCAAGGTCAAGCTCGCCCACACGCTCGACCTCGTCGTCCTGGCGGCCGAGTGGGGCCACGGCCGGCGTCGCGGCAAGCTCTCGAACCTCCATCTCGGAGCGCGGGACCCCGTAGGCGGGGGCTTCGTCATGCTCGGAAAGACCTTCAAGGGCCTAACTGACCTAACTCTGGCCTGGCAGACGGAGCGACTCCTCGACCTCGAGACACACCGCGACGGACACGTCGTACACGTACGCCCGGAGCTCGTTGTCGAGATCGCGTTCGACGGAGTACAGACGAGCCCCCGCTATCCCGGCGGGGTTGCGTTGCGTTTCGCCCGCGTCAAGGGTTACCGCGAGGACAAGTCAGCCGCCGAGGCCGACACGATCGAGGCCGTGCGAGCCATCCACGGACCTAGCCAGGACTAGACTCCCTTCGGTTCGAACCCCTACAGGAGGTAGAGATGACTCAGTACGGGACACTTCGTGCCTGGGCGTTCATCGCGACGCTCGTCGGCGTGTTCGGGATGATCGCGGCGGCAATCGGCGCTGTCGTGTGGGCGTTCGAGGCCGACGGCTTCTGGCAGACGATCGGAGTTCTTCTGATCGGGTTGCCGGTGGCGGTCTTCATCGCCACCCTGCCGATCGCGCTCGCGCAGGCACTGCGTGCGATCGCAGACGTCGGCGACACGGTGAGCGCTCGCTAGAGCGTATGGCGGACGTCCTCTCCAAGAGCTTCGAGAAGCCGGACAACGTCGTCGAGTTCCCGCTCGTAAGGACTCGCATCGTCGAGCTCGGTGACCTGACCGTCGGTGAGTTGGTTTCGGAGCCGGGCTGGCGTTGGTCTGATCATGTCCGCCCGACGGTGGGGGGAGAGTGGTGCCAGGCTCGTCATGTCGGGTTCGTCATCTCCGGGGCGCTCGGCATCGACTTCCCGGACGGCACGCGGGCCGAGTTCGGCCCGGGGGACGTGTTCGACGTTCCTCCAGGTCATGACGGTTACACGGTCGGCGACGAGCCGTGCGTTCAGATCGAGTGGCAGGGAATCCGCGCGTGGGCCGGGTTTCCGACGGGAATACACAGCCGCGTTCTGGTGACTCTCCTGTTCACGGATC
>JBOHAY010000040.1:0-9923 GCA_050697935.1 Gaiellaceae bacterium | reverse complement strand
CCAATAATGCGTCCCCTTCCCGTCCGCCTTGTATTTGTACGATACACAACGAGTAGGTTGCGCCCGTTGGCGCGCTGGCCACAGCTTCTGATCGTCCTCGCCTTGCTCGGTGCGACGGCTGCTGCCTTTGCGGTCACCGAGCGGCTCAAGCTCGAGCGGAGCCCCATCACGGGAACGAAGGTGGATCGGGTGTTCTCACCGGTGTGCGAATGCGCAAGGGACGTCGCCGTGATCTCGTTCGTGCTCAGGCGTCGCGAGACCGTCACCGTGGACATGCTCGATCCCAGCGGTGAATCCGTGCGCACGCTCGTCCGCAAGCGCCGCGAGTCGGCGGGCCGCGTCTCCTACACGTGGGACGGACGCGACAACGCCGATCGCATCGTGACCGAGGCCCGCTACTCGCCGCGTGTCCAGCTGGAGCGAAACGGGCGCACGATCGTGCTCCCCAATCCGATCCGCGTGGACACGACGGCTCCGAGGATTCGAATCGTCCGCGTCTTCCCACGCGTGTTCTCGCCGGGCAGCGACGGCACGCGGGATCGCGTCACGGCGACGTACTCACTCGATGAGCGCGCGCTCGCGATGATGCTCGTCGACGGCCAGCGGCGGGTGCTGAGCCGGTTCCGGCCGCTCGAGGGCAAGCTCGTCTGGTTCGGCCTCGTGGACGGCCAACCTGTCCGCGCCGGGACGTACGAGATCCGCCTTCGCGCCGTCGACCGGGCCGGAAACCGATCCGCGCGAACGCGAGCGGTGCCCGTGCGCGTGCGCTACGTCGAGCTCGCGCGAGATCGGATCGAGGTCGTCGCGGGGAAGCGGTTCTCGGTACGCGTTCGCACCGATGCGCGCTCGTACCGATGGATTTTCGCGGGCGAGCAGGGAGTCGGGCAACGGCAGGTTTTGGTGTTGCGCGCGCCCGACACACCTGGGACGTACTTCCTCTACGTCTCGGTCGAAGGCCGCGCCGACCGAGCGGAGGTCGTAGTCTCGGAAGCCGTTACACAGCCGTGAGCCCCCCGCTCTTCGTCCTCGGTGTGAGCCGTTCGGGCACGACGCTGCTTCGTGTGATTCTCGACCGCTCGCCCGGCATCGCGATCCCTGACGAGACATTCTTCATCCCCCAGCTCGCCCATCGGCATTCGAGCCCCGTGGATCCCGCCGAGTTCCTCGATGACATTCGGCGGCTGCCCAGACTTGCGGTGTGGGACGTGCCGGCCGAGGACTTCGCCGCCCGTCTACGTCCGGGGATGAGCGTCGGAGAGGCGTTGGCGGCGGTGTTCTCCGCCTACGCCGCCAAGCACGGCAAGCCTCGGTGGGGCGACAAGACGCCGATGTACATGCGCCACCTCGGTCTCATCGAGGAGCTCTTTCCGGACGCCCAGTACGTCCACTTGATCCGCGACGGTCGCGACGCCGCGCTGGCCTTTCTCGACATCCCCGAAGGCGTGGTCACGAGGACCTGGGCTCATCCCCGAAGCCCGGCCGGGTTCGCGTGTGAGTGGCGTACAGAGGTTCGGCGGGCGCGCGATCTCGGGCGGCGGCTGGGCCCGTTGCGTTACTTGGAGGTCCGCTACGAGGACCTGGTTGTCGATACCGCAGGCGTGGTGCGGTCGGTCTGCGAGTTCGCCGGCCTCCCGTTCGAGCCCGGGATGCTCGAATACTCCGACGCGGTGGACGTCTCCGCGAAGCCGCACCATCAACGCCTGCTACAGCCGCCGACTCGCGGTGTCCGCGACTGGCGGACGCAGATGGAGCGCGGCGATGCGCTCGCCTTCGAAGCGATCGCGGGGGATCTCCTCGCCGACCTCGGCTACGAGCTTCTCGACCCGGAGTCGGCGCGTCGTAGTGCGAGGACGGCGGTGCCGCTCGCCTGGTACCGCCTGCGGATGGGCGCCTGGAATGCGGCTGCACACATGACCCAGCGATCGCCTCTATGGCGACGTCGGCACCCGCGTCTCTTGTGATTAGCCATGCCACCATGAGCGCGGACCGCAACAATCGGGACCTGACCCCTTCGCATCGCGCGTATGGTGACGCGGAATGCGCCGGTCGCGAATCGCCGTCGTTGGTTTTGGCGTCGCGGGCGCGACGGCTGCAGCGCTTCTCGCGGAGCAAGGCCACGAGGTGGTGCTCTTCGAGCAGGCACCCGCACTTGAGCCTGTCGGTGCGGGTGTGCTCCTGCAGCCGTCGGGCCAGCTCGTGCTCGAGCGTCTGGGAATCCTCGACGCCGTCACGCAAAGCTCTGAGGAGATCGACCGCATCGTCGCGCGCACTAACCACGGCCGGGTCATCCTGGATCTCGCTTACGCCGACGGAGGGAACAGCCTCCACGGGCTAGGTGTCGCGCGGTCGACGCTCCACGAGGCCCTTAGCGCGCTCGCGGGTCGAGCGGGCGTCGAGGTGCGTGTCTCGACCGAGATCGTTGCGCACCGCGGCGGCTCGCTTACCGACTCCGCGGGAGCTCGACACGGGCCATTCGGGCTCGTCGTCGGGGCCGACGGCTCCGCCTCGGCGCTCCGCGCACAAAGCGGACTCGTCCGCTGGAGTCACGAGTACGCCTACGGCGCGCTGTGGACGGTTGGTCGAACCTCCCACGTGCGCGGAGAGCTCCGCCAGGTCGTGCGGGGAACGCGCGACCTGCTCGGGCTGCTGCCGCTCGGAGTGGGGCGCTGCAACTTCTTCTTCAGCCAGCGCCATGACGACTTCGCTCAAGTCGTCGATCGCGGTTTCGCAGCGTGGCGCGACCGCGTTCTCGCGCTCTGCCCGGACTCGGAAGAGGTGCTCGCGCACGTCGAGGACTTCGACGGGCTTGCTCTCACGGGCTACCGCCACGTCGTTCTGCGGCGGCCTTACGACGACGCGCTGGTCCTAATCGGTGACGCCGGGCACGCCATGAGCCCACACCTCGGCCAAGGGGTCAACCTCGCTCTCATTGACGCGTGGACGCTCGCACGCTGCGTAGAGCGCGAGCAAGCGTGCGAGCCTGCTCTCGCCAGTTACGCCGGCGCGAGGCGCGCACACCTCCGCTTCTACGCTGCTACGACGATGGCCTTGAGCCCATTCTTCCAGGGCGACGGGCGCCTCTTGGGGTTCGCGCGTGACACGGGCCTACCGCTTGTCCAACGCGTAGGACCGCTACGCAGGCTGATGGCCCGGACGATGTCCGGGCTAATCCTGTCGCGGCCGCCGTAAGCCGCCACTGCAACAGAGGGTCCGGTAGGTCTCGTTTGCTGCGGTCTGTGCAACTGAGGTCACGTCTCGCTTGTTGCGGTCCGCGATCGCTCACGCTGAGCCGGTGTACTACCCGTCGACCGTGTTCCGCCCGCGGAGTGCGAGAAGCCTGCCGTTGAGCGAGAAGTAGTACGTCCGCTCCGTGGCGATTCCGGGCGAGTAGCGACCCAGCGGCAGCCGCCAGACGATCTTCCCATCTGAGACGCGCGCGGCGTACGTTCGCTTTTCCAGCGTCGAGAAGAAGACGAGCCCCCCCACGACGAATGGGGCACCGAGGATCCGGCCGCTCGTATCGGCCTGCCAGAGCTCACTGCCGGTGGTTGCGCGAAGTGCGCGCAGTGTCCCGTCGAAGCCTCCCACGAATACGAGCCCGTGCGCGACCGCGGGCGTCGTGTAGCCGAGGCCACCCACACGGGAGGTCCACACGAGCTCTCCGTCGTTCGCGTCGAGCGCGACGACCTTGCCCGACCGAGCGACCGTGTAGATCCGGGCCCCGTCGGTCGAAGGGCTGGCATAGAAGCTCTCGTATCGAAATGAGTCGCGCTTGATGTACGTCGACCAGAGCCGCTCGCCCGTGTCCTTGTCGAGGCAGAACACCGAGCCTGCGTACGTCGAGATGCAGACCCGCCGGCCGTAGAGAGAGGGACTCGCGTTTATCCGTCCACCCGTGTCGTATGCCCACCGGATGCGGCCGGTATCGGCGGCCACCGCGAAGAGGCGTCCGTCGGTGGAGCCGAAGTAGACGAGGCCGTCGACGACCACAGGGGACGACTCGACCTTCCCGGACGTTCGGACCTGCCACAGCGGACGGCCCCGCGCACGATCGAGCGCGGTCACTGTTCCGTCCTGCGAGCTCACGATCAGGCGAGAGCCGTCGATTGCCGGAGTGGAGGGCTTCGTGCCCCCGACCCTGCGTCTCCAGAGGATCTTCCCCGTCTCGGTGTCGATTGCGAACGTCTCGCCCTCGAACGTGTTGACGTAGAGCGTTCCCTCGCAGTAGCTCGGCGGATACTCGATGTAGCCGCCGAGGCCGCGCGTCCAGAGAATCTTCCTCGCAGGAATCCCCAGATCGAAGGTCGGGCGCGCGAGCGAGCGCTGGGGATCACCTCCGAAGAAGCGCCAGCAGGCGGTCTCGCTCGCCGGCTCGCCGGTCGTGGGAGGAGTTGGGACAGGAGCTGCGCCTTCCGAGACCGTCACGTCCTGGAGGCCGGTGTCGAGCGACCCGCGGGTCTCGTCCGGCGTGGCCAGCCAGACGGCGAGGGACAGGCCGCCGAGAACGGCGACGAGCACTGCGACTGCAGCGATGATCCACTTGAGGGCTCTCGGCATACGCGAAAGGCCGGTCGACCCGGCCCGGCGCCAGTGTGCCAGGAGCGGCGGCGCAGCCGGCGGAGCCTCGACGGCTGCGGGGTCGCTCATCATCGAGCGTGGTGCGAGAACGGCAGCGGCCAAGCCGAAAACACCCCAGGTCAAAGGATCCTCGAAGAGTCCCGCGTAGAGCAGCGAGTGGACGACGAGCACTAGCAGGACCGAGGCCAGCGCGATGCCGAGCGTCCTGTCCGCGCGCGCGACGAGGACGAGCGCCCAGCCGGCAGCCACGAGCAGCCATGCGTACAGGGCGAAGCCGATCACACCGAGCTCCGCAAGCACCGTGAGCGGCGTCGTGTGCGATGCGTTACGGCTGGGGGCGCCCTTTCCCGCAATCTCTGCGCTCGCTCGCGGCTGGCCACCGATGCCGACGCCCGCGATCGGCCGCTCCGTGAAGGCATCGAAGGTGACGCGCACGAGCCGCGACCGTCCGCTGGTGACGTCCTTCGCGGATCTCCCGCCCACGGCGTCGGCTGCGACAGCTCCTGCTGCGAGCGTTGCGACAATCGCGCATGCGATCAAGACGATGCGCACGCGTCGACCCGAACCGACGAGCGCGACTCCGAACGTCACTGCGAAGAGCGCGACGAAGCTCGATTGCGAGTAGGAGTAGAAGAGCCCCCAGAACAGGAACGCGACGAACACCGACGCCGCGACCCAGTCGATCGTCCGGCCTCGGCGGATGAGGATGGCGACGAGCAGGACGGCGATCGGGATCACGAGGTACCGGCCGTACAGACTCGGATCCTTGAAGAGGGAGGTGACACGGAAGAACGACGTGTACGCGTTCGCCACTTCGACATCGCGGGCAAAGAAGACGGTTCGCGTCTGCGCTTGCCAGATCCCGATCGCGGCAAAGAGCGACCCGAGGGCGACGAGCGTGATCAGCAGCGCTTGTGGGAGCCAGGCCTCGAGCGGGCTACGTGCGACCGTGGCGAATGCGGCGACGAAGGGAAAGACGAAGAACGCGAGTGCGATTCCTCCAGCCCGCTCGTCCCCGGTCCACAGGAACGAGGTCGCGGAGAAGGTCACGAGCGCCCCGAGCGGAAGCGCGATCAGCAACGGGGGTGGGGCGGGATGCTCACCGTGAGCGATGCGGTACGCGAGCGCGAGCACTGCCGCCGCGACCACCAGGTACAGCGGAAGGAGGAGGAACGCGTCCTCCTCGCCCAACCGAACCGGGATGCGAAACGGGGCGACGGCGAGCAGGACGACTGGCACGACGCCCGGGTACCGGGCGAGCGGCACCGCGCCGAGGATCGCTGCGACGATTCCTACACTGACGAGCCCGAGCCCGGTCGGTTCCGTGAACAGGAGTCGAAGGTCGCCGTCGCCGACGAGCGAGCGCCCGATCCCTGCTGTCGCGAGCGCGAGCAGCGCGAAGCCCGCGAGCGGGAGCAAGCGTCCTCTCGGGATCAGCACGAGCACGGCGCCGACGGCGCCGACGAGCGCGGCAACCTGAGCGGCGTCGGTGTGTTCCACGATGAAGGACGTTACGCGTTAGCTGGTTGAATAGCCCGGTGATCGAGGCCTGGAGGAAAGCGCTCGTGCTCGCGCCGCACACCGACGACGGCGAGCTCGGCTGCGGTGGGACGATGGCGCGGCTCGTCGAGGGCGGGTGCGAGGTTCGCTACGTCGCCTTCTCGATCGCGACCCGCTCGCTACCGCCCGGGTTCGAGCCCGACACGCTCGCGCGGGAGGTGCGGGAGGCGACGGGTGAGCTCGGGATTCCCGAGAGCTGCCTCACCGTCCACGACTTCGACGTGCGCACGTTCCCCGAGCGCCGCCAGGATCTCCTCGAGCTCCTCGTCGCGCTCTGGGAGGAGTGGCAGCCGGACGTCGTCTTCCAGCCGTCGCACCACGACGTGCACCAGGATCACCAGACGATCGCGCAGGAGGGTCTCCGCGCCTTCAAGCGGACGACGATCCTCGGGTATGAGGTGCCGTGGAACAACTTCGATTTCTCGTACGGCGCCTACCTCTCGCTCGAGAAGCGGCACATCGAGCGGAAGGTGGCGGCTCTCTCGCGCTACGCCTCGCAGCAGCACCGACGCTACGCCGACCCCGAGTACATCTGGAATCTCGCGCGCGTCCACGGGGTGAACGTAAACCGCGAGTACGCGGAGTGCTTCCAGGTGTACCGCATCGTCGCGTAGGCGCGGCCAGATCCAGAGAAGACGATAGACAACTCTCTCATCACGGGCTATCCTTGGACACCGTGATTGGATAGCACGATGACGAAGACATCGCTCTCCATCGATCGTGAGAAGGCCGATGCCGCCGCTGCGGTGCTCGGCACCAAGACCTTGACCGCGACCATCGACGCTGCGTTGACCGAGGTCGTGAGCCGGGAGCGTCGACGCCGGCTCATGGAGCGCATCCGGCGTGATGGAGGAATCGGTCCGTCCGATGAAGAGCTCCGCCGGCTGCGAGAGCCGACGTGACCCCGCTTCACCTCGCGGATACGAGTGCCTGGAGTCGAAGTGGCAGGAATAGGGCCACTGCCGCGCGCTGGGACGAGCTTCTCGATGACGGCAATCTCGCGATCTGCTCGCCGGTTCGGCTCGAGCTGCTGTACTCGGCTCGTAGCCCCGCGGACTACGTCGCGCTCGCCGACGACTTGGCCGGGTTGCGCGAGCTCGCGCTTGACGATCGAGCTCTGGCACGGGCCGAGGAGGTACAGGCCGTACTCGCGGAGACCAGCCGGCACAGAGCGGCGCGGGCTGCCGATCTTTACATCGCGGCGGTCGCAGAGCTCAACGATGCGACCCTTCTTCACTACGACCGGCACTTCGACGCGATCGCGGAGGTCACCGGCCAGGCTGTGGAGTGGATCGCGCCGCGCGGCACGCTCGACTGAAGCGCTTCAGCCGGCGAGACGGAGCCGGCGACTGATCGCCTTCCGCTCGGCGGGGAGATAGAAGCCCAGAGGGAGCAGCGCGAGCGGGTAGACGAGGGCAAGCGGCAAGGCGAGGGCGAGACCGCCGCCTGCGAGCTTTCCGACGGTCACGAGCGCAATGCCAGCAGCCGCGGCGAGCGTCACGCGGCGCCACTGGTAGGGACCCGGGTAGATGCGCTGCGCCCACCAGACCATGCCCACGAACATGGTCGTGTACGCGGCGATCGTGGCGACCGCGGCTCCCATCATCCCGTAAGGCGGGATCAGGAGTAGGTTCAGCGCGACGTTCACCACAGCAGCCGCCCCGGTCACAACCCAGTTGAACTGCGTCCGCTTCGCGCGTCCGACGCCGATCGCGACGACGATGTACGCCGCGAACGCCACGGTGGAAAAGGCGAGCGGGCCGACGACGCGCGACGAGCTCTCGAACGCCGGCGCCGCGATCCACTCGACGATCCAGGGTGAGAGAAGGGCGAGCGCCGTGGCCACCCACGTTGTCAGGAACACCAGATAGGTGAGCACGTACCCGTACGTGCGGCGGGCCTCGCTGTCGTCCTCGATCGAGTACGCGAAGGCGGGCCACGCGAGCCGGAAAGCCGTGAGCAGCAGCACCAGCGCCGAGGCGATCCGTACCCCGACGGAGTAGAGGCCGACCTCTTGCGCGTCGGCGAGCTTCACGAGGAAGAGCCGATCCGAGAAGTTCGTCACCCAGAGGAAGAGCGCGGTCGGCACGAGAGGAACGCCGAAGTGGTTCATCCGTCGCAGGAGGCTCCGGTCGAACTGGAGGCCGAGCTGCTCCCGCCGGTACCCGAGGAGAACCGCGTACACGAGGAGCGTGCCGGTGAAGTTGCCGACGATCACGCCGATCGGCCCCTTGTCGAGAGCAACGACGAAGAGCAGCGTGGCGCCGATCGTCAGGAGGATGTTGGTCAGGCTCGCCGACACGAACGCGACCGATCGCTCCTCGACCCGGAAGAGCGACGTGACCTGCTCGTAGTTCATTCCTGCCCAGAGCCCGACGAAAGCGGCCATCACGAGCTCGCTGTCGTCGGCCGAGCCGAAGAGGAGGCTCGAGATCGCACCTGAGAGCGCGAGCCCGGCGACGAGCCCTACCGTCGCCGTGCTCATCGTGAACCAGAAGGACGTCCGGAGGACGAGCCGTCGTGCGCCCGGATCGTCCGAGTCGAAGTAGAAGCGGAAGAAGGCGCTGTGAATCCCCATCCGCAGCACGATCCCGATCACAGTGGTGAGCGCGATGAGGGTCTCGACCTTCCCGTAGTCCGACGGCGAGAGATAGCGCGTGTAGAGGGGGAGGAGGAGGACTGCGAGGATCCGCGAGACCAGGCCCCCGAGCCCATAGATTGCGGAGTGCTTGCCGAGCCGTCGGAGTTGCGCGCCGAGCGCCATCTCAGAGCCGAGCGTAGAGAGCGAGGAGGCGGTCGGCGACGCGCTCGAGGTCGTGAATCTCTTCGACATAAGCGCGTGATGCGGCCCCGATCCGCCGGCGCTCGGCCGCCGACGCGACGAGCGGCTCGAGGCGGGTGCGGAGGTCGTCCTTCGTCGCGCTCACGATCGGAACCGTCGTGCCGAGCTCCTCCTCGGTTTGCCGGACGGCCTCATCGTGCAGGAACGTGACCACAGGCTTCCCGAGCGCCATGCACTCGATCGCGAAGAGCCCGTACCAGCCCGCGTTCAGCTGGTCGACCACGATGTCGGCCTCGCGGTAGCGCTCGAAGGCCTCGTCGTGATGCAGCCCCTCGACGAGAACGAGATCCGCCTCGAGGCCCTCGCAGGCCGCGATCACGTGCTCCGTCCCCTTGCGGCGGCGACTCGAGGGCGCGTGCACTATCACCGGCCGGACGCGGTCGCTCGGGGGCGTGGGCTCGATCGCTGTCACGTCGATCCCGGGTGGGATCACCTCGGCGCCCGGCACCCAGCGGATCGCATCAAACGACCCGACAACCTCTGCGCCCGCCTTCTTTCCAAACGCCAGCTCGGCGGGGGTTTTTCCGCGTATGTCCGAGCCCAGGTAGTGCATCACGGACTTCTTGCGAAGCGCGCGGAGGATCGGGAACTGCACCGACTGCGGAACGAGCGTCAGCCCGAAGTAGAAGTGGAAGACGTCGGTGCGCGGCAGCAGCTTCAGGAGAGCTGACCACTGAGTGAGCTGCTTCCGCACGAAGCCGCCGCGGCGTTCGAGCGACCAATCTGCCTCCGAGTGGAGCGTGTAGCGATTGAACACGACGAGCTGCGCATCTACCCCCCGGCGGCGGAGCGCCTGGACGTTGGCCCACGGCACGCCGGCCGTGTTGACCGGGCAGTGGACGACGCGAAACGGCCGACTGGTGTCAGACACCGAATCGTGTCAAGAGACGTTTGCGCCGAGTTCTTGTCAACCCATGAACAGCCTCCGCAGCTGCCACTGGGT
>JBOHAY010000039.1:0-6896 GCA_050697935.1 Gaiellaceae bacterium | reverse complement strand
CGGACCTTGGCGGCGATGGCGAGAAGCGCTCGCAGCTTGTCGCTGATCGGCGCCGATACGGGATCGCGTTTGACCTGGTCGACGAGAAGCATGCCGCCGTCGAGTTGCAATGCGGCGAACATGCTGTGCGACGCCTGACAGAAGGTGCATTCGTTGAGGTTGGACACGTAGGCGGCGATCAGCTCGCGCTCCCCGCGCGTGAGCATGTTCTCGCCGCGAAGGAGCACCTCTGCGAGTTGTTGGAGCGGCTCTGCCGTCTCGGGACGGAACAGCATGGCGCTGCGAATGCCGGGGACGCCTTCGGGAAGATCGATGTGCGGCAACTGCCCTCCGATCGAGTGCGAGCTCGGCAACAAGGTCCTTTTCCGGCATCGTGCGGCTGCGGCAGCTCGGGCGCGCGAGCGCCACCCTCGCGCGGCGCAGAGGCTTCGAGCCTGCACGACGCGTGAGTGCGACGCCCGGCTTGGTCGTGACCGCCCCCGCCGGCGCGCCAATTTCACATCAAGCCTCAAGGAGATCAGCTTGAGGGCGGCTCGAAGTGACCGTTGACCCTGACTGACCCTCGCCACGTGGCGATGCAACGATGCTAGACCCGAGTAGCATGGACCGCCTGATGGGCGCGCCTGTCGTCGTCGACCCTGCCAGACCGACGCTTCGAATCCGAGGCACGTCCTACCCGGTGCTGCTACCGACGCTGCGGGATCCGCGTCTTCACCTGGCAGCCGTGATCGTGTCGTTGCAGGTGCTCGGACAGGTGGCGTTCGACTTCCGCCTCTCCATCGCCCAGATCCTCGTTGCGCTGCTCACGTGCGCCGTCCTCGAGGTCGGAATAACCTTCAAGCGCCAGCGGGTGGTCATGTGGCCAGCAAGTGCGCTCCTGACCGGCAACGGCGTCGCCTTCATCCTCCGCGTGCCGGGCACCGAGCACGGGGACTGGTGGAGCATGCACGGTTGGTGGATCTTCGCGGGCACGGCGGCCGTGGCGCTCCTGTCCAAGTACGTGATCCGTTTCCGAGGTCGCCACGTCTTCAATCCCTCGAACATCGGTCTCGTCCTCTGCTTCTTGCTGCTGGGGCCAGAGCTAGCCGACCCGCTCGAGTTCTGGTGGGGGCCGATGTCGCCCTGGATGGTGCTCACGCTCGCGATCATCATCGTCGGCGGGCTGGCCATCCTCTCGCGCCTGCGTCTGCTCGAGATCGCCGTCGGCTTCTGGCTCGCGTTCGCTGCCGGCATCGCCGTGCTCGCAGCGAGCGGTCACGAGATGACGGCCCGCTGGCACCTAGGCCCGATCTCGGGTTGGGACTTCTGGCAGGTGCTCGTGTTCTCGCCCGAGATCCTGGTCTTCCTCTTTTTCATGATCAGCGATCCGAAGACGATTCCCGAAGGGCGCCTCGGTCGGCGGGTGTACGCGGTCGGGATCGCTCTCCTCGCCGTACTGCTGATCGCGCCCCAGACGACGGAATTCGCGACCAAGGTCGCAGTGCTCGCGGCCCTTGCGCTTGTCTGCGCGGGGCGCCCACTGGTCGACATCGTTCGGTCCTGGGCCGAGCGCTCCCCCGACAGCCTCCCCGCGCGAGCGACCGACGCCATCCGTGGCGATGCCCTCGGCCGCAGAGGTGTCGCCGCCAGTGGCTTGGCCGTGGCGGGCGCCGCCGGGTTCGTGGGGCTCGTAATCCTGGTCGGTATTCCCGCCCGCCCGAGTGCTGCGGTAGCGAGCGGCCCCGCAGTCAGGACCGATGGTCTCCCGGACGTGACGGTCACGCCGTCGGTGGGCGTTGCGTCGCAGATCGACCGACGCACCGCATTGAAAATCGCCAACGACGTTGTCACCGACCTCCGAATCGAAGCAGAGGCTCTGATCGGGCGCGATCTCGAGCGTGCGCGTGCGGGGGCAGGCAGCGACCGGCTTGCAGCACTCTGGCAGCGAATCGACTCCGCCGGAACCGCCGTCGTTGTTCCCGAGTACCACGTCGAGCACATGCGCGTGACCCTCGAGCTAGGCGAAGGGCAGGGGCCACCGATCGTCGTCGCCGACCTCGAGGGAACGATCGAACTTGCGACGTACACGGGATCGCCGGCAGTTGTCCGGCAACGCAGGGGGCCGACACACTTCGAGCAGACGCTCGAGCTCGCGCTCGAGGGAGAACGCTACGTGATCGTCGGCTCGCGAGGAAAGACGCCCGACTGGCTCACCGTACCGACCGTCGACGCACCCGATCGGCCCCCCGGCTCCGAACTCTCCGGTATTCAGCTGGCCGACGTTGCCGACCAGGTCGGGCTGGACTTTCAGCAGGGCGCCTTCCGCTTCCGAACCTCACGCGACCCGATTGCGATGATGGGCGGCGGGCTCTGCTGGATCGACTACGACGACGACGGTTGGCTCGACCTGTTCGTCGTGAACTCGTACTCGATCGAGCTCGATGTCGCGACCTGGAAGAAGAAGGGAGGCCTTCCGCGCAGCGCGCTGTTCCACAACGAGAAAGGCAGATTCGTCGACGTGAGCCGCGGATCGGGTGCAGACCTCGCCGTACGGGGGAGCGGGTGCGTCGCCGCCGACCTCGACCGAGACGGCCGCACGGATCTCTACGTCACCGCCGCCACGGAGGATGCGCTGCTCTGGAACAAGGGTGATGGAACGTTCGTCGAGGGTGCTCGGGCGGCAGGCATCGATGCCTACGGCTGGCACGCCGGTGCCGCGGTCGGGGATGTAAACGGCGACGGGCGGCCCGACCTGTTCGTAGCGGGTTACGCCGATCTCAATGCCCCGGTTGCCGGCGGTGGGCCTTTCCCGACGAATTACGCGGCCGTTCGTGACCGCCTCTACCTCAACATCGGCTTGGACACGAAGGGGCAGACGAGGTTCCGCGAGGTCGGACTACGAGCTGGGATCGAGAAGACTCGGGTGGACCACGGACTCGGTGTCGTGTTCACCGATGTCGACGATGACGGCCGGGTCGACCTCTACGTCGCCAACGACATGGACCCGAACAGGCTCTACGTGAACGTTCCCTGGCCCGGTGGGGCGCAAGCGGATCCGGCCGGCCTCGGGTTCCGGCTAGAGGAGCGCGGACGCGGCGAGGGCGTTGACGATCCGAACGCGGGGATGGGGGTGGCGTCTGCGGACTACGACGCCGACGGGCGGCCCGACCTGTTCGTGACCAACTCCCACCGCCAGCTGCACGCGGTGTACCGCAGCGCGCGTACGGGGGCGAGAGGACCATCGTTCGCAGACGCGCGTCCGAGCTTCGCGACGGCCTTCGATACGAGGTTCGCCGGTTGGGGTGTCTCTTGGGTGGATCTCGACATCGACGGGAACCTCGACGTCGTCCTCGCCAACGGTGCCATCCCCGTCAAAGATCTCGCACTGGACGCCGAGCCGATCCAGGTGCTCGAGAATCTTGCGACACACGGGCGGCCAGGGCACGTCGCGGACGTCAGCGGCGCAGTAGGACTCGGAGATGGCCCGCGCGTGATCGGTCGCGGCCTCGCGGCTGCCGACTACGACAACGACGGAGACGTCGACGTCGCGATCAACTCGATCGGCGGACATCTCGTACTGCTGCGGAATACCGGAGCGACGGGCCGCTGGCTCGAGGTCGAGCTCGGCCGGTTCGCTCCCGGCGCAAAGATCACGGCCGTGCTGGCCGACGGACGCCGGCTCGTTCGTGAGGTGCATGCCGGCAGCAGCTATCTCTCGTCGGAAGATCCTCGCGTGCATTTCGGCCTCGGAAGGACAACGAAAGTAAGAGTGCTCATCATTGAACGGGCGGATGGGAGCACAACCCGCCTTGCGAACATCGCCTCCGACCAGATCCTCGCCGTCGAGCCGTAACAGACCGGAGCGCGCCCAGAGGTGCTGAGCGCAATTAGACCGGGGCCCTAGTAGATGCTTGACCGGCAATTCCCGCGGGCCGGATGACGGCCACGACACGGCGCCGGATCGCCATCCTCGCGCGTCGCACAGGCTTCGAGCCTGCACGACGCGTGTGTACGACGCCTGGCTTGGCCGTGACCGTCCCCGGCTGCGCGCCAATTTCCGATCAAGCATCTAGTCGAAGAACGGCGCCCCGGGTCGTGCATAGCGCCGGCAGACGTCGAGGTCGAGTTCGGCGCCGATCCCCGGGCCGTCCGGCAGCGTGACGTAGCCGTCTACGATCAGCGGCCGGTCGAGCGTGACGAGGTCGTCGAAGAACGGCACCGACGCCGCATGCCACTCGAGCGCGAGGAAGTTCGGGATCGACGCGCAGACGTGCGCGGAGGCGAGCGTGCCGATCGGCCCGGCGATGTTGTGCGGAGCGAGCGGCCGCGAGTGGACGTCGGCGTAGGCTGCGATCCGCCGGGTGTCGCTGAGCCCGCCGACTTTCTGTATGTCCGGCGCGAGGATGTCGACACCGCCACGGTCGATCAACGCGGCGAACCCGTCGAGGCGGTAGAGGTTCTCGCCGGTGCAGATCGGGGTGGTCGTGCGCTCCGAGATCCGCGCGATCGACCCGAGATCCTGCGGCGGCGTCGGGTCCTCGAGCCAGAGCAGGGGAAGGTGCTCGAGCGCGCGCGCCAGCCGGAGAGCGTCTGCCGGCGCGTAGCGCCAATGCAGGTCGAATGCGACCTCGGCTCGGCCCGCGACCGCCGCGACGGTGGCCTCGGCGAGCGTGACCTGCCGTTCCAGCTGCGCGGCCGAGATCGTTCGCGCATACAGATCCTCGTTGGGGAGCAGCGGCAGATCGAGGTCGAACTTCAGCGCCGTGAAGCCGCGGTCCGCCATCTCGCGGGCACGAGCCGCATAGGCCTCCGGCGTGTAGACGGCGGCCGACTCCGCAGGCGCCCAGTGCACTTCTGGCCCGGCGTCGTCGAGCTCAGCGGACGGCGTCTCCATCCAGGGCAGGCGCCGCGAGACCAGAATGGCGCTGTAGCTCGTCAGCGCTTCCCCGGCGTGACAGTCGGCGTAGATGCGAACGCGGTCGCGGAAGCGCCCGCCGAAGAGCTGCCAGAGCGGCACGTCGAGCGAGCGCGCTGCAAGATCCCACAGCGCGGCCTCGATCCCCGAGATCGCGTGGTAGAGCGTGCCGCCGCTCGATACGTGCGCCGTGGCGAGGTGAAGCGTGCGGACGAGCGGCTCGACCTGACGCGCGTCTTCGCCCTCGAGCAGCGATGCGAGCTCGCGGATCGTCTCCGCCAGTCCCGGCGCACAGAACGCCTCACCCCAACCACATACGCCCTCGTCGCTCTCGACGCGGACGATGGTCCAGTCGTAATTCGCCTCGATGACCGCTGTGGTGATGCGCTCGATCCGCATCAGACCGCGTGCTCGAGCACGATTCGAGCGACGACGCCGCGGCGCTCGTCCATGAGTGCGAATGCCTCCTCGAACCGCTCGAGCGGAAATCGGTGAGTGATGATCGGGTCGAGATCGACGAGTTGTTCACGGAGGAGGCCGACCATCCGTGCCCACGCCGCCGTCGTGTACCCGACGCTGCCGAACACGGTGAGATCGCGAAGCGCGATGCGATCGGCCGGCAGTGTCAGCGCCTGGCCGTGACCCGCGATCCCGAGCATCACGACGCGACCGCCTTCACGTACGAGCCGCGTCGACAACTCGGCCGCCGCTACCGCCCCGGCCGTCTCGACGACGACGTCGAGGCCGCCGCCCGCGAGCCTCTCCGTCGCGACCTCGGCGTCGGCCTGGGCGACATTGACGACGGCGTCGGCGCCGAGCGCGAGCGCCAGCTCGAGCTCCTCGTCGCGCAGCCCGTACGCGACGATGCACGCCGGAGAGCGAAGGCGAGCAAGCCGAATGGCGAGTGCGCCCATAGCGCCGACGCCGACGACGCCAACCGTCTCTGCCGGTTCGATCCGCGCTCGCTCGAGCGCCTTCAGCACGCAAGAGCCGGGCTCGACGAGCACGGCGGCTTCGAAGGACACGTGGTCGGGGAGCGGGTGCAGGATCCGGGCAGGGACGACGACGAACTCGCCCCAGCCGCCTCCGCGCGTGAAGCCGACGGCGTCGTAGCTCGCGCAGAGGTGTGTATCGCCAGCACGGCAGCGTGCGCAGCTCAGACAGGGGATGTTCCCTTCGCACACAACGCGCTGACCCGGCTCGACGCCGGTTACGCCGTCGCCGACCGAGTCGATCACGCCGCTCCACTCGTGGCCCGGGACGACCGGGAGGTGCACCCACCTCGAGTCGAGGGCACCCGTGGCGATGTCCAGGTCCGTGCGACAGACCCCGGCCACGACGCTGCGAACGCGGGCCTCGCCTGGGCCCGGCACGGGTGTTTCGACGTCGCGGAGTGCAACGACGTTGGGTCGCTCGATCACGATTGCCCGCACTTCCGAGTGAGCGTACCGCGCCTTGTGACAAGTTGTAACTTGGGTGATCGAGGGCGTCGTCGGCCTGTCGAAGGCGCTTGTGACAACTTGTAACTTGCACGAACGTGCGGTGCCGAGATGCGTCAAGATCGACTCCGGTGAAGCTCGAGCACGCACTCGCTCAGGTCAACTTCGTCGTCGAGAATGCCGCCGCGTCCGTCTCGGTCTTCGTCGCGGACGATCACGGAGAGCTGGTCGCCGCGGCGACGATGGACGGCGCCGCTCCCGACACGCGCCTGAACGCGCAGCGCAAGGCCTACACCGCTGCTCGGAGCGATGCCCGCTCGACGGCCGAGCTCGCGGCGAAGGCGCGTGAGGACGCGGCCGAGCGCGAGAGCTTCGATCCGTTCTTCACGTTCTTCCAAGGAGGCGTCGCGGCATTCGAGGGTGAGACGAGGGTCGGTGCGGTGGGGGTCAGCGGCCTTCCGGGACCCCAGGACGACGCACTCGCCCGGCGCGCTATCGAGGCGGCAGGCCTCACGTCATGAGAGCTGGAGCGGCTCGATCGAGCCGTCGGTGATCCTCCAGGC
>JBOHAY010000038.1:0-2751 GCA_050697935.1 Gaiellaceae bacterium | reverse complement strand
TGAGACGGGCGCGAGCCCCGCGCCACAGGGCGCTCGATAGGACTCCTCTGAAGACCGGTTCCTAGTCGACCGCTGCCTGCAGCCGTTCTGAGAAGAACTCCAGCGCCTTCTTCGTCTTCGTTTCTTGCTCGCCGGAGAGGTCGATGTTCCGTTGCGTCAGGAACGTTCTCGTTTCGGCGCCGACCTGGAAGGCCTCAGAGGGCGCGCACTTTGTCGACAACTCGAGGATCATGGAGTTGTCCGGATAGAGCCACAGTTCGGCCACCAGCTTGCGGTCGTATCCCTTCGGGGCAAACTTCAGCTTGAGGACGAGGATTGGACCCAGGATCGAGAGGTCCTCCAGCTCGAGCCCGTCGGGTGCGTGAGCGGCGTACAACGACCGCTGTTCCTTGGAGAAGAGCTTGCGAAGCGGCCGCTTCCCCGCCACCGCGTCCTTGACGTCCGTCGTCCCCAGCACGCGCTTCATCGACCCGGAGCAGACGTACCCGCCTGGCATCGCATCGACCTCGACGCCAAAGTTCGGTGAGAGGCGGAGCTCTGCCGGCAGCTCCTCCGGAACCACCGGGCGCAGCTTTACGATCGAGTCGTCGCCCTTCCGCTGAACTCGGCGTGCGCGAACCACAACGCCAGCCTTGTTGAGCGTCAGATCAGGCGTGTCGAAGAAGTAAACCTGCCGAATCTGGCCGTCGAGGGGATCCACTCCGAGCGCTGCTCCCGCCCTGCTCCGGTCGGACAGCGGCACCGTCAGCTTGAGCTCGACGCTGTCTGCGCCCTTGGTCAGTGCGAGGAACTCGGCGAGCTCCGTCTCCGAGAGCGCGGGGGCCGCGGTGGCAGAAGCCATGATCATTCCTTTCTCGGTGTGGGCGACTCAGAGTACCCTGCGCTCCTCCTCGGCACGCGTCGGCGCTGTTGTGGGCCTGCGAGCTCGGACACCGCGACGATCTTGCCCTGGTGCTGAGGGCGGTTGTAACGGGATCCGAGCTCTCCGAGTCTGGTATTCGAGCGATCCGGTGCAGCTGGGCCGTGTTGTGCGTCGACACAAGAGTAGGCTGCCTCGAATGGACGAGCCGAAATGACCGATCCGACCACCGAGTTCTTCGAGGCGCTGCGCGAACGCGGGCACGAGCCCCGCCTTCGCCAGGCGACGGGGACATTTCGCTTCGAGCTCACGAAGGCCAGGAAGATCGACCGCTGGCTCGTCACGTTCAAGCGTGGTGACGTCACGGTCTTGCATCGAGGCGGCGATGCCGACTGCATCGTTCGCGCGGATCGAGCGGTCTTCGACCGGCTCGCGGCCGGCGAGATGAACGGCGTCGCAGCCGTCCTGCGCGGAGAGTTGGTCGCCGAAGGAAACTGGAAGCTGCTGGTGCTGTTCCAGCGGCTGTTTCCAGGGAAGGCTCCGAGTCCAGCCAAGCGATCCCGAGCTGGCTACTCGAGGAGGCAAGCATGAGCGGCGGTCTTGTCCAGATCCTCGATGGCAACACGTTCGTGGTCAGTGACGACCGCGGCGACATCGAAGCTTCGCTCACCGATCCGACCGGCCTCTTCTCGTTCGACACGCGCTTCCTCTCGAAGTGGGTGCTGACGGTCAACGGTGAGCGGCTCGGCGCTCTCTCGGTCAACGACCTCCAGTACTTCGAGACGCGGTTCTTCCTCGTCCCGGGAACCGGAACCGTCTACATCGACGCCAAGCTCTCGGTGATCCGCCAGCGCTCCGTGGGCATGGGCTTCCACGAAGACCTGACGATCCTGAACCACGCCGACAAGGCTGTGAACCTCACGGTCCGGCTCGAGGCCGGCTCCGATTTCGCCGACCTCTTCGAGGTCAAGGACGCCCTCGCGAAGAAGGGGACGTACTCGGCTCGAGTTCGTGGAGGGCAGCTCGTCCTTGGGTACGAGCGCGAGACGTTTCGTCGCGCGACCGCGATTTCGGCCACCGAGCCCGCAAGGATCGACAAGGGCGGGCTGACGTTCAAGATCCGGATCGAGCCCCACGGCGAGTGGAAGACCGAGCTCGACGTCGTGACGCTCCAGCTCGGTGTCGGACAGGCGACGCCTCAGGCTCGTCGGACGCGAGCGGGGCGACTGTCGATGCAGCGAAACCTCGAGAAGTGGATCGAGGACGCTCCGCGGCTCGAGTGCGACACCCAGCCTCTGAAAGCGACCTATCGGCGCAGCCTGGTCGATCTCGCGGCGCTGCGGTTTTCGCCTCCGATCGCGGGTGGCCACAGCCTCCCGGCCGCAGGGCTGCCGTGGTTCATGACCATGTTCGGCAGGGACAGCATCTTCACGAGCCTGCAGGCGCTGCCGTTCACGCCCGAGCTCGCCGCGACGACGCTGCGCGCGCTTGGTGACTGGCAAGGGAGCCGTCTCGACGACTTCCGGGACGAGGATCCCGGCCGAATCCTCCACGAGATGCGCTACGGGGAGATGACCGCGTTCGAGGAGCGGCCTCACTCGCCGTACTACGGCTCCGTCGACGCGACACCGCTCTACGTCGTGCTGCTGGACGAGTACGAGCGCTGGACCGGCGATCGCAAGCTCGTCCGCGATCTCGAGCACGAGGCGCGTGCTGCGTTGAACTGGATCGACGAGTACGCGGACATCCAGGGCACGGGTTACATCTGGTACCGACGGCGCAACGAGGCGACCGGTCTCGAAAACCAATGCTGGAAGGACTCCTGGGACTCGATCTCCTACCGAGACGGCAAGCTCCCCGGCTTTCCGCGGGCGACCTGTGAGCTGCAGGGC
>JBOHAY010000037.1:0-6812 GCA_050697935.1 Gaiellaceae bacterium | reverse complement strand
GGGCAGGAACGAGCAGGACGGCCGCGAGGGCGGGCATGAACACGTCCTTCTGCGAGCGGTATCGGCGCCACGCCCACACCGCGACGAGCACGACGAGAACGGTGACGATGCCGGCGACCCAGCGGTGGCTCGTCTCGATCCACGCCTCCTTTGCCCGATCAGGAACGACGCGGCCGTCGCACAGCGGCCAGTCCGGGCACCCGAGCCCCGACTCCGTCACGCGAACGATTCCGCCAACGGCGACGAGCGCCCACGCGGACAACGCTGCCGCGAGCGCGAGGAGCCGAAAGCCGCGAGTCGGGCGCATCGCCAGCATTCAAGCGTTCTATGTATGCGTGTCTCCTGATCGAAATTGATCAGGAAGACCCGATGGCCGTCGCGCACACTCGCGCGAAAGCCTCGCGACAGGAGGAGCGACGTGAGTACCACGACTCCGTCCCCGGACACCCAGCCGCCGCCCGCCGAACCGCCGGCCCCGTCGACGCGCACGCGCTTCGTCGAGGCCATGCTCGACAACCTTCCGGCATGGACGGTTGTTGCCGCCGCCATCGCGTTTCTCTATCTCGTCTGGGCGACGATCGAGATCCTCGGCCGCTACCTCGAGGGCATCCCCTCGGTGACTCCGTAGCCATGGCCGCGAACGAATCACCCGTTGCGTCACCTGCCCCCGGCTGGGGACGCAAGATCCCCCGCGACGAGAGGGTCTTCCTCTGGTTGGTCGCAGCCTCGGTCGTCGCGATGACGGCCGTCGTGTTCGGCTGGCTTGCCTGGGGCGACCAGAACGTGCCCGCGACGTACCGGTATTCGACGCCGACGCAGTTCTCGGCCGACGTGACGAAGCTCGTCGACCGCTTCCAGGCCTCCGACGGCCTCGTCTACGTGCCTCCGGGCGAGGATGCGTACTTGGCGGCGAGTCGCTACACGTTCTTCCCTGGGCTCGCGCTCCAGGCGAACACCCGCTACCGGATCTGGCTTTCCGCCACCGACACCCTGCACGGGTTCTCGCTCGTCGGCGGCGGCCAGAACATCAACCTCGAGCTCGCACCGAACCACGTCACCGGCATGAACCTGACCGTCGGCGACCCCGGGCGCTACCTCATCGTCTGCAACGAGTACTGCGGCCTCGACCACCACTCGATGAAGGCCTTTCTGACGGTTGTCCCAGCGGCCGAGATGGAGGAGAAGGTCGCGGCCACTGCGGCAGGCGAAGAGGCGCCGCCCGCAGCTGCACCGACCGGAGGCCTCGAGATCGCTGCCGATCCCGCGGGAGCATTGAAGTTCGCCACGACGTCTCTCGAAGCTGCGGCCGGGACTGTGACGATTTCGATGGAGAACCCGTCGTCAGTGCCCCACAACGTCGCGATCAAGGGCAATGACGTCGACGTCAAGGGCGAGGTTGTCCTGCAAGGAGGGACGTCGACCGTCTCCGCCGACCTCGGCCCCGGCACGTACACCTTCTACTGCTCCGTCCCCGGCCATGAGGCCGCGGGCATGACGGGCACGCTCACGGTCTCGTGAGCACGACTGAGGAGAGCTGACCATGGCCTATGTCGAGCCTGCCCCGCACATCCTCGCCGGCGTCCGAGAGGAGCAGTCGCGCGACTGCACGGTCACGGGACTGCGCATCTTCGCCACCCCGCAGGCACTCACCATCGCGAACGCGGTTGCCGCCGTGCTCGCTCTCGCCGTCGGAGGTCTCTTCGGGCTGCTCATCGGTCTGACCCGAGCGCCTGGTGTGGAGCTCCTCGGGTCCGATTGGTTCTACGGCGCGCTGACCGGTCACGGCGTCGCGGCGCTGATCCTCTGGCCCATCTTCTTCGAGGTAGCTGCCATGGTGTTCGCGTCGAGCATTCTGCTCAACGCACGCCTCTTCTCGAACGCCCTCGGGTGGGGTTCCTTCGCGCTCATGGTCGTAGGCGCGGTGATGCTGCTCGGGATCATTCTGAGCGGCGAGGCGAGTGTCACCTTCACGGCCTACCCGCCGCTCGTCGCCAACCAGGTCTTCTACCTCGGCTACCTCGTGTTCGCCGTCGGCGCCTTGCTCGCGGTCATAAACTTCGCGTTGACGATCCTGAAGGCACGCACGGACGGCGTCCACGAAGGCTCGCTGCCGCTGCTCACGTACGGCGTGGGCGCGGCCGCCATCCTGGCGCTGCTCTCGATCGCGTCGGGACTTGTTGCCCTCATCCCAGCCTGGCTCTACTCCGCCGGCTGGATCGGGTCGATCGAGCCGATCGTCTACCGCGGCTGGTTCTGGGGGCTCGGGCACACGCTCCAGTACGTCAATGTGGTCGCGATGGTCGTCGCCTGGTACGGAATCGCCGCCCTCGCCATCGGGGCGGGGCCGGTCAACCAGAAGTTCACGCGTTTTGCGTTCGTCCTCTACATCCTGATCAGCTTCCCGGTGCTCGGACACCATTTTCTGGTCGATCCGAGCATCGGCAACGACGTCAAGCTCGTCGGGGGCACGATCATGGGCTTCGGCCTCGGGGTACCGAGCCTGATGCACGGCCTCGCGGTCATGGGCGGGATCGAGGCGAAGCTTCGGCGCGACGGTGCGATGGGGCTCTTTGGCTGGCTGAAGCGGATCCGCTGGGGCCACGCGGGCGTCGCCGCGCTGGCAGGCTCGATGCTCATCTTCGCGGTCGGCGGCTGGAGCGGCACCGCCGAGACGACGCTGCAGCTGAACATGGTCACGCACAACACGATGTGGGTACCGGCGCACCTGCACCAAACCGTGGTCGGCGGAATGACGCTGGCGTTGATGGGCTTCGCCTATCTCCTCGTGCCGCTACTCGTCCGGCGCGAGCTGTGGTCGCACCGGCTGGCTGCATGGCAGGCCTGGCTGTACGTCGCCGGCATGCTGATCATGACGACCGCCCAGAGCTGGGCCGGGGCGCTCGGTGTGCCGCGCCGGACCGCCGACACGTCCTACGGCGGCGACGGCCTCTCCGGCTGGGACGCGCCGATGAACATCGCAGGCATCGGCGTCGGCCTCTCGGCGCTCTCGGGCGCACTCTTCGTCGTGGTGATGGTGCTGACGCTTCTCATCGGAAAGCGGACGGACGATCCAGCGCGCCTGTCCCCGTCCGCAGTGAAGGCATGAGCGTCGGCGCAGCGGCTGTCGCGTCGCCCCAGGACGTCGCCTTCCGAGACGTCGTTGCGCTGCTGAAGCTGCGGATCGACGCGCTCGTCGTCGTGGTTGCGCTCGCGGCCGCCGTCGCGGCCGGAACGTCCGATTTCGGGACGCTGGTCGTGCTCGCGAGCGCGTGTTTGGCAGCGTCGGCCGGAGCCTCGGCGCTCAACCACTATCTCGACCGAGGACTCGACGCGCGCATGGCACGGACACGGACGCGCCCACTGCCCGCCGGCCGGATCGAACCGAAGCATGCAGCCTGCGTGGGCATTGGCCTCATCGGCGCCTCGCAGTTGTCTGCGCTCGCGCTCGGCGTCGTCTCCGCGCTCTATCTCCTCGCGGGGGCTCTCACCTACGCACTCGTGTACACGTGGTGGCTGAAGCCGCGGACGCCGTACTCGATCGTGCTCGGAGGCGCGGCCGGGAGCTTTGCAGCGCTTGCCGGCTGGCAGACGGGTGCATCGACGGTAACACCCGCCGCGTTGCTATTGGCGTCCGTTCTCTTTCTGTGGACGCCGTCGCACTTCTGGAGCCTTGCGATCGTGCTCGAGCGCGACTACCGAGCGGCCGGCGTGCCGATGCTATCTGCGGTCGCCGGCGCGAAGCGGACGGCGGGCGCGGTCGTGGTGAACACCGCCGGGCTCGTCGCGATGTCCCTTGCGCTCGGTCTGTACCTGCCCTGGCCGTACCTCGCCGTAGCAGTCCCGGCGGGGGCGAGCTTCCTCGGACTCACGCTCTGGTTGCGCAGGTGTCCCGACACACGGCGCGCGTTTGCAGTCTTCAAGCTCTCGGGCCTGTACTTACTCGCGCTGCTCGCGGGCCTCGTCCTGTCCACGCTCGGCTGAAAGGAGACGACGTGAAGGAGCGTTTCGACACGCCCGGATCGCTGGTGATCATGGCCGCGTACCTCGGGCTCTTCTTCGTCAGTTGGCTGGCGTCGTTCATCTACCTGGGCCTCCGCTGGGCGATCTCCTAGCACACGCCGGCTGGAACTTCGACCCCGCGGTCGTGGGGGCCGTCATGGTGGCGAGTTTCGGCTTCACGCGGGGTTTCCTGCGGCTACGCGGGCGCGGCCGGGCCGACCTCGCCGGGTGGGGGAGGGCGGGGCTGTTCGGGATCGCAGTCCTCCTTGGACTGCTCGTGCTTCTGTCGCCGCTCGACGCCATCGCAGAAGACGAGTTGCTCTCGGCCCACATGCTCCAGCACGTCGTGCTCGGCGATCTCGTGCCGCTCTTGCTCGTGCTGGCGTTGCGCGGTCCGCTCCTCTTCTTCGTGGTGCCGCCGCGCATCGGGCGTTTCGCGGCCGGCATCGGGCCCTTGTTCGCGTTCGCGTTCTGGCTCCTCGCGCTGGGCGTTTGGCACATCCCAGCCGTGTACGGCGCGGCGATCTCGAGCCCGGCGCTGCACGCGGCTGAGCACGCTTGCTTCTTCGCGGCCGGCGTCCTCGTCTGGACGCAGCTGGTCGACCCCGCACAGCGTCGTGCGCTGTCTCGTTGGGGAGCGATCGGGTATGCAGCCGTCCTTCTGGCCGTCGGCCAGCTGCTCGCCAACACCTTGATCCTGACGAGCCGCGTCGTCTACCCCGCCTACGCGGACGCAGACCTGCTCGGGTTCTCGGCTCGCTCGGATCAGGACGCCGCTGGGCTCGTGATGATGCTCGAGCAGCTCTCCACGCTCGGTACGTTCGTCGTGCTCGGGCTCCTGGCCGCCTTTAGGGCTCCGCTCGTGGTGCGCGGCGACAGTCATCCGCTTCGGGTGTGATGCGTACTCTCCCGCACGTCGGATCGGCATGGCCCCCGTTTCGACACGCCGCACGGGCCGAGACGCTAGGCACTACGATGGCCGAGATGTTCCGGTCGGGCGACGCCTTGTTCGCGTACGACGCGGATATGCGCATCCTGCTGTGGAACGCTGAAGCCGAGCGCTTGACCGGGATCCCGGCTGCCGATGCGCTCGGACGACCGTGCTGGGACGTGTTGCACGGGCTCGACGAAAGCGGTGCTGTCGTCTGTCATCCGGGCTGCTCGTGCGCCCGGCTCGCGTACGAGGGATGGCCGGTGCCGTCCCGCCGGTTCCTGATCCGCACCGAAGAAGGTCGCAAGCTCGTCTCGGCCTCGACCGTCGCAGTCCAGTTGCCTGGTGAGGAGACGGTTGTGCTCGAAGTTCTTCGCAACGGCGAGCCCGTCCAGGAGAGTGGCGAAGCGGAGGACGCCGCTCTGACACCGCGTCAGCGCCAGGTTCTCGAGCTCCTGGCGGACGGCGTCGCGGCGAAGATCATCGCTCGGCGACTCGAGATCGCCGAAGTCACGGTCCGCAACCACATCCGAGCGATCCTTTCCGAGCTCCAGTGCCATTCCCAGCTCGAGGCGGTGGCGGAAGCGCGGCGACGAGGGCTTCTCTAATCGACTTCCCCCTACGCGGCAGCGCTATCGCCGGACTGCGCGCCCTGTCACATCTCGGATACGGATTCGGAAACACACAGTCGAGCGCCCGGCCGTGCGTTCGCGCCGGCGGGCTTCGGTCTCCGTGCCGGTTCGCCCGAACCGGTCTGCAAGGAGCGTGAGAGCGGCTTGAGCGTCCGTCGCGTCGAGCTCTTCGTACGAACCTTGGACGATCGCGCTCCGCCAGCTCCCAGCGCCGTCGTACTCGTCGACCTCGAAGCACACGCTGGTGTTCTCGCGCATCATGCGGGACTTCTGCCCCTCGATCGAGGCGACGTACAGGGCTTCGCCGTCGTAGGCATAGATCACCGGCACGACGTACGTGAGCCCGCCGGCATGGCAGCCAATCCGCCCGACGACCTGCTCGCTGAGAAGCTCGTCGATCTCAGCGCGTGACAGCTCTGCGATCACGACGCGTAGTCTGCCCTCCCCGACTGATCCGGGTCCGATGAGGGAAAAGCGGGCCGTGCCGGGGCCGCCGACGCTGGCCGAGCACGACCGTTCCGCTCCCGAGCATCCGCTCGACGACGTCCTCCCCGGGGAGGCGCGCGTCCTCGTCGCCGCCCACGAGTCGCTCACGGGTCGCCGAAGAGGACTCTCCGGAGCATGGCCGTTCCTCGGCCCCGCCTTCATCGCCGCGGTCGCCTACATCGATCCGGGCAACTTCGCGACGAACATGGCCGCCGGCGCAAAGTTCGGCTTCCTGCTGCTCTGGGTCGTGGTCGCCGCAAACCTGATGGCGATGCTTGTGCAGTCGATGAGCGCGAAGCTCGGCATCGCGACCCGCAAGAACCTGGCCGAGGTCTGTCGAGAGCGCTTCCCGCGGAAGGTCAGCCTCGGCCTGTGGATTCAGGCCGAGCTGATCGCGATGGCAACCGATGTCGCGGAGTTCGTCGGAGCGGCGATCGGGCTCACTCTGCTGTTCGGGATTCCGCTCTTTCCAGCGGCGCTGCTCACAGGGTTGGCGGCATTCCTCATTCTCGGCATGCAGGCGCGGGGTTTCCGCCGGCTCGAGGCCGTCATCGCCGGTCTGATCGGAGTCATCGTCGGCGCCTTCGCGGTGCAAGTGCTGATCGCAGAGCCGTCGCCTTCGGCTCTTGCGGGGGGACTCGTGCCGGGGTTCGAGGGTGGCGAGAGCGTCCTCCTCGCCGTCGGCATCCTCGGGGCGACGGTGATGCCGCACGTCATCTATCTGCACTCGGCGCTGACGCAACACCGGGTCGTCGGCGTGACGG
>JBOHAY010000036.1:0-2963 GCA_050697935.1 Gaiellaceae bacterium | reverse complement strand
GGTCTGCGACGGGCGCATCCTCGTTGCCACCACACGAGGTGGCAACGAGGATGACCAGACCCGCAACGACAACTCTCAGAGCCCTACCCGGCTGCAGCCTCGAACGCGGGCTCCGCAGCGTGCGCTTCCTGCTCCTGGAGGTCACGCCCGCGAACGAGGAACAGCGAGACGAGAACGCCTGCGAACGTGATCGCCGCACCGGCCCAGAACGCAGCCTGGAAGCCGTCCGTCAGCGCAGTTGGCACCGCGGTCCCGGTCGCGAGCGCGTCATCGGTAGTCGAAACGGCGATCGTCGAGAGGATCGCGATGCCGACGGCGCCGCCGATCTGCTGCGACGTGTTGATGAGCCCCGACGCGAGACCGGCCTCTTGCCGCTTCGTCCCCGCTACGGCCGCGATCGTCACCGGGACAAACGCGAACGGAATCCCGACGCCGATGATCAGGAAGCCCGGGAAGAGGTCGGTCCAGTACGAGCCGCTAACCGACACCTGCGTGAAGTACAGGAGCCCGACCGTCATCATCGACATCCCGAAGGTCAGCGTCGGCTTGACACCGATCCTCGTCACGGCGGCCGCGGCGAGGTTGGCCCAGATGATGGCCGTGCCGGCCACGGCCAGGTAGCCGACCCCGGTCTTCAGCGGGGAGTACTCGAGCACCTGCTGCATGTACAGGGTCAGCATCAGGAACATCGCAAACATTCCGGTTCCGAGGATGAACCCGACGATGTTCGCCGCGGTGAGCGTCTGGAGCCGGAAGATCGAAAACGGCACGAGCGGATCCTTCGTCCGCCTCTCCCATACGATGAAGGCGACGAGGAGTACGGCGGAGGCGACGAACACGCCGATCGTCTCGACGGAGCCCCAGCCCCAGCTGCGCCCCTGCGTGATGCCGAGAACGAGCAGCGAGAGGCCAGAGGTGACGAGCACCGCGCCCGGGATATCGAAGCCCTGGCCGTGCTTGTCGAGGCTCTCGGAGAGAAGGAAAGGAGCCAGGATCAGCGCAGCGACGCCAACGGGGACGTTGACCCAGAAGATCCACTCCCAGGACAGGAAGTCCGTGAGGATGCCGCCGAAGAGCACGCCCGCCGCCGCTCCGAAGCCGCCGACCGCGCCCCATGCTCCCAGAGCGATGTTGCGTTCACGCCCCTCGGAGAATGTGTTCACGAGGATCGACAGCGCTGCCGGTGTGATGGTCGCCGCGCCGAGCCCTTGGAGCGCCCGGAACGCGATCAGCGCTTCGTCACTCCACGCAAGGCCGCAGAGAAGCGAACCGACCGTGAAGATGACCGTCCCGACGATGAATACGCGGCGACGGCCGAGAAGGTCAGCCGAGCGGCCGCCGAGCAACAGGAAGCCGCCGAAGACGAGCGCATAGGCGCTGATCACCCACTGGAGGTTCTCTTGCGAGAACCCGAGGTCGACCTGGATCGACGGCAGAGCAACGTTCACGATGGCGACGTCGAGGATGACCATGAACTGCACGGCGAGGATGAGCGCCAGTGCGTACCACTTCTTTCGGCCCGAGTCGAGCATCTCCAAACCTCCTAAAGGCTTCGTCAGTGAACGTGGGATGCTACACGAAGTTACTTGCGATTCGCAAGTAGATACTTCCAATTCGCAAGTTCAGACGCTACACTCCGGCTGTCGTGTCGAAGAGCTACAACCAGTACTGCCCGATCGCGAGCGCCCTCGACCTCGTTGGCGAGCGCTGGTCGCTGCTCATCATCCGAGAGCTCCTCGAGGACGGCGAGCTCCGATACTCCGATCTCAACTCCCGGCTCGAAGGGTGCGGTACGAACATCCTCGCTGCGCGTCTCAAGCACCTCGAGGCCGGTGGCGTCATCCGGCGGCGGCAGCTTCCGGCACCAGCGGCCTCGACCGTCTACGCGCTTACGGAGTACGGCGAGGGGCTCCGCCTCGTCCTGCACCAGCTCGCCCACTGGGGTGCTCGTGCAATGGGCCCGCCAAGCGCCGACGACCTCGAGCCCGGCTGGCTCGTCGGCGCGCTCCAGATGGCGCTACCGCCCATTGCCGCCGATGCGCGGGTCGAGTTCCGGATCGGCGATGAGGTTGCATCACTCGTGGACGGCGACGTGCTTCTCGGAGCGATCGAGGCGCCGGACGCCGTGGTGGCCGGAGACGCGGCAGGCTTCTATCACCTCGTCGTCGATCGCGATCTCGACGCGGTCTCGGTGCGGGGCAGTCGAACGGCTCTTCGCGCACTGCTCGCGATGCTTCCACCGCCTGCACCAGCAGTGGCGGTCGCGCCCGCCGAGAAGCGCTCGGCCGCCTGACCCGCTAGCGAGCGCCGAAGTTGTCCAGGCGGCCCGTCTTGCCCCGGATTCCGACGCCGACGTAGCCTGCGCCCGAGTAGGTCGAGTCAGTGACGCGACCGGCGCGATTCCAGGTCGAGCCGAGCTGCACCCAGCTTTCCAGTGTCGCGCCGCTTGCTCGAAGGAGCAGCCGACTTCCGACGGCGACTTCGTAGTTCACCGTCTGGAGCAGCGTGAGCGCGCCGTTGGTGATCCGGTAGAGGGCGATCTCATCGACGCCGCTCCTCTGCGTGTAGAGAAGCATGTACCCGTCGACCGCGGATGACCCCGGCGACTGCAGGCGTACGTACAACCGAACGGCGTTGCCGTTACCCGGCCGTGTCGTGATCGTCGCGTAGGACTCCGTGGCAGGCCCGAGCTGCGCCGGCTGCCACCAGGCGGTAGCCGTAGACGATCGATCGCTCGCCAGTTGATTCGAGACGACCTTGAGACTGCGCTCGGAGCTCCCGAGGATTCCGTTGCCCCAGCGACCCCCGAACGACAGCGGGTTCTCGTTGGCGCGGTTGAACGAGTCGAGTACAGGAAGCGGCTCGACGGGCAGGACGAGGTCGGTCGGCGTCGCCGAAGCCTCGTTCGAGAGCGGGCTCTCGTCGACGGCGTTCAGGGCGGACACCTTGTAGTAGTAGGTCTG
>JBOHAY010000035.1:0-3097 GCA_050697935.1 Gaiellaceae bacterium | reverse complement strand
ACGATCGTTGCCACACCACCGAGCACGACCGCCGGGACAGCCCCGATGAGCGCGGCCGCGACACCCGACTCGAACGCGCCGAGCTCGTTCGACCCGCTGATGAAGACCATCTCGACCGCATTCACCCGCCCGCGGAGCTCATCAGGAGTCACGAGCGGGAGGATCGTCGAGCGCAGGACGACGCTCACCATGTCGAACGCGCCGCCGAGAGCCAATGCGAGCATCGAGAGCCACATCTCTCGCGAGAGGCCGAAGACGACCATGCAGGCGCCGAACCCGGCCACCACGAAGAACATGGTCGGCCCAGCGCGCCGCCGTATCGGCCGACGTGCGATCGCGAGCGCGGCGATGAATGCGCCGACCGCCGGCGCCGTCCGCAAGAACCCGAGACCCGTGGGCCCCACCTCGAGAATGTCCTTCGCGAAGATCGGGAGCAAAGCAACCGCGCCACCGAAGAGGACGGCGAAGAGATCGAGCGAGATCGCGCCGAACAGCACCTTCGTCCGCCGGATGAGGCGAACGCCGGCGAGAACCTCATCCATTCCGACCGCACCCTCGGCAGCAGGCTCACGGCCGCTGTGGAGCGCAATCACACAGCCGAGCGCGATCACCGAAAGCACAGCGGAGACCGCGTAGACGAGCTCGGCCTGGATCGCAAACAGGATGCCCCCGATCGCGGGGCCGGCGACGTGCGAGATCTGGAACGCGACAGAGCGCTGCGCGAGCGCGCTGACGAGGATCTCCTGCGGCACGAGGGACGGTGTGAGCGCGCGACCGGCAGGCGCTCCGAAGGCGCTCGCGACCCCGGTCAGGAACGCAAGCGCGAAGAACGGCCAGACATGGTCCGCGCCGGCCCTCGTCACCCCGAGGAGCGCAAACGCCACCACGACGTCGACGACGACCATGAACGCAACGATTCGGCGTCGTGGGATGCGGTCGGCCAGCTGACCGGCAGGTAACGCGAGGAGCAGGAGCGGAAGGAACTCTGCGAGCCCGACGAGCCCGAGGTCGAGCGGATTCTCCCGCACCGAGTAGACCTGCCAGCCGATCGCGACCGACGCCATCGTCATCGCGAAGCCGGTCGTCATCAACGCGACCCAGAACAGCGCGAAGTCGCGGTGCCGAAACGCGGATCGGCTTCCGGAGCTCATGCCGAGGAAGTTACGCGGCTGCCGGCTCGTCGGTCGGCGTCTCACCGACGCCGAACTCGACCTCGATCTTCATGATGCGCGAGCCCTCGACTTCGACGACGCTGAGGCAGAGGCCGTCCGTTCGCACCTCGTCTCCGACTTCCGGAGCGCGCCCAAGCTCCCCGAAGACAAGACCCGCCATCGTGTGGAAGTCCTCCTGCTCGAGGTCGGTCCCGAACTCCTCGTTGAAGTCGTCGATCGTGTATGTCCCGTCGATGCGGATGCGGTTCTCGTCGATCCGCTCGACGGATGTGTCCGGGAGGTCGAACTCGTCCTCGATCTCTCCGACGATCTGCTCCAGCACGTCTTCGAGGGTCACGATCCCCTCCATCGCTCCGTACTCGTCGACGACGACCGCCATGTGCTGCTTCTCGCGTCGGAAATCCGCAAGCAGCGCGGCGAGGTCCTTCGTCTCGGGAACGACGTATGCCGTCCGCGCGATCGACTCGAGTCGGACGGACGCGATCCCGAGGTCGTGCATCGCCGCGAAGAGGTCGCGCACGTGGAGGACGCCCACGATCTCGTCGAGCGACTCCCGGTAGACCGGGTATCTCGTGTACGGGGAGTCGACGACGGTGGCAAGCGCTTCCTCCGGAGGCATGTCGACCGAGAGGGCAACCACCTCCGGTCGCGGCACCATCACGGCGTCCACTTCTTTCGAGGCGAAGTCGAAGACCTTGTAGAGCATCTCTTCCTCGGCCTCGTGGAACTCACCGACATCTTCCGCGGCGGCGACGCTATGGCGGATGTCCTCGCGCGTGTACGCGATCATCCCGGCGGGAGCAGGTTTCACGCGCAGAAGGCGCAAGACCGCGTTCGCGGAGACCTGCAGGAGCCACACGAGCGGATGCACGATCTTGGCGAGGAAGTCGAGCGGTACGGCGAGAGCGACCGCGAGCATCTCGGCCCGCTGGAGCGCGACGGCCTTCGGCACGAGCTCACCGAGAACGACGGAGAGGTAGGTGAGGATCGCGAACGCGATCAGGAACGAGACCGTTGTCGAGAGCGGCGGCTCCATCAGCCCCGACAGCAGCGGCTCGCCGATCGCGCCGAGCAGGATGGCGGAGATGGTGATCCCGACCTGTACGGTCGAGATGAACCGCACCGGGTCGTCCATCAGACGAAGAGCGGTTTTCGCGCCACGGCCCCCTCGCTCCGCCCGTTCCTCCAACCGCGAACGCCGCCCGGTGACGAGCGCGTACTCGGCCGCCACGAAGATCGCGTTCCCCGCCACCAGGAGAAGAACGACGACGATACGCAGAGGAGTGCTCACGCCCCTGAAAGGGCGCTGGTACCGGATGCCTGATCGGAAATTTCCGCGGGCCGGATGACGGCCACGACGCTACGCCGGATCGTCACCCTCGCGCGCCACACAGGCTTCTAGCCTGCGCGCCGCGCGAGTGCGGCGCCCGACTTGGTCGTGACCGCCCCGACTGCGCGCCAATTTCCGCTCAAGCATCTAGGCGGGAGGTCGTCCACCATCGATCACGCCGCAGTATAGGTAACGGTCCCGCCGGCCTCGTGCCGAAGAGCCGCCCTCTCGCGCACGAGCCGCTCGGCGTGCGAGAGCGTCTCGGCGACGGCGAATCGGCGTCCAGCCGGCTGCAGGTTCGCTCCGAAGAGGTCGAACGAGAGCTCGTAGCCCGTTCTCGGCTCGGTCCCCAGCGCGGCGACGGTCTCCTCGAGCCTGAGGCGATGATGCTCCTTGAGCTCGCGCGCGCGTGCCGTCGGATCCTCGATGACGTCCCCATGCCCAGGGAGCGCGACTCTCGGCGCGAGCTCGATCGTCCGGTCGAGCGCGGTCAAGTAGTCGCCCAGCGGATCCGCGCGGCTCGCGGGCCAGAGCCCAACCGTCGGCGTGATCCTGCCAAGTAGATGATCTGCGGCGATCAGGACGCCGTCCCTGA
>JBOHAY010000034.1:0-12013 GCA_050697935.1 Gaiellaceae bacterium | reverse complement strand
GCATAGGCCTCGAACGAGCCATGGCGGTCGAGATGGTCGGGCTCGAGGTTCAGGAGGACGCCGATCTCGGGATTCAGGGTCTCGACGTCTTCGAGCTGGAACGACGAGAGCTCGCACACGATCCAGGTGTCGGGTCGGACCGAGTCGACGAGGGACGTCAACGGACGACCGACGTTGCCGGCGACCTCGACGGGGCAGTCCGCCGCGCGAAAGATCTCTCCCAGAAGCTCGCTCGTCGTGGTCTTGCCGTTGGTACCGGTGACCCCGAGCAGCGGATTCGAGAGAAGTCGTGCGCCGAGCTCGATCTCGCTCCAGACGGGGATGCCGTGCCGGCGCGCGCCGGAGACCAGCGGCGTCTCACCCGGGACACCCGGGCTCTTCACGACGAGATCGATCCCCTGTAGCAGCTTCTCCTCCTCGCGTCCGAGGAGGACTTCGACGCCCAGCTCGCGGAGCCTCCCCGTCTCGACGGTCTCGTCGCGATCGAACGCGACCACTGAGGAGCCCTGTGCGACCAGTACTTCCGCCGCCGCGTTCCCCGAACGTGCGAGTCCTACGACGAGGACGCGCAGGTCGGAGAGCCGATCCCCGCTCAAGGCTCGACGAACTGGAGGAAGTCGCGGTAGAAGAGCGCGAACCCCGACGCGCAGAAGATCGCGCAGATGATCCAGAAGCGAACCATCACCTTCGTCTCCGACCACGCCTTCATCTCGAAGTGGTGGTGGATCGGCGCCATCAGGAAGACGCGCCGCCCCGTCCTCTTGAAGCTGACCACTTGGATGATCAGCGAGAGGACCTCGATGACGAAGATCCCGCCGATCAGCGGCAGCAGGAGCTCGGTACCAGTGACGATCGCGAAGCCCGCGATCGCACCACCGAGGGCGAACGAGCCCGTGTCGCCCATGATGACTTCCGCGGGGAACGCGTTGTACCAGAGGAACCCGATCGTTCCTCCGATCAGCGCTGCGGCCAGCGTGGCGACGTCCAGGTAGACCTCGCTTCGCTGACCCGGATCACCGGACCGGATCCAGGCGATCCCCGCGACGGCGAGGAAGGTCAGCAACATGATCACGACGGTGCCCGCCGCCAGGCCGTCGATGCCGTCGGTCAGGTTCGCTCCGTTTACCGTCCCCGCGATCACGAAGAAGAGGAAGGGATAGAAGAAGACACCCAGGTCGAGATCCCAGCCGACGACGGGAACGTAGATCGAGGTCGAGAAGCCCTGCGTCTCGTGGAGCAGGAGCGCTGCTCCAACGGTGACGGCGGCGAGCAGAATCATCTTCCACCGACCGGGAAGTCCCAGTGAGCGGCGGCGCCGTACCTTCAGGTAGTCGTCACTGAACCCGATGAGGGCGCAACCGAGAATGATGAAGAGCACGGTCAGCCCCTCGGCGGTGTACTGGGAGAGCACGAGAAACGGCACGACCGCGGTGGCGAGGATGAGGAGCCCGCCCATCGTCGGAGTCCCCTGCTTCACGACATGCGATGCCGGACCCTCCGCTCGAATCTGCTGTCCGAGATTCCGCGTACGGAGTAGCTCGATGAACTTCGGGCCGATCACGACGGCTACAACCATCGCGAACAGGCCTGCGATCAGGACGGGAACCATGCTCGAGCGAAGTTCGTGATCTCCACGGCGATGCCTTCGAGCCCCACGGCCCGTGAAGCCTTGACGAGTACGACGTCCCCGGGTTTCACGGTCACGCGAGCGGCTTCGATGACGTCCGCCGGTCCGGCCACCCAGGTCGCCGCACTGTAGGCCTTGGCCAATTCGCCGACGCCGATCACCTCGACTCCCAGACGCGCCGCGAGGTTGCCGACCTCGCGGTGGTATCGATCGGACTCAGCTCCGAGCTCAGCCATCTCTCCGAGGATCGCGACACGCCGGCGGTCGCCGGCACGCTCCGCGAGATGCTCGAGCGCCGCGCGCATCGAGTCGGGGTTCGCGTTGTACGCATCGTTGATGAGGACCCCTCCACCGGGAAGCTCCACTTCCTCGCCACGCCAGGGAGAGAGTCGGATCGCGTCCGCCCCCTCCGAGGCGCGATCGAGCGGAAGCCCGAGCGCCGCGTAAGCGTGCAGCGCCGCGAGGGTGTTTACGGCGTGGTGGCGCTGCGAGAAGGGAAGCTCGAGCTCGACGAACCCCCCGTCGATCGAGAACCGCGTCGTCCCCTCTCTGCGTTCGACCTCATTGGGGTCGAAACGTCGTACCGTGATGTCGCCACGCCCGAGATACGGAGCGAGCACGGAAGCCTGCTCGGGAACGATCGCCGTACCTCCCGGCGGGAGCGCGGCGATCGCCTCGGCGTTCGCCTGCGCTACTCGCTCCACGGTTCCGAGCAGCTCGAGGTGCTCGGCGCCGATGTGCGGAACGACGACGATCTCCGGCAACGCAATCGCACACAGGGCGGCGACCTGTCCGGGACCGCGCATCCCCATCTCGGCCACGAGAATCCGTGTGTCGGGCTCGAGCCGGCAAACCGTCAGCGGGAGACCGATCTCGTTGTTGAGGCTCTTCTCGGCCCAGATCGTCGGAGCGTGCGGGGCGCAGAGGGCGCCGAGGATGTCCTTCGTCGTCGTCTTGCCTGCCGAGCCGACGACGGCGACGACCCGGGCGTCGCTCTTCGAGCGGACGAGCGAGGCGAGTGACGCGAGGGCAACCTCCTGGTCGTCTGGCAGCAAGGTGGCCGCGCCTCGGCTGCGAGCCTCCTCCAGGTAGCGGACACCCGCATTCAGCGCCACGAAGAGATCGCCAGGGCCGACCTCACGCGAATCGGCCTTGATCGCAGTGAAGAGCCGACCGCGCTCCCCACCCTGCAGCCGCCCGAGCCGGAGTTCCGCGACATCCGTCCACGCGAGCGGAATCACGGGCGTCCGTCGCCGTCGTCTTTACAGTGCCCGGCACGGTAAAGGTCACAATTTCGCGCCAACGACTCCACAGCTTCAGCTCACCTCGAGCCCAGGAGCTCGACGAGTAACTCACGCGCGACCGCTCGGTCGTCGAAGGGGTGGACCACGCCGGCGATCTCCTGCCCTTGTTCGTGGCCCTTGCCGGCGATGACGACGACGTCCCCCGGCTCGGCGAGGCCGACCGCACGCGCGATCGCCGCCCGTCGGTCAGGATCGATCTCGACGTCGACGCCGGTGCCCTGAAGCACGTCCGTGATGATCGTGACGGGGTTTTCAGAGCGTGGATTGTCCGACGTAACGATCACGTGGTCGGCATGCTCGACCGCGACGCGACCCATCAGAGGCCGCTTTCCCCGATCGCGGTCTCCCCCCGCCCCGAAAACCGCGATGACACGGCCGTCCCCGAGAGCGCGCGCCGCACGGAGCACTGTGCCGAGCGAGTCAGGAGTGTGTGCATAGTCGACGATGACTGCAAAAGCCTGGCCCGCGTCGACGGCCTCGAATCTCCCCGGCACGCCCGACACCCGCGCGATGCCCGCCGCGATCGCACCTTCGTCGAGATCGAGCAGAAGCCCAGCCGCGATCGCACCCAGGACGTTCTCGACGTTGAAGAGGCCGCGGAGCGGCGTCTCGATGTCGATCCCGGCGGCCCGGAAGCGGCTTCCGTGCGCCGACAGCTCGAGGCTCTCCGGCCGAATCTCGGCCGCATCATCGAGGCCGAAGGTGACGCAGGGCGCGCGGTGAACCTCGGCGAGCTCGCTCGCCAGCCGGCGCCCCCAGTCGTCGCCGACGTTCACGGCAGCGGGAGGAGGCTCCGCGCCGGTGAACAAGCGCCGTTTGGCGTCGAAGTAGGCATCCATCGTCCCGTGCAGGTCGAGATGGTCCTGGCTCAGGTTGGTGAAAACGAGCGCAGCGAAGCGCACGCGATCGAGACGACTGAGCGCCGATCCGTGCGAGGATGCCTCCACGGCAGCACTGCGATCGCCCTTGTCGAGCATCTCTCGAAAGAGTCGCTGGAGGTCGATCGCCTCGGGGGTCGTGAAAGGGGCCGGCAGATGCTCGCCACCGACGATCCACTCGATTGTCCCGACGAGACCGGCTTCGCGTCCTGCGACGTCGAGCATCGCCTGGAGGAGGATCGCCGTCGTGGTCTTGCCGTTCGTCCCCGTAACGCCCGCGACCTCGAGCTCCTTCGTCGGCTCGTCGAAGAACACATCTGCGACGATCGCCATCGCGACTCTCGCGTCCTTGACGACCAGCTGAGGAACGTCGACGTCGAGCGGACGCTCGACCACGAGAGCGACGGCGCCACGCTCGATGGCCTCCCACGCGAGATCGTGCCCGTCGACTCGCGCTCCAGAAACGCAAAAGTACAAGGCACCTTTCGTAACGTTCCGCGTGTCGTACGCGAGGTCGCCGATCTCGACCGGCCGCGCTCCGGTCACCTCGCTCGGTGCGAGCGCCCGGATCAGGGCGTCGAGCTCCACCTTCCGGAAGGCTACTGATTGCGCAAGGGCCGGAATCCGCCAAGCGGATTCCGCCTCCGCGAACATTCCTGAAGGCGTCCGCTTCGCGCCGCGGCGCTCGTGCTCTGCTAACGGCGTGTGGCCGTTCGCGGTGCGTCCGGAGGCACCTCGAGGTGCTGGAGGTTGTAACGCGCGATCTCCCTGAACGCCGGCGCAGCCACGACGCCGCCGTAGATGTTGCCGCGTGGCTCGTCGACCATGACCATGACCACGAGTCGCGGCTTCGTGGCCGGCACGAGCCCGACGAACGACGCGACGTAGCGGGACGTCGAGTAGCGGCCGCTCGAATCGATCTTCGCGGCCGTGCCCGTCTTGCCCGCGACGGTGTAGCCCGGGATCGCCGCCTCGGTTCCCGTTCCCTCGAGAACGACGCCTCGAAGCATCGACAGAATCTGCTCCGATACCGCACGCGACACCACCCGCCGCTTCTTCGTCCTCGCGACCGGCTGACCGTCCACACGCTCGATGAGATGCGGGCGGACGAGCACCCCTCCGTTCGCGATGACTGCATATGCGCGCGCCATCTGGATTGGCGTGACCGCGATCCCGTGCCCGATAGGGACGGTTCCGATCGTCGACCCCGACCACTGGTCGAGAGTCAGCGCGAAGCCCGGCGACTCACCCGGGAAGTCGATCCCCGTCCGAGCGCCGAACCCGAAGCGATCGATCCACGAGGAGAGCCGGCCTTCCCCGAGCCTCTGCGCGATCGTGATCGTTCCGATGTTGGACGAGTATTCGACGATCTGCCTGACCGTCAGCCGCTGCGTCCCGCGCGTGTGTGCCTCACGGATGACACGATCCGAGACCTTCATCGTGGGCGCGAGCCGGAACGACGTCGAGGGACCGACGACGCCCTCCTGCAGAGCAGCCGCGACCGTCACGAGCTTGAAAGTCGACCCCGGCTCGTACGTGTCCGTGACCGCGCGATTGCGGCGGCGATCGGGTCGCGTCGTCGGGAACCGGTTTGCGTTGAAGCGCGGCGCGACGGCCATTGCGAGAACGGACCCGGTGTGGGGATCCATCACGATCGCCGACGCAGCGTGCGCGCCCCACCGGCGCACCGTCTCCTGCAGAACGGTCTCGGCGTTCGCCTGGATCTGGTGGTCGATCGTGAGACGGACGTTCTTCCCGGGTGTCTCGGGCTTCGTGGAGACGACATCGAGTGCCCGGCCGAACGGGTCCTTCACGATCGTCTGGCTCCCCGGCCGGCCGGCGAGCACCTCCTCGAGCGACCGCTCGAGACCCTCGAGACCCTTGTTGTCGAGCCCCGCGAAGCCGAGCACCTGAGCCGCGACCGGGCCTTGCGGATAGGTGCGCAGCTCCTCGGGGTAGAAGCCGAGTCCTGCGAAGCCCAGCTCTTCGAGCGCCTCGGCCTTCAGCGGATCGGCCTTTCGGGCGACGTATACGAACCCGCGCGTGCGATCGGCGAGCTGCGGATAGACGACTGCCGGCTCGAGTCCCAGCGCCTTGCCGACAGCCAGTGTCAGGTCGCGCGCACTGTCGACCTGGCGCGGATTCGCGTAGACGGTCGTCGCCTGCTCGCCGATCGCAAGCGGCTCGCCGTTGCGATCGAAGATCGTCCCGCGCGCGGCCGGTACGACGACCGTCTCCCGATGCTGTCGAAGCGCCATCGCGGCGAGCTCGGGCCCTTTCACCGCCTGCAACCAGACCGCACGCCCGAGAGCAACCGCCAGGATCGTCACAAAAACCCCCGCAAGCAGGACAATGCGCCGGTTCGTCGCGGCCGGCTTCACCGGCCGAGGCGGACGAAGATCAACTCGTCGGGGTCCTCCTGCACCAGACCGAGCTCCTTCTGCGCGAGCCGGTCGACGCGCGATGTCGCCGAAGCGCTCGAGAGCTCAGAGCGCAAACGCGAGATGTCGGCACGCAGCTCCGTTCGCTCACGCCCCGCCTGGTCGAGCTGGAGATTCAGGCGCAGCACGGTCACGTTCACCGCGACGACACCTGCGAGCAGTACCGCGAAGACCACGATCCAGAAGACGCCGCCGCCGAGCACCCAGGAACGCCGGCCGGAGGGCGCGCGCGTGCGTTCACGTGTGCGAACGCGACCTGCGCGTCCACCCTGGGCGATCGTCGACATCAGACTTTGACTGCCGCCCGGAGTCGAGCCGAGCCGGCGCGCGGGTTGAGGTCGATTTCACGAGCCGACGGCCGCACGAGCTTCGGCGTGAGAATCCGTAGCTCGGGCTCGTGCCCGCACACGCAGATGGGGAACTCGGGCGGACAGGTGCAGCCGCGCGCACGGTCACGCAGAAAGCGCTTGACCATCCGGTCTTCGAGCGAGTGGAAGCTGATGACCACAAGCCGACCGCCGGGACGCAGCATCTCGAACGCGGCTGGAAGACCCGCTTCGAGCGACGTGAGCTCGTGGTTGACCTCGATCCTGAGAGCCTGGAAGACCCGCTTTGCTGGATGACCTTCGCCGAACCGAGCCGGAGCGGGAATCGCGGCCCGGACGATGTCGACCAGCTGTCCGGTGCGCGTGATCGGGCTTTCGCCTCGACGGCGCACGATCGCACGCGCGATCTGGCGTGCGTACCGCTCCTCGCCGTACGTGCGAAGGATCGTCTCGAGCTCTCGCTCGTCGGAGGTCGCGATGACCTCGGCGGCGTTGAGCTCGGCGGAAGGATCCATCCGCATGTCGAGCGGCGCGTCGGTGGCGTACGAGAAGCCGCGCTCGGGGCGATCGACCTGCATCGAGCTCAGTCCGAGATCGAGCAGAACGGCGTCGGCGCGAACGCCGTTGCCGGCGAGCTGGGACAGCACGACGGCGTAGTCCCCGCGGAGAAAACGCATCTGCACGCCGCGAGTCGACGCCTTGACGCGATCGAAGTACGAGCGCACGGTCGGATCGCGATCGATCGCGACGAGCTTGCCGCTCCCCTGGAGATCGGCGGCCAGCAGGCGTGAGTGCCCTCCAGCCCCGAACGTCCCGTCGACGGCCGTCTCACCAGGCTGCACGGAGAGGAGCTCGCGCACCTCCTCGGCGAGCACGGGGACGTGATCAGCTGCGTCTGTCCGCTGCACGTTCGGCAACATCGCCAACGCTCCCTTCGATCGCGCTTACGTGACCGGCCCACAGGGCGCGGTCCCAGATCTCGATGTGGTCGTGCACGCCGGCCACGACGACGTCCTTTCCGAGGCCCGCATGGGTGAGCAGGTCAGGGGGAACGAGCACTCGGCCCTGCTTGTCGAGCTCGGCGACGGCGGCGCCCGCGAAGAGGTAGCGCTTCATCTCGCGAGCCTCGCGTGTGAGCGAGTCCAGCTCAGCGATCCGTGCGATGCTCGCGTCCCAGCTCCCGCGTGGATACACGTCGATGTTCCGGTCGATGCCGCGGGCGAGGACGACACCACCAGACAGCGCGTCGCGGAATTTCGCCGGCAGAGTGAGCCGGTTCTTCTCGTCGACCGTGTGCTCGTGTTTTCCGTAGAACATCGCAGGGCCCGAGGTGGTCTTCCCACGGAGCCCCACCTTACTCCACTTTCCCCCACTACGCAACCCCTCCGCCCCACTCGGAGCCGAAGTGTCTAGGGAAGCGGAATGCGCTCGGCGTGAACGCCGGCGCCCGCGAGCGCACCGGCGCCGCAGCGGGCGGCGAAGTCGAGCGCCGGCAGCCCTTCCAGCCCTGCGCCAAGGGCAAATGCGAGACCGGACGCGAAGCAGTCGCCGGCGCCGTAGGAATCCACCGTCGTGGGTGGAAGCGAAGCGGCCGTGTACGGCCCGCCTGGTTGCGCCCAGCCGCCGAGCGCCCCCGATGTCGTGACGATCAGCCGCGGTTCGGGATCGAGGTCACCGGTCCGATAGAGCTCTGCCTCGTCCTTCCCGCTCGAGACGATTGCGTCGAGCTCTATCGAAGCCTGGCGCAGCGTCGCCAGCTCGCGCGCCGTTGCCACGAGTACCCGCGCACGCCGCGCGAGCAGGAGCGTATCCGCATCTCCGGCGCAAAAGTAGACGACGTCGCAGCGCTCGAGCTCGTGCCAGGGGAGCGTGTCGTCGTGTCCGCGTGGGTGCAGCTTCCGGCCGATCGTCGTGATCGTCCGCTCGCCCGTGTCGTCGACGAACGTGACGCCGCTGCGCTGCGGCCCAACCGCGGACGTCGCGTGGACCTCGATCCCACGGGCCTCGATCTCGAGGCGGGCGCGCTCCCCCCGGTCATCGGCTCCGAGCGCGGTGAAGAACTGCACCTCGTCGGCGAGCTGCGAGAGCTGGACCGCGGCGACCACTCCTCCCCCGGCAGCCTGCTCCCACGACTCCTCCGCATGAACGATCTCACCCCGGCTCGGGACGTGCGCGACCGGAATGAACTCCATCCACTCCACGTGGCCGACGACAGCCGCCCTCATACCTGCATGCTCACAAATGCGCGCGTGCGTGCGTTGGATGACGATGATGCACGCCGTGGCGATCCCACCATTCGAGCGCTTCTACGAGCAGCACAGCGTCGAGGTGTTGCGCCTGCTCCGGCGGCGCCTCGGCACCGATCGCGCCGACGATGCCTTTCAGGAGACGTTCCTGCGGGCCCTCAAGGCCTATCGTCGCCTCGATCACGGGGAGCACCTTCGGGCCTGGGTGCTCACCATCGCGCAGAACGTCGCCCTCGATGCGCTCCGCCGGGCAAGACCGGTGGCAGAGCTCGTCGAAGCGGGTGCGGAGGACTCCCGCCCGGCATACGAGGATCTCGCGGAGCTGACCGACGGGCTACCGCGCACGGAGCGCGCCGCAGTCGTGCTTCGCTATGGCTACGACCTGTCCTACGACCAGATCGCCTCCGCGCTCGGGTCGACTCCGGCTGCTGCCCGCCAGGCCGCATCGACCGGTGTCCGTCGCATACGAAGGAGCGTCTCCTCATGAGCATCTCACCCGACCTCGACCGTCGTTTCCGCGAAGCCGCCGTCACCCTCGAGCTGGTCGACATGGGGTTCGACGTCCTCGACTCTCCGATCGGTCAGCTGCTCGTGGCGGCGTCGCCGCGGGGTCTGGCCGCGATCTCGTTCGAGTCCGATCCGGGGGATCAGCTCGAGCGGCTGGCGAGGATCGCCGGGCCCTGTGTGCTCCGTTCGCCGAAGTCGGTGGATACGCCCCGCCGCGAGCTGGACGAATACTTCGCCGGGCGGCGCCGCTTCTTCGACCTCACGCTCGATCTCCGCGCGCTTACTCCCTTCACCGTGTCGGTCCTCCACGAACTCGCACGCGTGCGCTACGGCGAGACGACGACGTACGGTGCGCTCGCGGCCGCGGTCGGAAATCCAAGAGCCGCTCGCGCCGTCGGCACGGTGATGAACCGAAACCGAATCCCGATCGTCCTGCCGTGCCACCGGGTCGTAGGTGCCAGCGGAGACCTCGTCGGCTACGCGGGCGGGCTCGACAAGAAGATCGCGCTGCTCGAGCTCGAGGGCGCGCGGTAGGCAACGAGTGCTACCCGACTACTCGAGTAGCCGGTAGCCGACGCCCCACACGTTCACGATGTAGCGGTCGTCCTCTGCGACTCGGAGCTTCTTGCGCAGCCGCGAGGCGTGCGATTCCAAGGTGCGCGTCCGCCCCAAGGCCCGGAACCCCCACACCTCGCGCAGCAGCTCCTCCTTCGTGAACACGCGGTAGGGCTCGACCGCGAGCCGGACGAGAAGCTCGAACTCCTTCGCCGACAGGATGACCATCGTGTCGCGCACGGAAATCCGCCTTGTCCGCTTGTCGACCACGATGTCGCCCGCGACGAGGACGTCCGCGGCGCCGACCGAAGTTCGACGCAGCAGCGCGCGGATGCGAGCGAGCAGCTCGTCGTACGCGAACGGCCGTCCCATGACGTCGTCGGCGCCACGCTCCAGAGCCCGTACGCGCTCCACGGGATCCGAGGACGGAGCGAGCACGATGACGGGCACATTTCGATCCCACGTCCTCCCCGGCTCACCGCGCCGGAGCCGAAGGCAAAGGTCGAGCTCGGCGAGGAGGACGACGTCCGGACGGGCTCGCTCGGCGAGCTCGAGCGCCTCACTGCGGCGCGCGGCTCCGATGACGTCGAAGCCGTCGTCACGCAGCTGTCGGCCGAGGGACTCGCGCGTCTCGGACTCGGGCTCGGCGACGAGGAGAGCGCTCGGCATGATGCCGACGCTAGCCACGGCTCCGAAGATGCGCCAGATGTCCTTTCGGGCGAAAGCGTGACAAGCGTTCCTCAATAGGCCGGATCGGGCTCGTCCCCGGGGAGCAGGATGCCTGGCGCCGCAGGAGCTACTTCAGAGGCGACCGTGGCGCAGGACGCCCCAGACGAGCCAAAGCCCGAACGCTCCCGACATGGCGAATCCGACAACCGAAAGCAGATGGAGCCCCAGGACGTGCGGGCCGCCGTCGGCGAAGACGCCGATGATCGCCGACCCGAGCAGCCCGCCGGCCACAACGAGCGCTACCGCCAATCTGTTCGATGCCTTGTCGATGTGATCGTCGAGCTCGTCGATGCCGGGGTTCTCGATCCGGATCTGGAAGCTCCCCTCCCGCAACCGCTCGAGGATGTCGCTCACCTGGTACGGAAGCTCGCGCGCGACCGAGCCCAGCGCGAACGCTTCAGTTCGGGCGCGCTGCGAAACGGCCCGAGGATGGAACCGATCGACGAGTAGCCCGCGCGCGTATGGCCTCGCCACCTCGAAGACGTTGAACTCCGGATACACCTCCTGCCCGACCGATGCAAGCGTCGCGATTGCCTTGTCGAGCATGACGAATCGGCTCGGCAGCCTGAGGTTCAGCGAGTAGATCAGCTGAAACGCTTCGCGAATCACCTGGAGCGGATCGATGTCCGCAAGACGGGTGCCGTAGTACCGATCGAAGAGGACACGCAGCTCCGCACGGAACTCCTGCTCGCGTTCGGGCGCGTAGCGAACGCCGAGGTCTCGGAGGCGTCGCGGGATCGCGTCGATGTTCTCGGTTGCGGCATCGACGAACAGGCGTGTGAGCTTCGCCATGTCGTCGTCGGTTAGCTTCTCGGCCTGCCCGAAGTCGACGAGACCGAGCTCGCCGGACTCGAGAACGAAGATGTTCGCCGGGTGCGGGTCGGCATGGAAGAAACCGTGCCGGAACACCATGGTCATCCACGCATCCGCGAGGCGATACGCGATGTCGCGCCGCTCGTCGGAGCGGAGCGTCGCGAGCTCGAGGTCCGCGACCTTCGTCCCCTGCACGTACTCGAGCGTGAGAACGCGCGTGGTCGAGTACTGCCGGATCACGCCGGGAACGACGACGCCTTCCGTGCGCGCGAAGTTCCGCCGGAAGTTTTCCGCGTTCCGAGCCTCGTGCCCGTAGTCGAGCTCCAGCCGAATTGAGCGTGCGAACTCGTCAACGAGCTCTTGGGGATCCATGAACTCGAGCGCCTTGACGCGCTCCTTCAGAAGCTTGGCGGCTTGGTAGAGAAGTCCGATGTCCGCCTCGATCTGCCCGGCGGCCATCGGACGCTGAACCTTGACGACGACCTCCCGCCCGTCCGGGAGCACTGCGCGATGCACTTGGCCGATCGAGGCGGACGCAATCGGCGCGAAGTCGAGCTCGAGAAACGCGCGGTCGGTGGTGAGACCGA
>JBOHAY010000033.1:0-3506 GCA_050697935.1 Gaiellaceae bacterium | reverse complement strand
AGACGGAGCAGGAGGGGCGGGCGGGCATCTTCCACGACGTCCCGGAAGCGCTGCCGGCCTTGCTCCACGCGCGAAAGGTCCAGCGCCGAGCGGCGACAGTCGGCTACGACTGGCCCAATCTCGACGGGCCGCTGGCGAAGCTCCACGAGGAGATCGAGGAGCTTGTTGCCGCGATGCAGCACGTCGGGGAGCCCGCACCGGAGACGGAGGCGGATGTCGCGACATTCCACGAGATCGGCGACGTCCTCTTCACCGCCGTGAACGTCGCCCGGAGACTCAACGTCGATCCGGAGCTCGCGTTGCGTGCGACGTCGCGACGCTTTACCTCCCGCGTCGAGCAGGCCGTCGAGCTGGCGGCCGCCGAGGGGCTCGATTGGCAGTCTCTCGATCTCGAGGCGCAGGACGGATACTACGAGCGCGCGAAGGGCCGGGTCCGATGACGGCGATCGCCCATGTCCATGGGCGCCAGCTGTTGGACTCGCGCGGCAACCCTGCTCTCGAGGTCGACATCCGGCTCGCCTCCGGCGCCTTCGGGCGTGCGGCTGTGCCCTCGGGTGCCTCGACGGGCGAGCACGAGGCCGTGGAGCTCCGCGACGGCGATGCGCATACGTACCTCGGCAAGGGCGTTCTGAAGGCTGCTGCGAACGTGAACGGCGAGATCGCCGCTGCGCTCGACGGATTCGACGCCGACGACCAGCGCGGGCTCGACAGCCGTCTCATCGAGCTGGACGGGACGCCGAACAAGAGTCGCCTGGGTGCGAACGCGATCCTCGGCTGCTCGCTCGCGAGCGCCAAGGCAGCCGCGGCCGACGCAGGGCTCCCGCTCTACCGGTGGATCGGCGGGACCGGCGCGCGCACGCTGCCGGTTCCCCTGATGAACGTCATCAACGGAGGTGCGCACGCACAGAACCGCCTCGACCTGCAGGAGTTCATGGTCGTACCGGCGGGCGCATCGACGTTCTCTGACGCGCTTCGGGTCGGCACCGAGGTCTTTCACTCCCTGAAGGCGGTCCTCCACGAATGGGGCCTTGCAACAGGCGTCGGCGACGAGGGTGGATTCGCGCCCGACCTGGAGTCGACGGAGAAGGCGGTCGAAGCGATCCTCGAGGCCGCCGAGCGCGCGGGGCATGCCGAGCGCGTCGCGGTCGCACTGGATCCCGCGGCGAGCGAGCTCTTCCGGGGCGGCAGCTACGAGCTCGCGGGTGAGGGTCGCGTTCTCGAACCGGACGCCATGATCGCGTTCTACGCGTCGCTCGTTGACCGCTTCCCGCTCGTGTCCATCGAGGACGGGCTCGACGAAAACGCGTGGAGCGACTGGAAGACGCTGACGGATGCCCTCGGCGACCGGGTGCAACTCGTCGGGGACGACCTGTTCGTGACCAACGTCGAGTTCCTCCGCCGTGGGATCGAGCAGGCGGTGGCGAACGCGATTCTCGTGAAGGTGAACCAGATCGGCACGCTCACGGAGTCGCTCGACGTGATCGAGCTAGCGCGCGCCGCCGGCTACGCGACCGTCATCTCGCACCGCTCCGGCGAGACCGAGGACACGACGATCGCGGATCTTGCCGTCGCCGTGAACGCAGGTCAGATCAAGACCGGCGCGCCGTCCCGATCGGATCGGGTCGCAAAGTACAACCAGCTCCTCCGCATCGAGGAGGAGCTCGGCGCAGACGCGGTCTACCCTGGCTGGAGCGCCTTCCCGCGCGAGCGGTAGCCTGGCAGGCATGGCGCGACACGACCGCAGGACGAAGATCGTCGCGACGATCGGCCCGGCGTCGGGTGACGAAGCGACCCTTGGCCGCCTCGTCGAAGCTGGCATGGACGGAGCGCGTCTCAACTTCTCGCACGGCACCCACGCGGAGCACCGCGAGAACGCCGGACGTGTACGCGCCGTCCAGGCATCAGCCGGACGGTCGCTCGCGCTGATTGCAGATCTGCAGGGGCCGAAGATCAGGATCGGAGAGCTCGCTGGTCCAGTCGATCTCGTGGCCGGACAAGCGATAGTCGTCGCCGGAGAGGAGTCGTGTCGCGACGGAGACCTCCCGGTTGCGCCCGACGTGCTCGGGTCCGTCCTCGAGACCGATGACGAGATCCTCGTCGACGACGGCCTGGTTCGGCTCCGCGTCGAGCGGGTCGAAGGAGCCAGGGCGCTCTGTCGGGTCGTCACAGCCGGCGTGGTCGAGCCGCACAAGGGAGTCAACGTCCCCGGTGTCCCGCTGCCCGTCCCGTCGCTCACGGAGAAGGACCTGGCGGATCTCGAGTTCGCGCTCGAACTCGGCGTCGACTACGTCGCCCAGTCGTTCGTGCGCTCACACCTGGACGTCGCAGCGCTGAAGACCAAGATCGAGGCAGCCGGCTCGCAGGCGTGGGTGATCGCGAAGATCGAGCTGAAGGAAGCCGTGACCGCGCTCGACTCCATTCTCGACGTGGCGGACGCGGTGATGATCGCCCGTGGAGATCTCGGCGTCGAGATCGGCGCAGCCGAGGTCCCGCTCCTGCAGAAGAAGATCATTCTCGGCGCGCTCGAGCGCGGAAAGCCCGCAATCACTGCGACCCAGATGCTCGAGACGATGGTGCATCGTCCAGAGCCGACCCGCGCGGAGGCGTCTGACGTCGCGAATGCCATTCTCGACGGATCGTCCGCGCTCATGCTCTCTGCCGAGACCGCTATCGGAGAGCACCCCGTCGAGGCCGTCACGACGATGGCCAATATCGCACGTGCCGTAGAACCGAGTCTCGGGTATCGGCATCAACTCCCTGCCGCGGCCGACGAACCGACCGTAGGTCGCGCGATGTCGAATGCTGCGTGCGATCTCGCTGAAGCGCTCGGCGCGAAAGCGATTCTCGTCCCTACGTTCACAGGCCGTACGGCGTCGGCGGTCGCACGTCTGCGTCCGCGGAGGCCCGTCGTCGCCCTCACCCACGTCGTGACGTCGCTCCAGCACATGGCGATCGAGTGGGGAGTGACACCACTGGAGATCCCCGAGTCGTCCGATGTCGACGATCTCTGGCGGTGCTCGATCGAGGCCGCCCGGGCAGCCGGCATCGTCGAGGCGGGAGACCGTGTCGTCCTCACGGCTGGGACCGCCGTGAACATCCCGGGCTCCACGAACGTCATCAAGGTCGACGTCGCCTGACAGCTGTGGGGCGAGGCTTGCCTCGCCCTCTGGTTTTCACGAGCGGCACGCATGCCGCCGCTGGGAGGGGGCGCGCCTCCGGCGTTGAACCTGGCGTGGTGGCTGGGAGGGCGACGGAGACGACTCCTGCGAGGAGGACGAAGGCGCGGCCGCGCGTGCGGCGCCGACGGCTTCGGCTGCTCTGGTCGGTCGCGATCCTCGGAATCGCCGTCTACCTCTATTACCGACCGTTCGCGTCGTATCTCGAGACCCGCAGCGACCTCGCCGCGAGGCGCGCCGAAGTCGAGTCGCTGACGATCGCGCGCGCGCAGCTCGAGCTGCGCCTCGTCAACTCCACGAGCGTCGACGCGACCGAACGCGAAGCTCGCC
>JBOHAY010000032.1:0-2630 GCA_050697935.1 Gaiellaceae bacterium | reverse complement strand
ACGCATTCACGTTCGGATAGAAGGAGAAGGGCGAGGGCCCAATCGCTGCCGGTTCCCCTCGTCACGAAGTGCTTCCCCCGATTCGCTAGATGGAGACAAAGACGCGCCGCCGCGAAGCGGCGGCCTTCAGGGTTCTTCGCGCGGGCCGGAATCCGCGCTAGTCGGATTCCGGCCCTTGCGCAAAGTGCAGCTCAGCCTTCCATCCCGGCGACAAGCTGACCGCGCAGCGCGCCAGCCGGATACTTGGCGTTGTGGACGTTCACGTAGTAGGCATTCGGATTCGTCTCGATCTTCTCGATCGTGGCCTTCGGCGCCTTCGCGCATCCCGAGGCTTTGTAGGTAGCACCGAATGCAATCGTGACCGGACCAGACGTGCCCTTCTTGCCCTTGTGGATATGTGCCGCGTTGGGCGCTGCGACTCCCTTGACGCCCTTGAACTTCCAGCACGCCGTTCCCTTGTTGGCGTTGAAGGTGACGACGACGAAGCCGGCTCCGTTCGGATCTCCTTTGACGGGCGTCTCGTTGGAGCCCTTGAGCTTGGCCGACACGACGGGACTCATCGCCTGCCCGCCCGCGAGCGCGACCGTCGGCAGCACGAGCCCCGCGATGACGAGGGCCAGAAACCTGCGCATTGTTTCTCCTCTCCTCGGTAGTGCCGGGCGCCGCCCGACCTGACTCCGAATTCGACCGCGAAAACCTTGCAGCCGTCTTAAACCTCGGCCTCATTGGCTCAGAACGGATAGGGCGCAAGACTCCACGCAGCCGCCGCGTACCAGATCCCGAAGGCCAGGCTGGTGGCCCCGAACACGGGCACGAGCACGTTCGACGCCGCCGCGACCGGACGGGCTGTCAGCGTGAGACCGAAGCCCGCGGTGACGACCGTCATCGAGACTGCGGTGAAGACGGCGAGCAGGAGCAGCGAAACCACGGCGATCGTCGCGGACGGAATCGCAGCCAGGAGCAGCAGCCCGACGCCCGCGCTCCCTCCCATGCCGTGGACGAGTCCGACGCCGAGCGCGCCGAGCGGCGTGCGAACGGCGTGTCGGTGCTCGCGCTCGGGATGCGGATGGGCGTGAAGGTCGAAGTAACCGTGTCGCCAGCGAACGATCAGGCGCAATGCGAGAAAGACGATGAGGGCGGCGACCGCGGTCTCCGCGCCCTGTTGAGCGCTCTCGGGCAGGAAGCGCTCGGCGAGCAGGATGGGGATCCCGAAGGCGACCAGCGTCACCGCATGGCCCACGCCCCACCACGCGCCGAGCCGGGCTGCTGATCTCGCGGCGTGCTCACGCCCCGAGGCGACGAGTGTCGTCATCGCGGCGAGGTGGTCAGGATCGGCGGCGTGACGCAGCCCGAGAAGCACCGCGACGAAGAGGACGACGACAACCGACGCACCCTCGGACATTCCCGCGATCCAGTCGTCGAGCCCGAACATGTCCCTTGTTCGGAGAAGCGGCGCGATCGGTTCGGATCAGATGACGCCGGGAATCGCCCGAGCCGTAATCAGGACTCCGACGACGACGATGAGCGCCGCGCTGATTGCGGGCAGCGACCTCACGATGGGCCCGTTGAGCGAGATCCGACCGAACGCGCGCTGCGCGAGCACCGCTACGAGACCGATCGCCGTAATGGTCGCGGCGAGCCCGATGCTGAATGCGACGATCAGAGCGAGGCCGAGCCCCACCCGATGTAGCGCGATGGCCGAGAGCAGTACGACGAGCGCCGACGGGCACGGGAGCAAGCCGGCAGCGACGCCCACGCCGAGGATGCCCTTCGAGGTGAGCTGGTTGTGATGATCATGGTGATGACCGTGCCCGTGGTCATGACCATGCTCGGGATGGTCGTGCCCATGCTCGTGCCGGCTCGCGTTCGTACCGCGCGAGCGGAGTCGTTGCCGCAGCACGCCCGCGCCCACGAGGACGACAAGAAGCCCGGAAGCAAGCGTGAGCCACGGGTAGAGCTGCTCCGGAAGGATGAACTGCGACAGGCCCAGGGTGACGAGCCCGAGTGCGAAGACGCCCGCAGTGTGGGCGATAGTGACTGTCCCGCCGAGCATGAACGCGTGACGCGGAGTCCCGCGAATGCCGACGAGATACGCGGCGACGAGAGCTTTACCGTGGCCGGGGGTCAAGGCGTGCGCAGCGCCCCAGAAAGCCGCAATGACGAACGAGACCAACAGGACGCCGAGAGAGACGTCGCCTTGCTCGATGAGCGACTCGAAGCCGCCGCCCGTGTGCTCGGACGCGGCCGACGTCGAGATCACAGGGGGTTTGCCTGCCGAGTCGCCGGGCTCAATCGTCGCCGTGGCGCTCGTGACGTCGAGAGGCGAGCGAAGCAGATCGTCGGGATACGCGCGGAGCACGTTGCTCTCACTCGTGCTGGGGACGCTTGCTTCGAGGACGCGAGCGCCGTCGCGAGCGGCAACGGTCACCTCGCGCCAGCCGATCCTCCCGGGAAACGCCAGGTCGGCGAACGCGAGCTCGCCCGCGCCCCCCGCTCCCGACGCTCGATACACGACGTCGAGGCGAAGCGTCTCGAGGCCGCCTGCCCCAGGCCTGGACGTGACGCGCTTCTCGATCACGCGAAGTGGCGCGCGCCGTCCATCGAGCGTGAGCTCGAGTCGGCGCGCAAGA
>JBOHAY010000031.1:0-3154 GCA_050697935.1 Gaiellaceae bacterium | reverse complement strand
CACTCGACCCGAGACGATCAGCAGGTCGGCCTGGCGAGGCGAGGAGCTGAACCGCTCCATGCCGAACCGCGCGATGTCGTAGCGGGACGAGACGACCGCGATCATCTCCATCGCGCAGCAGGCGAGTCCGAACGTGTCCGGCCACACCGAGTTCGACTGCGCCCAGGCGACCGCCTTCTCGACCGTCGTGAGAACCAGCGCATCCTCGATCTCCGCGACCTCGCGCTCGAACACTCCTGCTCCGCGTTCGGGCCAGAGCACACGTTCGGACTGGAGGCCGGCCTTCGCAAGCGGACGGTCGCTGACCACGGGAAGCTCACGCTTCAATGCCAGTTGAGTGCCCCCTTGCGCCAGACGTAGACGTACGCCACGCCGAGGATCGCGACGAACACGAGCAGCTCGCCGAGCCCGAACCAGCCGAGTGCGTCGAGCCGCACGGCCAGCGGGTAGAGGTAGACGATCTCGATGTCGAAGAGGATGAAGAGGATCGCGGTCAAGTAGAAGCTGACCGTGAACCGGCGCTGCTGGCTCGGCGCCTGTTCGGCGACGCCCGATTCGAACGGCAACATCTTCTGTTTCGTGCGGGCGACGGGGCGCCGAGGGACGAGGAACGAGGCGGCGATCATGGTCGCGGGAATGGCTGCCGCAAAGAGGGCGTAAAAGAGGAAGGGCAGCCAGTTCGAAAGCACGGGTGGACCCCCGCATGGACCTCGGACGTCTGTCTCGCGCGAAACCTAGCACTCCCCCTTTGGGCGCACGAAGGGATCGGCAATCCCGCACAGAATGAGCGATACGAGTGTTACAAAGTCACGACTGGCATCCCACACCTCGTCCGCTACCATGAGCCCGTGGCAACCATCGAGCACCCCACCGACACCCTGATCTCGCTCACGCCCGTTGCGGCGGCGAAGATCAAGGAGCTCATGGCGGAGGAGAACGACGCGAGCACTCTCGTCCTCCGTGTCGCGATCCAGGGTGGCGGCTGCTCGGGCTTCCAGTACGGGCTCGGGTTCGATGCCGGTGCGGCCGAGGGTGACGTCGAGCTCTCGCTCGAAGGCATCCCGGTCGTGGTCGATCCCTACAGTGCTCCCTATCTGCGCGGCACCACGATCGACTTCCTGAACACGATTCAGGAGGCAGGGTTCAAGATCGACAACCCGAACGCCGTCTCCTCGTGCGGCTGCGGCCACTCCTTCCAGGTGGAGGAGGGCGAAGAGCTGCCCGAGGGCACCGAGCTAGGTGGCTGCGGCTCGGGTTGCAGCCACTGACCGCTCGCTATCTCGTCCACGACGTCGACGCGTCTGTCTCGTTCTACGTCGAGCACCTCGGCTTCACGCTGACGACGCGCATGGGCCCTGCGTTCGCGATCGTCGAGCGCGACGGGCTCTCGCTGTGGCTGAGCGGGCCGCAGTCGTCTGCTGCGCAGCCGATGCCCGACGGCCGCGTCCCGGAGCCAGGCGGTTGGAACAGGCTCGTCATCGAGGTGTCGGATGTGCCGGCCGAGGTGGAGCGCCTGCGCACCGCGGGAGTCGTGTTCCGCAACGAGCCGTTGACCGGTCCGGGTGGAACTCAGGTCGTGTTTGACGATCTCTCAGGCAATCCGATCGAGCTCTTCTCGGCGCGTTGATCGCCTGACGCCGGCAGTAGGGTCCGCTTCGTGAGCGCCCCTCTCCGCGTTGCAGTCGTCGGCTCTGGGCCCGCGGCGTTCTACGCCACGGGCCACCTGTTGGCGAGCGAGGATCCGCGCGTCGAGGTGGACATGCTCGAGCGACTGCCCACGCCGTGGGGCCTCGTTCGGCTCGGAGTCGCACCCGACCACCCGCAGCTCAAGACGGTCTCCCGTGCGTTTGAGAAGATCGCAGCGCGGCCGGGCTTTCGCTTTCTCGGCAACGTCGAGGTCGGGCGTGACGTCCTGCACGACGAGCTGGCGTCGAGATACGAGGCGGTCCTCTACGCGAGCGGCGCTCAGACCGATCGCCGGCTCGGGATCCCGGGTGAGGATCTCCCAGGCTCGTGGGCTGCGACCGAGCTCGTCGCCTGGTACAACGGCCACCCCGACTTTCAAGAGCTGGCCTTCGATCTCTCCGTCGAGCGCGCTGTCGTGGTCGGGAACGGAAACGTCGCGCTCGACGTGGCGCGGATGCTTGCGTTGACTCGTGAGGAGCTCACGCCGACGGACACGACCGACGCGGCGATCGAGGCGATCGCCGGCGCGGGGATTCGCGAGATCGTCGTGCTCGGGCGGCGCGGCCCGGTGCAGGCGTCGTGGACCTCGACGGAGCTCCACGAGATGGGCGAGCTCGCGGGAACCGACGTCGTCGTCGATCCCCGAGAGCTCGAGCTCGATGCCGCGAGCGGGGCCGAGCTCGACGCTGCGTCGAACATCGTCCAGCGCAACCTGGAGATCCTCCGAGGGTTCGGGTCACAGGTGCCGTCAGGCAAGCCGCGCACGGTTCGCCTGAGATTCCGTGCTTCGCCGGTCGCGATCCTCGGCGAGGAGCGCGTGGAGGGCGTCGAGATCGTCCACAACCGGCTCGAGGCAGGCGAGCGCGGACGTGTGCGAGCCGTGCCGACCGACGAGCGCGAGGTTATCCCCTGCGGGATCGTCTTTCGCAGCGTCGGCTACCACGGGGTCGAGATGCCTGGCGTGCCGTTCGACCTCGCGAGCGGAACGATTCCGAACACCGACGGACGTGTCCTGGACGAAGGCGGCTCGCCGATTTCCGGGCTCTACTGCGCCGGCTGGATCAAGCGAGGCCCGACTGGCGTCATCGGCACGAACAAGAAGGACGCCACCGAGACCGTCCAGCTTCTCCTCGAGGACGCGAGAGCGGGAAAGCTGCGGCGCGCCGGCGAGGGGACGCTCGAGGCCCTGCTCGAGGAGCGCGGCATCGAGGCCGTGCTCTACGCGGGGTGGGAGGCGATCGACCGGGCCGAGCAGACCGCAGGAAAGCCACACGGCCGCCCGCGGATCAAGCTCTGCAGCTGGGACGCGCTGCTCGCAGCCGCCAGGAATCGGTAGGCAGCCACAGGCTCCAGCTTTTGTCCAACCGGCGTGTCCCCTCCGTCCGCCGTGCGTCTCAAAGTCACCCGCGCAGGCTCAATCGCACGGCACAAAGGAGTGGCCATGTCAGACACTGCGGCACCCCCAGGC
>JBOHAY010000030.1:0-7335 GCA_050697935.1 Gaiellaceae bacterium | reverse complement strand
TCGGGCTTGGGGTCGGTCCCGGCCTTGGCGAACTCCACAGAGGCCTCTACCTCCGCCGTCACCTCGGCGTCGATGGCGGCGAAGTCTTCGTCCGCGAGGTCGAGCCGCGCGCCGAGGAGGCGCAGCGGGTCTTTCGTCTCGCGCTCGAGCTTGAGCGCGTCACGGTCGCGATAGACCTGCGGATCGCCGACGTAATGCCCGGTCAGCCGGAAGGTCCGCAGGTGGAGAAATACCGGCCCCTTCCCGCTCAGCGCGTGATCCCGGGCGGCGAGCGCCGCGAGATGGACGGCTTCGACGTTCTGTCCGTCGGCCTCCATCAGCTTCATGCCGAACGCCGCGGCGCGCTTTCCGAGCTGGTCGACAGGGAGCGGGAGGTGCTGCACGGCAGGAGTCGATTCGGCCCAGCCGTTGTTCTCGAGAACGAAGATCGCAGGGACCTTCCACAGCTGCGCGAGGTTGAGCGACTCGTGAAAGGTGCCGGTATTCGTCGCGCCGTCGCCGAAGAACGCGACCGCAACGCGCTTCTCACCCCGCATCTGAAACGCCAGCGCGGCTCCCACGATCGCGGGCAAGCCTCCCGCGACGACGGCATTCGCACCCAGGTTCCCCACTTCGAGGTCGTAGAGGTGCATCGAGCCGCCGTACCCGCCGCTGCAGCCCTCGACCTTTCCGTAGAGCTCGGCCATGACCTTGTCCACGGGCGTGCCCTTCGCGATGGTGTGCCCGTGCGCTCGATGGGTCGAGGCGATGACGTCTTCGCGCGCCAGAGCGGCGCAGACACCCGTGGCCGACGCCTCCTGTCCGATCGCGACGTGCAGGAACCCAGGAAGCTCGCCGGCGCGGAAGCGCTCCTCGACCTTCTCCTCGAAGCGTCGGATGAGAAGCATCTCGCGAAAGAACCCGCGCAGCACGTCATCCGAGACGCGTTTCTTGCCAGGCTCGGCTTTCTCTTCGACGATCGCCATCGACCGGCCATTATGCTGATCCGCCGATGCGAGCCGCCGAGCAGTGGGCGCTTCTCGAGAAGAATCTCGGATCCGACTGGGCCGAGGCTCGGCTCGCGTTCGCCCCCGAGGGCTCGACTGCCGATGCGGCTGCCATCCTGGCGCCACTTGGACCCGGACGGGTCGAGGGCGAGCTCAGATTCCATGTGACACGGGCAGGAAGCGATCCGGAGCGGCTTCGCAACCTCCTCGAGCGGCTCGACCGAAGACGCGTGTGGGGCAGGCTCTCGCTGATCGACACGATCCGAGAGCAGCCGGCGGTCGTGCCCGCAGCGACTCGACCGGCGTTGCTTGCGAACGCGTGGGACGTCGCGTTGGAGAAGCTCGCGCCGGGCTGGAGCGACCTTCTCTGCGAGCTCGAGCTCGACTCGAGCGACCACGTGCCCCGTGCGGCCTTGCTCGGCGCACCGATGAACCCGACTCGAAACCCGGACGCGATCGCGCTTCGATTTCGTGTCTCCGGCAAGCAGGGCTACGGCGTGTCGCCCGGCATGGCGCGGCGCTGCTTCGAGCGGATGGATGCGGACGAAATCACAGGACGGATCTCCGTCTTGGGGGAGCTCTCCGACACGGAGAACGCCGTCACCCAAGGTCCCGTCTGGCGGGTTGGTGGCCGCTCCGTCTGAGTTGAAGATGCGACAGCAGCCGCGAAGCGGATGCCTTGAGGGATGCTCGCGCGACCGGAATCCGCGCTAGCGGATGCCGGTCGCGCAGCCTAACGCACGATCTTCGCGGAGCCCCTCATGCCCGCGAGGGCATGCGGGTCACACAAGAATCGAAGCGTTCCCGCCTTCCCCAGCTTGACCTTCCAGCTTTTCGTCCCGGTGTACGTGAGCGGGGTCGTCTTCCGGTTGAAGCCGGGCGCGATGACGTGCGCGTTGTGGTTGCTGCCCCGATCGCGCACGATCACCGTGTAGGTCCCGAGCTTCATCCGCTTCACCGACTTGCCGGCCGAGGTTTTCAGGCTGATGACGAAGCCCGGCCCCGAGGTCAGGACGAGCTTGGACTTCGCGGTGACGACACCACCAGACGGCGGCGGGGTCGGCGGCGGCGGATTCCCGGCCGTAAACGCCCCATTCATCGTCGAGGCATGTGGGTCGCAGAAGTACCTGTAGACCGCGTCCGTGAAGGTGACCGTCCAGCTCGTCGTGCCCGTGCCCTCCACGCCGGTCCTCTCGTCGACTCCCGGCCCCGTCAGATGGAAGTTGTGGGCATCGGAGAGATCGTCGACCTCGACGGAGTACGTGCCGGGGTCAACCTTGGTAACGCGATTCCCTTGCGCGTCGCGGAGGACGATCGAGAACGCCGGGCCGACCGTGCCGAAGAGCTTCGGTGTCTGTGAGCGGACGGCAGCGCCGTCGGTCGCACCCAGGAGGGCGGCGGCGATGAGCGCGGCGGCGAGCGCGAGAACCCGAATCATCTTTTCACGTTACGCACGGAGAGCGACGATCGGTTTGACCTAGGCGCGGAGCTCGGCGTCGAAGCGCTCTGCCAATGCTGCGACGATTCGACCGCGGGCGTCGGCTGCCTCGTCATCGGTGAGCGTGCGCTCCGGCGACTGGAATGCCAGGTGGAGGGCGACCGACTTGTGCCCCGCGCCGACCTGCTCGCCCCGGTAGACGTCGAAGACACGCGCCTCTCGCAACAACGGGCCTGCTGCCTCACGAGCCGCATCGACCAGGGCACCGACCTCGACTTCCTCGTCCACGGCCACGGCGATGTCCTGGAAGACGGCAGGAAACGTGAGCACGTCTTCGTAGACGATCCGCTCCGGCACGGGCTCGAAGAGCGTTGCGAGATCGAGCTCGAACGCGCCCCAGGTCCCCTCGAGCAGCCTTGGATGGAGCTCTCCGAGCCAGCCTGCTTCAGTCGCCGCCGCCTTGCCCGGGTGAAGCAGCGCGTGATTTCCGCGCGCGACCCGAAGCTCGAGCTGCAGCGCGGCGTAGAGGGCTTCGAGGACGCCCTTGACCACGACGTACCCTCCGGAGACGATGCCGGAAACGCGCCAGCGCTCATCCGGAAGCCGCTCATTCGAGGGCAGGTAGACCCGGGCGATCTCGAAGAGCGCGATGTCCGCGGCACCCGCATCGAGCCCCGTGCGTGCAGCCTCGACGAGCCCGGGAACAAGCGTCGTGCGGAGGATGGCCTGGTCGGATGTCATCGGATCGGGCAGTCGGATCGCGTTCGGATCCGGATCCGAGCCCACGAGGCTCCAGGTGTATGCCTCCGAGAGACCCGCCCCGACGAGCACGTCTTCCACGAGCCGGCGTAGCCGTTGGTCCTTCGAAAGCCGTCCTCGAACATAACGGCGGAGCGGCAACGTGTGCGGAACACGATCGAGGACTGCCCTGGCGACCTCCTCGATCACGTCGATCTCGCGTGTCACGTCGCGCGCGCGCCACGTCGGCACAGTGACCTCCCACTCAGGCGAAACCTCGAACCCGAATCCCTTGAGGATCGAGCGCTGCTCGTCGGGCTCCACATCGAGCCCGATCACCCGGTTCGCACGGTCGGTGCGCAAGCGAACGACCGGCCGCTCGGAAAGCCCCGAGTGAACGTCCGCGTGACCCGTCATCCGGGCGCCGGCGAGGTCGACGATCATCCTGCTCGCGAGCACAGCTGCGGGTTCGGCCAGATGCGGGTCGACGCCTTTCTCCCAACGGTTCGAGCCAGCCGTTCTCAGCGCGAGGCGCTCCGACGAGCGGAGGATTCCCAACGGTTCGAAGTTGGCCGCCTCGAGGAGTACCTCGCTGGTCTCCGAGGTCACCTCGCTCTCCTCTCCGCCCATGATCGCGGCGAGCGCGACGGACCGCTCGCCGTCGGTGATGAGAAGGTCGTCCGCTTCGAGGCGTCGCAGCGTCCCGTCGAGCGTGCGGAGCTCCTCCCCGGCGCGCGCGTGCCGCACGGCGATCCGGCCGTTCGACAACTTCGTGCGGTCGAACGCGTGGAGCGGGCTTCCCCAGACGTGCATCACGTAGTTCGTGACGTCCACGACGTTCGAGATCGAGCGCATCTCCGCAAGGAACAAACGCGAGCGCAGCCACTGCGGTGATGGGCCGATCGAGACGGCCCGGAACACGCGGCCGATGTAGCGCGGGCACGCGTGGAAGTCGTCGATCGTGACGTCGACCTCCTCGGCGTCGAGGATCGCCGGATCCTCGGGTGCGGGCGGGTGCAGCTCGCCGCCGAGAAGCGCTGCGACCTCGCGTGCGAGACCGACCATCGAGAGCAGGTCGACGCGATTGACCGTCGGCGTCACGTCGAGCACCTCATCGCGAATCGGCAGCACGTCGACCAGCGGCGTACCGGGCTCTGGAGCGTCCGGCAGCACCATGATCCCGGCGTGGTCGTCCCCGAGCCCGACCTCGTCCTCGGCGAGGATCATCCCGCGCGAGGCCTGGCCGCGGAGCTCGCGCTCGTCCAGCGGCTGGTCGAAGATCGGCAGGTACGCGCCGGGCAGCGCGACCGCGACGGTCGCGCCGGCCTCGAAGTTCCAGGCACCACAGACGATCTGACGTGCGTCGACCTCCCCCACGTCGACCCGACAGACGCGGAGCCGATCCGCATTCGGATGTGCGTCGACCTCGAGCACGCGGCCGACGAGGAAGCGATCGAGGTTGCCGTCGACGTCAGGCACTCCCACGTCGATCACACGCTCGACGTCGAGCGCCGAGATAGCGAGTCGCTGCGCGATCTCCGTCGCGGTCGCGTCGACCGTGACGTACTCGCGAAGCCAGGAGAGGGGCGCCCGCATCAGAACTGCGCCAGGAGCCGAGGGTCGTTGCGCCAGAGCTCGCGGAGATCCGGGATCCCGTGTCGGAGAACGGCGATCCGCTCGAGCCCCCAGCCGAACGCGAACCCCGTGTAGTGCTCCGGGTCATAGCCGACGAACTCGAACAGGTTCGGATGCACCATGCCCGACCCACCCACTTCGATCCAGCCGGAGTGCCGGCACACGGGACAGCCTGAGCCGTCGCAGATGTGGCAGGAGACGAGCGCCTCGAGCGACGGCTCGGTGAATGGGAAATGATGCGTGACGAACCTGCTGCGTCGGTTTTCGCCGAAGAGCGCCTTCAGGAGGTAGTCCAGCGTCCCCTCGAGGTCTCCGAGCGTGATGCCTTCGTCGACGGCGAGTCCCTCCACCTGGTGAAAGGTGGGCGTATGGGTCGCATCGGGAGTGTCGCGGCGGTAGACCCGGCCAAGCGAGACGATGTACACGGGCGGCTCCTGCTCCTCCATCGTGCGAATCTGCGACGGTGACGTCTCGGTGCGAAGCACGGTCTCGTCGTCGAGGAAGAGCGTCTGCAGCGGCGATCGGGTCGGATGGCCGGGCGGGAAGTTGAGCGCGTCGAAGTTGTACTTCGTGGTCTCGACCTCGCGACCGTCGACGATCGTGTAGCCCAGGCCGAGGAAGATGTCCTCGACCTCGCGGCGGATCTGCGTGATGAGGTGGAGGTGACCTCGGCGGATGGGCGCACCGGGCATCGTGACGTCGACGCGCTCGTCGCTCAGGCGACGGTCGAGCTCGGCGCGGCCTAGCTCGGCCTCACGACCGTCGATAGCGACCTCGAGCCGCTCTCGGAGCGCGTTCAGCGCCATTCCCGTCTCGCGCTCGCGAACTTCCCTGAGCGCCAGCTTGAGCTCGCTCTTCCGCCCCAGGTACTCGACACGCACGCGCTCGATGTCGTCGGTCGAGGAAGCAGCGGCGACCGCTGCGAGCGCGTCGTTCTCGAGAGCCTGAGGATCCATGAGAGTGAGCGAGGTTACCAACGCTCCTTCGCCAAGTAACACGTTGCAACAAACCCTCGATCCCTTCGCCCCACGAGGGTCGAACGGCTAGTGACAACTTGTAACTTGACGGTTCTGACGCTCTACGATCGCATCGCTTCCTTCTACGACCCGTGGAGTCGCTCCGTCACGGAGGACGTCGGCTTCTACGTCGAGCAGGCCCTCGCGTCCGGCGGCCCCGTCGTCGAGCTCGCAGTCGGGACGGGTCGAATCGCAGTGCCCATCGCAGAGGCCGGGATCCGAGTGATCGGGGTGGACTCCTCCCCGGAGATGCTCGGGGTGGCACAGGCGGCTGCGGCGTCCGCCGGTGTCACCGAGCTCGTCGACCTGCGCCTGGGCGACCTCCGCGAGCCACCCGTCTCCGAGCGGGTTCCCCTCGTCGTCTGCCCGTTTCGCTCGCTGCTCCATATGGAGACCGAGAGCGAGAAGTTGCGCGCGCTGAAAGCGGCGCGAGGACTGCTCGAAGCAGATGGACGCCTGGTTTTCGACGTCTTCTCGCCAAGCCGCGAGGACATCGAGGAGACCCACGGCCGCTGGCTCGAACGCGAGCCCGGGATCTTCGAGCGTGCGGACTGGGACGAGGAAACGCGAACGTTGTCGCTTTCCGTTCGCTCGGGAGACACGACGACGACGTTCGGGTTGCACTGGCTGTCCGCGCCCGAGTGGTCGCACATCCTCGCCGAAGCGGGCTTCGAGGTGAACGCGCTCTACGGCTGGTTCGACCTCCGGCCGCACAACGGCGAGGAGGACATGATCTTCGTCTGCGACAGCTCTGACATCGGAAACGGGCGCGCAGTCCCGCGTGAGTCTCCGATCGATCGTCTAGAGTCGCAGACGTCGTGATCTGGCTGCTCGTCATCCTCGGGATCGTCCTCGCCGTCGGGCTCCTGCTCGTCGTGCTCTACAACCGGCTCGTCCAGCAGCGAAACCGCGTCGACAACGCGTGGGCGCAAGTCGAAGTCCAGCTCAAGCGGCGCTGGGACCTGATCCCGAACCTCGTCGAGTCCGTCAAGGGCTACGCCGCGCACGAGCGCGGCACGTTCGAAGCCGTGACCGAGGCGCGCACGCGAGCGCAGAACGCGAAGACGCCCGCGGACACCGCGGTCGCCGAAGGAATCCTGGGCGCGGCCCTCGGCAGGCTGTTCGCCGTGGCCGAGGCGTATCCCGAGCTTCAGGCTGATGAGAACTTCCGGCAGCTCCAGAGCGAGCTCGCGGAGACAGAGAACCGCGTCGCCGTGAGCCGGCAGGTCTACAACGACTCGGTCCTGACGTACAACAACACCGTGCAGACGTTCCCGGGACTCGTGGTCGCCGGGCCGTTCGGTTTCTCCATTCGCGAGTTCTTCGAGGTCGAGGAGGAGGCGCAACGGGAGGCGCCGGTCGTCGGGTTCTAGTTGCGCAAGACCGGAAATCCGCTAGCGCGGAGGTTCCGGTCGCGCGAAAATCCCTGAAGCCGGCCGCTTTCGCGGCCGGGCCGTTCCTTACTGCGAGGGACATGAAGTCAGCTAGTGCGGAGCTTCGGGTCGCGCGAAGATCTCTGCAC
>JBOHAY010000029.1:0-9318 GCA_050697935.1 Gaiellaceae bacterium | reverse complement strand
ACCAAATCCAAGCTCTTCGCCCTGCTCGCGGAACCAGCGGAACTCGTCGGGGTGCACCCAGCGGTCGTTCTCGGCGTGCTTGGGTGACGGCTGCAGGTTCTGGCCGATCGTGACGACATCGACGCCGTGCGCGCGCAGGTCGCGCATCGTGTCGACGACCTCATCGTTCGTCTCGCCGAGCCCGACGATGATTCCCGACTTGGTCAGCACGCGATAGACGGCGAGCTCCTTGACCCGCCGCAGAAGCCAGAGCGCCTTTTCGTAGCTCGCCTTCGCCCCGCGCATGCGCGCGTGCAGGCGCGGCACCGTCTCGATGTTGTGGCCGAAGACGTCCGGGCGAGCGGCTAGCACCGTCGCGAGCGCCTCCTCCTCGACGTCGAGGAAGTCGGGCGTGAGGATCTCGACGGTTGCCTCGGGAAGCTTCCGCTGGAGAGCGCGAATCGTCGCTGCGTAGTGCCCGGCGCCGCGATCGGGGATGTCATCCCGGTCGACGGACGTGACGACGACGTGCGAGAGCCCCATCTGCGCAGCTGCCTGGGCGAGGCGGAGTGGCTCGAGCGGATCCGGCGGCGAATCCGGCTTACCCGAATGGACGTAGCAGTAGCGGCAGGCGCGCGTACAGGTGTCGCCGAGGATCTGGAACGTTGCCGTTCCGCGTCCCCAGCACTCGCCGATGTTCGGGCAGCGCGCCTCCTCGCAAATCGTGACGAGCCCACCTTCGCGCATGAGGCCCTTGACCTCGACGTAGCGCGAGTTCGGGCTCGGCGCGCGCACCTTCATCCACTCGGGGCGCCGCGGGCGTTCCGCTACGGGCAACGATCTCTGCATAGCGACCTGGCCGCGAAAGCGGCCAGCTTCAGGGATCTTACGCGAACGGAATCCGCGCTCGCGGATTCCGTTCTTGCGGAAGAACCAGTCTACGGAACGAGCGCGAACGCCCCGACGGTGAATCACTCATCCGAGCTGGAGTCGCGCGTTAGGCTGGAGGCGTGGTTCCAGAGGCCCCTCTCGAGCGGAGCGAGCACGGCACCTTTCCCGTCGGTGACGGCTGGTTCGTGGTCAACGTCCGCGAGGCGCAGTGGTTCGAGAGCGACGGGCTCGGGTTCTATGCACCGTTCGAAGGCGAGAACGCGCCGTTCGGCGAGCTCGGCATCAACATCAACGTCCTGCGGCCGGGGGAGCCGAGCTGCATGTATCACGCAGAGGAGACGCAAGAGGACTTCCTCGTGCTGGCGGGTGAGTGCCTACTCGTCGTCGAGGGGGACGAGCGGACGCTCCGGGCCTGGGACTTCGTTCACTGCCCACCCTGGACGGAGCACGTGTTCGTAGGCTCCGGGGATGGCCCTTGCCTGATCCTCGCCGTCGGCAACCGCGTCAAGGGGCGGGGCCTGCGTTACCCGGTGAACGAGACAGCGCTGAAGCACGGAGCCGGAGTCAAGAAGGAGACGAACGATCCGGCGGAGGCCTATGCGCGCTTCGGTGGCCTGAAGCCGGTGCCCTGTCCGGACGAGTTCCCGAGTTGACCGAGCAACAGTCCGCTTACGCGGCGTCGGTGCGCTCGATCATGAGGGTCGTCATGGTCGAGTCCTCCGTCCAGAGCCGGTGCGTGATGCCTTTGGGCCAGCGCGCCTGCTGACCCTCGCTGAGAGGAGCCGTGTCCCCTTCGACGGATGTGAAGCCCTCGCCCTCGAGGCAGACGACGATAGTGTCGTTCTCGCCTGGATGCTCGTGGACGGTGGCGTGTTCCGTAAACCGGAGCTGAGCGACGAAGAAGGCGTCCTCCCGGACGACCACGCGCCCAACGACCCCCACGCAACCCTCGAACGGCAGCGGGTCCCAGCCGGGGCGTGGGATCGGGCGAATGTCGACGCTCATCTCGCAGCGAGCGAGGCGTGGATCCTCTGCGACCAGAGGCCGGCGCCCTCGTCGGCGGGCAGCTCCTCGAGCTCGAGCTCGAGCACTTCGGCGATCGCGGCGATCGCGGCGGGCCGCACTTCCTCCACGGTGATCGCGCGCCCCAGCTCCTGCGCCATCGTCGTGAACGCGGCGTCTTCGATCCCGCAGGCCGTGATCCACTCGGTGAACGGCGCCGGATCGAGGTCGACGTTGAGCGCGTAGCCGTGCGTCGTCACCCAGTGGGAAACGTGCACGCCGATCGACGCGATCTTGCGCGGTCCCTGACCGCCGCTTGGCGGCATCCAGGCGCCCGTGAGACCTTCGAATCGCTGCCCCCCGAGCTCGAAAGCGGCAAGCGTGCGGATCAGCGCTTCTTCGAGGTTGCGGACGTAGAGCTTGACGTCCTTCCCGTGCTTGCCCAGGTCGAGGATCGGGTAGCAGATGAGCTGCCCTGGCGCGTGGAACGTCGACTTCCCGCCCCGGTCCGTCTCCGCGATCTCGACCTGGGCGCTCTCCGGAATATGGAGCTCGCGGTCGGTCTCCGTGCGCCGCCCGACCGTGACGACCGGCGGATGCTCGAGGAAGATCACCGTCTCCGGGATCGCACCCTGTGAGACCGCGCCGGCGAGCGAGCGCTGAAGCTCGAAAGCCTCGTCGTAGGGTACGACCCCGAGCCTCATGAGGTATGCGCCCCTCGTCACAGCGCCTGACCGAACATCCAACGGTGCCCTTCGAGGTCTTCGGCCGTGTAGATCCGGAAACCGACGCCTGGGTCCTCGGGCTGCCTGATCACATTCGCGCCTGCGACGACCGCGCGGGTGTGATGCTCGTCGAGGTCATCCACCTGAACGAAGACGCCGTCGACGACCCACGGGTTGTCGAGCCAGCGGCGGGCGGCAGCACATGTCTCGCCGTGTCGACGCGGGCCCTGGTACTCCGGGTTCGGCGTGGCGAGCATCACGACCTCGCCGCCGAGCTCGACCTCGGCGTGCCCTACCGTCCCGTCGTCGCTCGTATACCGCTGCCCTTCACGCTCGGTGAAGCCGAACGCGGTAGTGAGAAAGTCGATCGCGGCTGCGGTGTCCTCGTACGCGATCATTGGGATGATTCGCTGCGTCACAGCCGCGCACTCAGGTTGCACGGATCTCGTACCGCGGCAGGCCGTCGTCGGGGAGCGTCTCCCAGGGGGCGACCGAGCGGACGAAGATGTGGGCCTCCGGCTTGCCGTCGAACCCGGAGTCGATCGCACTCAGGCGTACGGCGCACAGCTCGGACTCGGGCCAGCCTCCGCCAAACAGGTTCGCGCCGCAGACTGAGCAGAACGTCTTTGCGGACCCTTCGGCTGGCATATACGAGCGGAGGAGCTCCTCGCCCTCGAGGATCCGGACAGCAGCCGTTCGGGCGCGGCCGCTCGTCGTGCCCACGCCTCCGGCGAGCCGCTTGCAGCTTTCGCAATGGCAGTGCGAGACGCTGATGAACGGCTCGTCGATCTCGAACCGAACGCCTCCGCAGAGACAGCTTCCGGTGAGCGTCACGGGCTCGGCAGTCACGACGGCGCGGCCGCGAAGCGGCCGCCTTCAGGGATCTTCGCGCGACCCAAGTTCGCGCGAGCGGGCTTCGGTCTTGCGCACAACGTCAATACGCCGCTTCGTCCCAGGTCTCGAGGCGTTCGCGCACGTCGCGCAGGAAGCGTCCCGCGAGCGCGCCGTCCACGAGGCGATGGTCGTATGTCAGCGTCAGGTTCATGATTGGCCGGATCGCGATCACGTCGTTGCCGAGCTCGTCCTGGACGACCCATGCGCGCTTCACGACCGCGTACGTCCCGAGGATCGCGGCCTGCGGCTGGCTGATCACGGGAGTTCCGTGGAACGTGCCGTAGCCGCCGGGATTCGTGATCGTGAACGTGCCCCCTTGCACCTCGTCCGGTAGGAGCTTCTTCTCGCGCGCGCGTTGAGCGATGTCTGCGACGCCCTTCGCGATTCCCAGGAGGTTCAGCGTCTCGGTGTTCCTCAAGACGGGGACGATGAGACCCTTGCCGTCGGCGAGCTCGACCGCGAAACCGAGATTGACGTAGCCGCGCGTGACGATCTGCTCGTCACGGATCTCGCCGTTGATCCACGGGTACTCCTTGATCGTCTCGACGACAGCGCGGGCAACGAACGCGAGATACGTGACGTTCACGCCGTGATTCGCCTCGTACTCGGGCTTGAGCTTCTTGCGGAGGGCGACGACGCGCGACATGTCGACCTCGATGGCGCTCGTCACGTGCGCCGATGTGTCGAGCGACCGGCGCATGTGCTCGGCGATGCCTCTTCGCATTGCGGTCATGGGCTCGAGGACTTCGCCTGGGACGGCCGCAGGCGTTTCTGCGGGGGCCGAAACGGGTGTTACTTCCGCGGGGGCCGAGACAGATGCGGGAGCTGTAGGCGGGGGCGATGGAGGGACGACGGGCGCTGAGGCTGCCGCCGCTGGTGCGACCTCGGGCGCGGCGCCTACCGGCGCCGACGCAGGCGGCGGAACCGGTGGCGCGGGTGGTGGCGCGGCGGCTACGGGCATCGGTGCTTGAGTGGGCGTCGGAGCAGCAGGCTCTTCGGGCGCTGGCGTGGGTGGAGGGGCGGCCGCGGCGCCTGACTCGAGGTAGGTGAGGATGTCTTTCTTGGTGACGCGCCCCCCCGTCCCGGTTCCGGGAACGACGGACGGATCGACTCCGTGCTCCGCCGCGATGCGTGCGACGACCGGCGAGACGAAGGTCTTCCCGTTTCCCGAGACCTCCGGAGCGGGGATGGCCCCCGGCGATGGTGCGGGTGCGGCGACCGAGGGTGCCGGCGGCGTGACCGGAGGCTCGAACGCGACCGCAACCGACTTCTCCGCGGCGACTGGCGCGGGGACGGGCGATGCGGGTGGTGGAGTGGGTTGATTAGTCGGTTCGGCGAAAGCCGAACCGGCTGGGGCGATGATCGCAATCACCGTGCCGACGTCGACGGTCTCGCCCTCGGGGACGAGGATTTGCGCGACGATGCCTTCAGCCGGGCTTGGCACCTCGGTGTCGACCTTGTCCGTCGAGATCTCGAGGAGGGGCTCGTCTCGGCCGATCGGGTCGCCGATCTGCCGCAGCCACTTCGTGATCGTCCCCTCGGAGACGGATACGCCCATCTGGGGCATCACCACCTCGGTCTGCGTTCCTGTGCTCACATTTCCTCCTGTACGGGCGAGGCTTGCCTCACCCTCAATAAGCCGCGAGCTCCCTGAGTGCTGCCACGATGTCCGCTACCTGTGGGATGAAGGCCTTCTCGAGCGGGGGCGAAAACGGAACCGGCATGTCGGGCGCCGCGATGCGCATGACCGGGGCGTCGAGGTGCTCGAAAGCCTCCTCCGCGATCGTCGCGGCAATCTCCCCGCCGAAGCCGCCCGTCCGAGTGTCCTCGTGCAGTACGAGCACCTTCGAGCAGCGCTGTACGCCTTCGAGCACGCGCTCCTTGTCCCACGGGATCAGCGTTCGCAGGTCGAGCACTTCGGCCTCGAAGCCCTCCTTGGCGAGCTCGTCCGCAGCCTCGGTCGCCGTGTGAACCATGGCTCCCCAGGTGACGATCGTCGCGTCGTTGCCGGGGCGGTGGACATTCGCGTACCCGAAGGGGACGGTGTAGCGATCCTCCGGCACCTCACCCCTGATCCGGCGGTAGAGGTGCTTGTGCTCGAAGTACAGAACGGGGTTCGGGTCCTCGATCGCAGCAGCCAGCAGACCCTTGGCATCGTGCGGTGTCGCCGGGCAGACGATCTTCAGCCCCGGGATGTGGGCGAACGAGCTCTCCGGGTTCTGAGAGTGGAACGGCCCGCCTGAGAACCCTCCGCCCGACGGCAGTCGTACGACGATGGGAACCGGCGTGCGCGCGCGGAAGAACTGCTTGGCGGCGACGGTCACCAGGTGATCCCAGGCGCACGAGACGAAGTCTGCGAACTGCATCTCGGCAACCGGCCGGAGACCCATAAGGGCCGCGCCAGTCGCACCGCCGACGATTGCCGTTTCGGAGAGCGGGGCGTCGATCACTCGCCACGGCCCGAACTCCTCCTGGAACCCGAGCGAGACCTTGAACGCTCCACCGTAGACCCCGACGTCCTGCCCGAGCACGAACACGCGAGGATCTCGGCGCATCTCCAGGCGGAGGGCATCCGAGATCGCCTGGATGTACGTCATCTCGGCCAAAGCAGCGCTTTCACTTGTGGTGGGGAGTGTCGAGGTCTTCTGGAGTGGCGTACACGCTGCCATCCAGCGAGGACGGGTCCGGAAGCGCCGACTCGTCCGCGCGCTCCAACGCGTCGTTGAGGATGCGCTTCACGCCTGACGTGATCTCGCTCTCCTCGTCCTCGGTCATCGCCGCGTTGTCGTAGAGCCACCCGCGATAGCGCTCGATCGGATCCTGCGCTGCCCACTGCTCGAACATCTCTTTGGGCACGTAGAAGGCGTCGTCGTGGACCGCATGACCTTCCATGCGTAAGGTGAGGCACTCGAGCAGCGTGGGGCCGCCGCCCTCGCGTGCTTTCTCGACCGCGCGACGCGCCTCGCGGTACACGGCGAGCACGTCCGTCCCGTCCACGACGACGCCCTCGAACCCGTAGGCCGCGGCACGATCTGCGATGTGCTCGATCGGGTACGACAGGTACGTCGGGGTCGAGTATGCCCACTGGTTGTTGTCGCAGACGAAGACGATCGGCAACTGCCGGACGCCCGCGAGGTTCATGCTCTCGTGCGCGTCTCCGCGGGCGGCTGAACCTTCGCCAAACCAGCCGAGTGCGACGCGCCGCTCGCCGCGGATCTTGAATGCGAGCGCCATGCCGGTCGCAACGGGAAGCATCGCCGGGAGATGGCTGACCATCGTGTGGAGGCCGAGCCCCGGGATGGCCATGTGGATATTCCCGTCGCGACCTCTTGTCGGGCCGTCCTCACGTCCCATGTACTGCGCGAGAATCCGCCACGGCTCGGTGCCTCGCGTGATGTGCACGCCCAGGTCACGGTGCAAGGGGGTGCCGACGTCGTTCGGAGCCATCGCCGTCCCGACGCCCACGGCAGCCCCTTCGTTGCCGCGTCCCGTATAGAAGGACCCTGGGATCTTCCCCTGCTTGTAGAGGATGTGCCCGCGCTCCTCGACCCCGCGCGTGATCAGCATGTTGCGGTACATCGCGAGGAGGTCTTCGCGGTCGAGCCCCGCCTCTTTCACCTCCTGGAACGAGCCCACGGGCTCGGCTTCACGCACGGCCATACGGCGATCTCCCGTCGTCCGGTTGGTCGACCCCAACTCTAACTATTGCGGCAGACCGGAATCCGCGATCGCGGATCCGGTCGCGCGAAGATCCCTCAGGCGCGGCCGCCTTGTGGCCGCGGTGGTCCTGTTGCCGTCAGCTGCTACGACAACCCGGGCAAGGCATGCCCCGGCCCCTACGATGGAGGCGTGACCGAGCCGAAGCCGAAGCGGAACTGGATCCAGGAGGAGCGTCGCAAGACGCTCGGAGACTGGGTGGCTTTCTGCCTCACGTGCGGTCACACGCTGCGCTTCTTCCTCGACGACGAGGCCGAGCTTCCTGCTGGCTGCCCGCAGTGCGGAGGCAAGCTCCGACACCGCTGCCCGAGCTGCGATGCGCCGATACCGTCAGCCTTCGCGGTCGAGTGCGAGGAGTGCGGTGCGCCAATCCGCGCGACTGAGCTCTTCGGCGTGCAGATCCGTCGTTCCGGCAAGTGACCTCGCAGGACGCTCGCGCTCGGCTCGAGGCAGCGCGTGTTCGTCATCGAGATCGTTCCGTCCTCGCACGCACCCTGGCTGTCGCCGGCGGCGCGCTTGCGGCCATCGCGGGCGCCGTGCTCGTCCTCCCGCTGCCGGAGCTCGGTCTGCCCCTCTTGCTCGTGGGGCTCCGCCTCCTGGCGCTCGAGTACGAGTGGGCGGCCCGGGCCTACCTCCCGGTTGCGCGGTTCTGGGATCGGGTGAAGGGGCTCTCGTTCGCCTGGAAGGTCGCCATCACCGCAATCGCCGTTCTCGTGATCGGCGCGATCGTGTGGTGGCTCGTTTGACTTGATCCGAGTGATGCCCGCCCGTTTGCGGCGCGCGTTCAGAACGCCCGCCGCTGATTCACGAGATACGAATTAGGGCCGGAGGGCGATTCATTCGCCCGTAGGCCAAACAACGGCTAGTTCATGGCACGGTGAGAAGAAGGGAGGCTCGCGGGGGGAAACATCGTTTCCTCCCGCGCTACGCGATCTGTGAGAACCGGATCAAGGTGACGATGTCGTCCTCGCTCACCTCGCGGTTGTAGAGCTGGCTGAGGAACCACACCATCTCGTCGACCCGTCGGATCTGCGGGTTGTCGTGCTCGATCTCGCGCGGCGACAGCTCACCCAGCGCCTTTACCTCGACCTTGTCGATGACCGCGTCGAAGATTCGTTCGCGCTGGCCGTAGCGCGCGCCGCAGAGCACGGTCACGATCATTCCCTTGCGGTACTTGGCCGACTTGTCGCCAAGGCGAATCGTGGCTGTCTTTCGGCTCGTCCGAAGCTGTTCGGCGACCGCGGGATTGTAGAAGTTGAGAGCGAATGTCGGCATCGACGGCCGGGCAACTATAAAGGGTCACCCGCCAGAGCCTCCAGCGCCTTCGCGGCCATCTCCCGCTCGCCACGGTACGCAAGAAGCCGGGGTCCCTCCGCAAGTGGAATCCAGCGGGCTTCCGCCACCTCGATCTCCATCCCGGCCGGCATTTCTCCTATCCGCCCGCTGCTTCGGTGGGCGAGGTAGAAACTGACGATCTTGAAGATCCGCTCGCCCTCCCAGGTGTAGACGTAGCGGACGTCTCCCAGCTTCGAGGAGAGCCGCGCGCTGAGGCCTGTCTCCTCGTAACCCTCGCGCAGCGCGGCCTCTGAAGGTGTCTCGCCCGCGTCGACGAGCCCCTTGGGGAGCACCCAGGTGCCTTGTCGTTTCCCCTGCGGGCGAATGGCGGCGAACCACCAGTCCCCACGCATTCGGCGTACGAGGACGACTCCTGCGGAAAACTCGCGTCGCATCTAGAACTTTGTGACATCGAATCGCATGGTCCGCCTCAAATCTGAGCGCATTAGACTCAATTCGGCTTGGCGAGAAGAGTCGAGAATGGTATGGTCTCCCTGGCACTCAGACGGTCTGAGTGCCAGTTGTGTCACAAACTCTGTATCTAGGGAGGTCTCTCGTATGGATTTGCAGCCTCTGGGCGACCGCCTGATAGTCGAAGTCCTCGATGAAGAGGAGATGACGATCTCAGGCATCGTACTGCCCGACACAGCGAGGGAGAAGCCGCAGCGCGGCAAGATCCTGGCTGTCGGCCCCGGCTCTCGTGACGAGGACGGGGAGTACATCAAGATGGACGTGGAAGTTGGCGACGAGATCATCTTCTCCAAGTACGGCGGGA
>JBOHAY010000028.1:0-3013 GCA_050697935.1 Gaiellaceae bacterium | reverse complement strand
TCGCCAACGAGCGGCCGGGCGGCGTCGTGTACGAGGACGACGATCGCGTCCTCCGCGACGTCTGCGAGGGCCGCGCGAACCGACTCGGCTCGAGCAGCTCCGCCGGTCACACACGAGACGACCTTGGTCGTCGCCAGCTCCTCCGACAGGAGGATCGACGGCTCCTCCCAGCCAGGGGCGGCTGCGACGACGATCGCATCGACCCAGGGCGAACGGTCGAGGCGGTCGAGGCTCTCTGCGAGCAACGGCCGTCCGCCGAGGTCTGCAAAGGCCTTGGGACGATCTATTCCGAGCCGTTCGCCTGCGCCCGCGGCAACGAGCAGCGCCCAGGTGGCCCCGGCAACGCCGGAACCGCCGGAGCCGCTACGCACTCGCGGCTGCGGCCTTCGGCTTCGCCCGTGACTTGGGCTTCTCTTGACCGGCGCGCGACAGGACGTCGTCGAGCCAGGCAGCGGCCTCGACCTCGTCCATGCCCTTCGCGTACATGAGCTCTGAGGCGAGGATCTTCTTCGCTTTTACGAACATCTGCTTCTCGCCCGTCGAGAGGCCCTTCTCGTTGTTGCGGACTGCAAGATTTCGCACAACTTCCGCAAGCTCGAAGATGTTGCCGGTCTTCATCTTGTCGCGGTTGTGCTTGAAGCGACGGTTCCAGTTCTTCGGCATCTCGGTGGACCCGCCCGAAAGCGTCCTGACCACCATCTGCACCGTACGCTGGTCTATCACCGTACGCAGGCCGACTCGATCGGCGTTCTCACACGGCACGTTCACAGTCATGTCGTTGTGGAGAATCTGGATCGTCAGATACTCGCGCGTCTCACCCAGGACTTCGCGCTTCTCCTTGCTCACGACTGTCCCTGCGCCATGGTGTGGATAGACGACCTTGTCGCCGATGTCGAACAAGAGGGCCTCCCCGATGTCGGTGTCCGTCGCCGTCACGTAAAAGTGCCGGCAGTGTCTTCCCTGCCGGCGTCCCGGCACATCATAGCGGGTTTCTCACAAGGTCTTAACGGAACCGCAACGGCTTCACGCAAACCAGCGAGCGACGCCTACGTGCTTCTACGCAGCTTGGTCGCGAACCGCGACCGATCGCATCAGCCCGGCCTTGAGCGCATTCTGGAGCGTTTCTGCATCCGCGAGACGCAGCCCTTTCCGGGAAGGCGTGCCGGCTGGGGCGACGATCGTTCCGATGCCCAGCTTCGCGCACTCGTCGAGGCGTCGCTCGGCTTGCGAGCTCGCCCGCAAGCGCCCGGTCAGGCCAATCTCGCCGAACGCAGCCGCGCTCTCGAGCACGGGAGTGCCCCGGGCCGCCGAGGCGATCGCGAGTGCGACTGCGAGATCCGCTCCCGGCTCCTCGATCTTGACGCCGCCGGCGACGTTGACAAACACGTCGGCGCTGGCGAGCGCGACTCCTGCATGGCGGCCGAGAACGGCCACGATCATCGCAAGACGACGGGGATCGACTCCGGTAGCCACCCGTCGGGGCATCGCAAGATCGGTAGGCGCCACGAGCGCCTGTACCTCGAGCAAGATCGGCCGCGTCCCCTCGAGCACGCAGCCAACTGCAGCTCCGATCTCGCCCGGATGAGTCGACCCGAAGAGTTGAGACGGATCAGGAACGCCGACGAGGCCGCCGGCGGTCATCTCGAAGACACCGAGCTCGTTGGTCGACCCAAACCGGTTCTTGGTCGCGCGGAGTATGCGGTGCTCCTGGTAGCGATCGCCTTCGAACTGAAGGACGCAGTCGACAAGGTGCTCGAGCACGCGCGGGCCGGCCACCGCTCCGTCCTTGGTCACGTGGCCGACCAGGATCGTGGCAATGCCGGATTCTTTGGCGACACGGAGCATCCGTCCTGCGGCCTCCCTGACCTGCGCAACAGACCCCGGCGCGGAACCGAGAGCGGAGGCATGAAGCGTCTGCACCGAGTCGATCACGCAAACATCCGGCCGTGCCTGCTCGAGCGTCGCGCACACCGAGTCGAGCTCCGTCTCGGCGAGGATCTCGACCGTGTCCGCGCCGCCGAGCCGCGCCGCCCGAAGCGCGACCTGCGCGGCCGATTCCTCCCCGGTGACGAGCAGCGCGCGCCGCCCGCTTCGCGCAATCGCGCCGAGAGCCGAGAGCAGCAGCGTCGACTTGCCGACGCCAGGCTCGCCGCCTACCAGCACGAGCGAGGCAGGGACCAGCCCGCCACCGAGCACCCGATCCAACTCCGAGACCCCCGTCGGGATGCGCTCGGCTTCGTCTGCCGAGACCTCGCCGAGGCGAATCGGCGTCAGCGCCCCCGCGCTCGAGCCGGCATCGGATCCGTGGAGCTCCTCGACGAGCGTTCCGAATGCGGCGCAGCCCGGACAGCGCCCGAGCCAGCGACCACTCGTCGTGCCGCACTCGGTGCACGTGAACTGGACGGTGATCTTGGGCATCGCGGCCAGTCTAGGAGCAGGATCCGACGCCACTGGTCACGAAAGTGCGCCTATTCACTTGTAACTCGCATCCAGTTCGTTAAGAGTGCTGCTGACCGCCGCAGACCACCCTGGAAAGGACGGGAGATCATGGAACGATTCAAGGCCCTCGGGAAAGGTACGCAGCTCATGCTTGTGGGAGGCGTGCTGCTGCTCATCGACACCATCTTCAATTGGCAGAGCGTCGATCTGCCCGAACCCTTGGGAAGCGTCGGTGTCTCCGCCTGGGACGACCTGGGCGGGATCATCATGGGCTTGCTGACGATCGTCCTCATCGCGTGGATCGGTGCGCGACTGGCCGGAATCGAGATTCCCGTTCCATTCTCAGCGGCTCTGATCGGCGCAGCACTTGCGGTCGCGATCCTTGCGCTCGCGATTATCAAGAACCTGGAGGACGAGTACTCGTCCTTCTGGGCGTGGCTAGGCATGGCCTTCGCGATCGTCATCGCGGTGGGCGCCTGGCTGGAGATCCAGGCGTCAGGAGGAGTGGAGAAGCTCAAGAGCGAGATTCCGAGCATGGGCTCCTCGGCTCCGGCGGCCGCCGCCGCCCCGGAAC
>JBOHAY010000027.1:0-4107 GCA_050697935.1 Gaiellaceae bacterium | reverse complement strand
GCGAATCGGATCGAGGCGCTGCTCTCCGCGCGACTCTTTCTGGAGCCCCAGCTCGTCGCCGACCGGCTGTACTTCGTCTCGAATCTCTCGGGCCAGCTGAGCCTCTACGTGATGGATGCCGCGGGCGGCGTGCCCGAGCCGCTCCTGCCTCCGCAGCTCGCGCTTCAGAACCCGGAGCTCGTCGGCGGACATCTCTTCCACGTCCTGCCCAGGCTCGAACAGATCATCCTCATGATCGACCGAGACGGCGACGAGAACTACGAGCCGCACGTGATCCCACTCGAGGGCGGTTTCCCGGAGCCGCTTGCCCCGGAGACGTTCAGCGGCGGCCGCTCGCACCTCACGGACGTCGACGACGAGACCGAGACGGCGTACTTCGCGGTCGAGTCGCGGGAGGAGTCGCTCATAACGGCCCTGCGATTCGAGCTGGCGACCGGAGCTGCCGAGACGCTCTTCCAGAGCCCCTATGGCGCTGTCGTGGCGGCCTGGACGCCGGATCACTCGCGCATCGTCCACGTCGACGGCTACACGATGGGAGACGCCGTCCTCTACGAGTCCGACGGGCGCGGCGGGCGGAGCGTTCTCTATGGCACCCCGATCGAGGAGCGAGATCCCGCCGCGGAGTACGAGCTCACGGGGTTTCGCTCCTTCCGCGGCACCTCGAGCGGCGATGGTGTCCTGCTCACGACGACGCTCTTCGACGACACCGGATCGCTCGGATATCTCGACCTCGAGCATCCGGGCGTGGTGGAACCGGTCGTGCTCTCCGGGCTCGTTCACACCGGGGCAGGGGAGCTCGAGCGAATCCAGCACCTCCACGGTGACCGCTTTGCGCTCGTCTACAACATCGACGGCTGCTCCTGGGTGTACGAGGCAGTCCTCGATGAGGCAAGCCGCGTCGTCACTGCGAGCCGCGTGCTGGTGGGCCAGGGCGAGCTGGCCGACGGCGTCCTCCACGGTCTCGACTACGACAGCGAGAGCGGGCGCTTCGCCGTTTCCTTCTGCACCGCCACAATGCCCACTCAGCTCTACGTTCTTGATCGGGACGGCACGTCGAAGCCCGGGAGGCGGACGAACGAGCGCGCGTTGGGGCTTGCGACAGAGCTCCTCTCCTCCGGCGAGGACGCCTCCTTCGAATCACACGACGGCCTTCGGGTCTCCGCGCGTCTGTACCTCCCGTCGGACGAGCTCGGCTTCCAAGGGCCGCGTCCGCTCGTCTACTACGTCCACGGCGGGCCGCAAAGCCAGGAGCAGCCGAACTTCGCGTGGTTCTCGATGCCGTTGATCCAGATCCTGGCGCTCGAGGGCTTTGCCGTCTTCGTCCCCAACGCTCGAGGATCGACGGGGTACGGCTTGGACTACTCCAAGCGGGTCGACCGCGACTGGGGCGGGCTCGACCGCCTCGACCACGTCCGTGCGATGACCGAGGTGTTGCCGAACGACGGTCGCGTCGATGTCTCGCGCGCCGGTGTCGTCGGTCGCTCGTACGGCGGCTACATGACGCTGACTCTCGCCGCACGTCATCCCGAGCTCTGGCGGGCTGCGATCGACATGTTCGGCCCGTACGACCTGTTCACGTTCATGGACCGGCTCCCCGAGACGTGGAAGCCGTACTTCGCACTCTCGGTGGGTGATCCGGAGACGGATCGCGACTTCCTCGTCGACCGTTCACCGCGGACCCACATCACGAACATCTCCTGCCCGCTGCTCGTGATCCAGGGTCAGAACGATCCGCGCGTCGTCGAGCGGGAGTCACGCGACCTCGTCGAGGAGCTACGTGGGCACGGGCGTGACGTCGACTACCTCATGTTCGAGGACGAGGGGCACGACGTGTTGAAGCTGCCGAACCGGGTTACGTGCTACGAGACGATTGTCGCGTTCTTCTCGGAGCACCTCTCGTGATTCCCTGTTAGGGTCGAAGCCGATGCGCTGGCTCGCCGTCCCAGTCCTCGCACTGGCGCTTGTCGCCGCCGGCTGCGGCGGCAGTGACGAGTCGGCCGCCACCGACGAGACGACGATCGAGGAGACGACCACCGACGAGACGACGACCGAGGAAACGACGACCGAGGATACGAGCGGCACCGATCTCTCGGGCGTGCTCGGAGACGAGGACTGTCTGGCGCTCGCCGGTGTCGGCGCGTCCATTGCGCAGGCCTTCTCGGGCGCCGTCGACAGCGGGAGCCAGGCGGATCTCGACGAGCTCGCAAGCAAGGTTCCCGACGAGATCAGGGCCGACGTCGAGACTCTCGCGCAGGCCCTCGCGACGTACTCCGCGGAGCTCCAGGACATCGGTATCTCGCCCGGCGCGACGCCGTCCGCGGAGCAGCTCCAGCAACTCCAGGCTGCGCTCGCCTCGTTGGATCAGCAGGAGCTGACCGAGGCGTCCCAACGCCTGGAGGCCTGGTCGACGGAGAACTGCACCGGGTAGTACCGCAGATCGAGCACTCGCGAGTGCGAGTTCTCGATCGCGAGAATCCCTGAAGCGCGCCCGCTTTCGCGGGCGCAGTCGCTGCGACTGACCCGCCGCACTGCGGCAGAGTCGAGCTGAGCGCTTCGGAGGAACGTCCGGACTCCCGCGTAACTTCCACACGTGAAGGTCCTCGGCATCGACCCAGGGACGGCAGCGTGCGGGTACGGGATCGTCCACGGAAGCGACGGGCGCCTCCGGGCGGTGGAGTCCGGTTGCTGGCGGACGTCCGCGCGGGAGCGGCTCGACGTGCGGCTCAAGACGATCTTCGTGGGCGTTCAGGATCTCATTGCGGAGCACGAGCCGGACGCCGTCGCGCTCGAGGAGTCCTACGTGGGTGCCGACGCCCGCATCGCGCTCTCCGTCGGGCAAGCGCGCGGCGCCGTTCTCGTCGCAGCCGCGTCCGCCGGAGTCGAATGTGCCGAATACGCCCCGGCCCGGGTCAAGCAGACGGTGTGCGGGTACGGACGGGCAGAGAAGGCGCAGATGCAGCGGATGGTGAAGATGATCCTCGGCCTCGATGCCGAGCCGAGCTCGTCCCATGAAGCTGACGCGTTCGCCGTGGCTATCTGCCACGCGCTCGCGCCGCCGCTGCTCGAGGTCGCGCAGTGATCTCCCGCCTGCGGGGAGCTCCCGTCGGTCGTTCCGTCGACGGGCTCGTCCTCGACGTCGGAGGCGTCGGATACCTCGTTGCGGCGACGCCGAGCGCGCTCCGGCGCGCGGACGGCGTCCCCGAAGTGACGCTCGAGACGTACCTGCACGTCCGCGACGATGTTCTGCAGCTCTATGGCTTCGCGGACGCAGCCGAGCGGGCGCTGTTCGTCCATCTCCTCGGTGTGAGCGGGATCGGACCCAAGGTTGCGCTCGCCGTCGTCTCCAGCGCCCCGCCGGCTGAGCTGCAGCGAGCCATCGCGCTCGGAGACGTCGCGCGGTTCCAGGCGATACCCGGGATCGGGAAGAAGACAGCGGAGCGCATCGCGCTGGAGCTGAAGGACTCGATCGCGGACGCGACCGACATGGGCGCGGAGGTCGGAGCGCCACGAGAGCTCGTCGCACGCGACGCGCTGGTCGAGCTCGGGTACTCGGTCGTCGAAGCCGAGCGGGCGCTCGCCCGAGTCGACCCGGACCTGCCGGCGGAGGAGCGCGTTCGCGAGGCGCTCCGGAGCGCAGCATGACCAGCCAGTTCCTGGCACCGGTGTTGCGCGAAGGCGACGAAGAGGTCGAGCAGACGCTTCGTCCACGTCGGCTCGACGACTTCGTCGGGCAGGAGCGCATCAAGGAGCAGCTCGACATCGCGCTCGAGGCGGCCAAGGGGCGCGGGGACGCTCTCGACCATGTCCTGCTCGTCGGCCCTCCAGGACTCGGCAAGACGACGTTGGCGACGATCATCCGTGAGGAGCTCGGCGTCGGGATCCGGACGGTGGCAGGTCCCGCTCTCGAGCGGAAGGGGGACATGGCCGCGATCCTCACCGGCCTCGAGTCGCGGGACGTCCTCTTCGTGGACGAGATTCACCGGATCAACCGCGCGATCGAGGAGATCCTGTACCCGGCTCTCGAGGACTTCAGGCTCGACATCATCGTGGGTCAAGGTGCGGGTGCGCGAACGCTCACGCTGGATCTGCCACCGTTCACGCTTGTCG
>JBOHAY010000026.1:0-4974 GCA_050697935.1 Gaiellaceae bacterium | reverse complement strand
GTGTCGTCCTCGGAGTTCGCCACCCAGATCGAGCCGTGGCCGAAGACGATCGAGACCGGGCCTGATCCGACCTCGATCGTGTCGACCACTCGGCCTGCCTCCGGATCGACGACCGCAACCGATCCGGGAGTCCCCTGGAGAGGAGCGTCTGCACGCGTCAACAGGGCGCCGACCACGATCGCCGCGACCGCCACCAGCGCGATGACGGTCACGATGACCAGGGCACGCCGGCGTCGCCGGAGCACGCGTCGCGGACGCATACGCCGCAGACCGGCCTCGAGCTCCGGATCCTGACGGAGCATCGCCTGCTCGAGCTCGCGTAGCCTCGGGCTGGGCTCGATGCCGAGGCGATCTCGGAACGTGTTTCGTGCACGCTGATAGTGCTCCAGTGCGTCCGCCTGACGCCCGGAGCGGTAGAGCGCGAGCATGAGCTGACCGCACAAGCGCTCCCGTAGCGGCTCGCGCTCTACAAGCGCCTCGAGCTCAGGGACGAGCTCGTCGTCGCGACCCAGGGCGAGGTCGGCGTCGATCCGCTCTTCGAGCGCCTCGAGCCGAGCCTCTTCGAGGCGGATGGACTCGGCATGGGTAGAAGGCGTGTTGTCGGCCCCGGCTAGAGCCTGGCCGCGCCAGAGGGCGAGCGCCTCGCGCAGGGTGCCCGCAGCGCGACCCGCCTCGCCGGCATCGAGTGCGCCGCGACCGTCGGCGAGAAGCTCCTCGAACCGCACTGCGTCGATCGCCCCGGGTCCGACACGGAGCATGTAGCCGGGCGCTCGGGTGAGAAGTACCTCGCCGGGTGCGCCCGAGGCGCGACCGGGCTCGAGTGCCTTCCGAAGCTGCGAGACGAACCCGTGAAGCGCAGTCGCCGCTGTCTCCGGCGGATGCTCGTCCCAGAGCTCGTCGATGAGCCGGTCGCTCGAGACGACCTCGTTCGCATGAACGATCAGGACACCGAGCAGCGAGCGCTGACGGGCGCCGCCCAGGGCGACCTCCCGGCCGTTCCTCCGCGCCTCCAGAGGCCCGAGAATCCGGAACTCGAGCGAGCTGTCCGAGCCGTCGTTCGTGGCGCGAACGTACCACGGCTACGCCTCTCAAACGGTTCGCGATCAGGGAATTAGCCAACCCATAGCGGCTCGTAGGGCTTCGTTAGCGGCTGGTGCCAGCGTCGTCATCGAGATGAAGCGAAGCCAAGCACCGTTTAAACTCAGACAGCGCGCGAGATGCGTGCGCCTCGCGCTCGCACTCGGCCTGGTCGCCTTACTCACCAGCGCCAGCCTCGAGGCCGTCGCTGCGAAGTCGCCGGAACGGTCTCAGGTCTACCTCGACGCAGAGGCTGACGTCGCGAGCGCGCCCGACATCAGCGAAGTGATCGTCACAAACGATGACGCCGGTCGGCTGAGCTTGAAGGTGTCGTTTGCGAATCGCACCCGCCTTCGCGCTACGGACGTGCTCGTCATCGGACTGAACGTCGACAGCGACGAGCACACGGGTGGGCCGATGGGTATGGACTACGCACTCTCCGCGACGAGCGAGCGCGCCGTGCTCGGCGTCTGGAACAGCTCCTCCTGGACCGGCTCCGGATACGTGCCGCTGCCCGGAGCCGAGACGGTTTCCGTCGTCGACAACTCTGTCTCGCTGACGACGACGGTCGACCGTCTGGGCGCACTGATGGCGCCGCGCACGCCGCGGCTTCGGTTCGTGATCCTGGCGATCGGCGATACCGACCAACCAGACGAGAGCTGGATCGACGACGTAGCGGGTCCGTGGACCTACGTTGTCGAGGTTCCGACGAAGCTGGTGACGTCGAACATCGTGCTCGACCCACGCCCACGCGCCGGCGGGGTGGTCACCGCCCGGCTCCACGTGACAATGGTTCGAGGTGGCTACCGCGAAGAGGTCAGCGCGGCCGACGTGAGGTCACGCGCAGTTATCGCGGGGGCGCCCCTACGGCCGCTGCACAGCGGCTCGACCGGCAGCGCGCTCGGCGCCGGGTGGCACATTCCAGGTTGGGCACACGGCCGGACACTCCGTGGAAGCCTCACCATCTCCTTCTACGGAGCCCGCACAACCCGCACATTCATCGCAGCCGTTAAATGAGGTATCTGTGCGGCGCGCGCTCGCGTCGGCCGTCCCACTCCGCTAGAGCCTCCTCGACCTCCATCTGCTCGAGCGAGATCTCGGGATCAGGCCCGGACTCGCCCTCCCCGGACGGTCGTGAACCCCGGCGGCAGCGGGGAGCGCGAAGGCTGATCAGCTTCCGGAGCCCGCTTCCGTCAGCATTCAAGATGCAGATCTCGTGGCCCGAGTCGCGCAACGTCTGGCTCGACGCCGCACCCGTCTGGCAGCCGTTCGCAGCCGTGCGAAAGTAGCCCCGTTTCTGACATGAGGGCCTGCTGGGTACGCAGCGCCGCGCGCGAGCGACTAAAAGTCCCGCGAGCGCGTGCTTTTTCCGACCGCCACCTTCGCGATCTTCTTTGTGGTCGTGCTGCCGCTCTCGTGGCTCCTCATGCCGCGAGGCGAGCGCTGGCGCCCGTTCATGATCGTCGCGAGCTTCGTCTTCTACGCAGGTTGGGATTGGCGCTTCTGCTTCCTGCTCGCCTTCTCGATCGTGTGGAACCAGGTCTTCGCGATCGCGCTCCACAACCGTCGCGACGCGCAGAGGCGGAAGTGGCTCCTCGCCGGCGCGCTCGCCGGGAACCTCGCACTCCTCGGCTATTTCAAGTACTACGACTTCTTCGTCACGTCGACGAACAACCTCTTCGCGTTCGCCGGCATCGATGTCCCGCTCGAGGCGCGCTCGATCATCCTCCCCGTCGGCATCTCGTTCTTCACGTTCATGGGCATCGCGTACGTGGTCGATGTCTACCGCCGCGACTTCGCGCCCGTGGGCTTCGGGAAGTTCGCCGCCTACCTCTCCTTCTTCCCCCACCTCGTCGCGGGCCCGATCGTGCGGCCGGGAGAGCTCATTCCCCAGTTCGACTCGCCGCGCGACCCTCGCTACGTCGACACGTCGCGGGCGTTCTTCCTCATCGGCACCGGGCTCTTCATGAAGGTCGTGATCGCGAACTACCTGGCGGCGAACATCGTCGACGAGGTCTTCGGTGCCCCGAACCAGCACTCGTCGCTCGAGGTGCTGGTCGGGATCTACGCCTACGCCGTCCAGATCTATGCCGACTTCTTCGGGTACACGAACATGGCGATCGGGGTCGCGCTCCTGCTCGGGTTCACATTCCCGCAGAACTTCGACGCCCCCTATTCGGCGACCTCGATCTCCGACTTCTGGCGCCGCTGGCACATGACGCTCTCCCGCTGGCTCCGCGACTACCTCTACATCCCGCTCGGCGGCAACCGGGGCGGCTCGCTCTTCACGTACCGCAACCTCATGCTGACCATGCTGATCGGCGGGCTCTGGCACGGAGCCGGCTGGACGTTCATCGCCTGGGGGGCGATCCACGGGATCGCGCTCGTCGCCGAGCGCTGGTGGCGTGAGCGACCGGGGTTCGTCGAGCGGCCGTGGACGCGGGGCCGGCGCGCCTGGTATCGCTTCGTGACCTTCCAGATCGTCTGCTTCGCGTGGATCTTCTTCCGCTCGGACTCGTTCGCGGACGCGTGGGATCTCATCGTGCGCCTCTTCACCGCCTGGGGCGAGCCGTCACCGCTCGTCAGCGGAGGCGTCATTGCCGCAATCGCGGTCGGGATCGGCTCGCAGTACCTCCCTCGCCGCCTCCCGCTCGTGATCATGGCACGGTTTTCGCGGCTTCCGATCCCGGCGCAGGCCGCCGTCCTCTCGCTCGCGCTCCTCGTCACCCACTCAATGGGGCCCGAGGGCGTGGCACCCTTCATCTACTTCCAGTTCTGATGAGGTCCGAGACCACGAGACGCAGGCCGCGCAGACGCACCGGCGAAGGAGGGCGGCGCCTGCACTCCGCGGGATCGGCGATCGTCGTCTCGCTGGCTGGGCTCGTGATCGCATTGCTCCTCAACGCGCCGGGGCTGCACAAGTCGGCCACGATCCAGCCAGAGGGCTGGAAGCGCGACACAGCGCTCGCCGTGACGGGGCCGCTCGAGAGCGTCAGCGGCGCGCTCCTGCTCGATCAGCCGAGGCGAGTGCTCAAAGCTGCGCTCGGGCGCTCTGGAGACGACCGGATCGACACCGAGGTCGTCGCCCCCACTCCAGAGGAACCGGTCGGCGGCGACGCTCCCGCCGCGCCTCCGAAGCGGGAGAAGTTCTCACCGAAACGCAAGCTCCGCGTCTGGATTGCCGGCGACTCGCTCGTGGTGGTCCCCGGCGAGTCGCTGCTCCGCGCAGTGGCGGGGAACCGGGCCATCAGCTCGGCCGGCAAGATCGACGGGCGCATCGCGAGCGGCCTCGAGCGCCCCGACGTGTTCAACTGGTTCACGCACGTCCGCGACGAGATGCGAACGAGCAAGCCGCGCGCGGTCGTGCTCATGTTCGGAGGAAACGACGACCACGGCTTCATGACCGGCTTGCCAGAGGGCAAGGAGATCGGATCGTTCGGAAGCCCGAGTTGGCGTGCCGAGTACCGCCGTCGCGTCGCCGGGATCATGGAGACGATCACGCGCAACGGTGGCTTCCTCGTCTGGATCGGCCTGCCGATCTCGCGCGACGCGGAGCAGACGCTCCGCTACGACGTCATCAACACGATCGTCCAGTCCGAGGCTGCGAAGAGGCCCGGTCGCGCCTCGTACCTCGACACGTACTTCTTCTTCGCAGGCGACGACGGCGGTTACTCGCAGTACATCGCAGACGACACCGGGAAGCTCGTGAAGATGCGCGCCGACGACGGTGTTCACTTCGAGCGCCCCGCCGGCGACCTGATCGCCGAGAAGGTGCTCGAGCAACTCGAGGAGCGCTACGACCTCTCCAGCTGGAGGAAGAGCTAAGGCGCAGGCTGCACGGTGACTGGCGCGCGCAGCTTCCGGGTCTGGCGCTCGGCCCTCACGACCGCCTGGAAG
>JBOHAY010000025.1:0-2790 GCA_050697935.1 Gaiellaceae bacterium | reverse complement strand
TGACGATCGGAATCCGGCCTCTGCCGCAGACGTGTTCGTCCAGCCAGTCGTACGGGCCTCGGTTCCACGGCTCGCCCGTGGTCACGACGCTTCGCAACGACGTGAGGTCGGCAGCAGGATCGCCGTGCGGGATGAGCGCTCGGACGAGCGTGGGAGACACCCCGAGCATGGTCACGTGCTCGGTTTCGACGATTCGCCAGATGCGGTCCGAAGGTCGGTCGGGAGCGCCTTCCATGAAGACGATCGTGGCTCCGCAGGCCATTGCCCCGACAACCGTCCACGGACCCATGATCCAGCCCATGTCCGTCGCGAAGAGCACGCGATCTCCGGGCTCGAGATCAGCCTGATAGGCCGTCTCGCGCACGATCGAAAGCAGAAAGCCGCCCTGGACGTGAAGCGCGCCCTTCGGCTGTCCGGTCGTTCCCGAGGTGTACGCGATGAGGTACGGCGCCTCGCTTTCGACCTGCGTTGCGTCAAGCGTTCCGGTCTCTTCGGCGACGATCTCGTCCCACCAGCGGTCGCGACCGCTCGTCATGGGGCAGTCAATGCCTGCCCGCCGCCAGACGACGACGTGCTCGACCGTCGGGGCAGCGCCCAGCGCGTCGTCCAGAGCCTCCTTCATGGAGACGAGCCGGCCCCTACGGTACGAAGCGTCGGCCGTCACGACGATCTTCGCCCGCGCATCCGCCAGTCGTGACGACACGGCGGGCCCGGCGAAGCCCGAGAAGATCGGTACCTGGACGGCACCGATGTGCGCACACGCGTGTGAGGCAATCGCCGCCTCGGGCGCCATCGGCAGGAAGATCCCGACGGCGTCACCTTCCCCGACGCCGAGCCGCCGGAGCGCCTCGGCGAGCCGTCGCACCTCGCGCGAGAGCTCGGCCCAGGTCAGCGATCGCCGGTCGCCCTCCTCAGGAACCCACACCGCGGCCTCGTCGTTCGGGCGCTCGCGGGCCCAGCGATGGACGCAGGCGTCCGCGATATTCAGTTGTGCTCCGACGAACCAGGTCGTCCACTCGATCCCGAGTGACTCGTCGAGAACCGCGCTCCAGTCGCGGGAGAGCGGAATCTCGAGATCGGCGGTCACGGCGCGCCAGAATCGGTCTGGCTCCTCGATCGAGATGCGGTGCAGATCGCCGTACTTGGAGCACCCGAGTGACCGTGCCAGCCGCGTGATGTTCGCCGCGTCGCGCTGCGCTGGGGTCGGCGCCCACGTGAAGCCGCCGGGTCGGCCGGGGCTAGTCTGCGCAGGACTGGTCACGATCGAGAGGAGTACGTCGGCATGAGGGCACGGATCTTCGCAGAGGAGAACCGCAAGTGGCTCACGCTCGCTGCGGTCTCGTTCGGCCTCTTCATGATCATGCTCGACAACACCGTTGTGAACGTGGCGCTGCCTTCCATCCAGCGCGACCTCGACACCGATCTCTCCGAGCTCCAGTGGATCGTCACGGGGTATGCGCTGACGTTCGCGGCGCTCATGCTCGTCGGCGGCAAGGTTGCCGACGCCTACGGTCGTCGGCTCGTCTTCGTCATCGGGATCGCCGTCTTCACGATCGCCTCGCTCCTCTGCGGACTCGCAGATTCGGGGGAGATGCTCATCGCTGCTCGCGTGCTGCAAGGGGCCGGAGCGGCGCTCATGAATCCTGCGACTCTCTCGATTATCGCGGCGACGTTCGCGCCGCATCAGCGAGGCACCGCCATCGGCATCTGGGCAGGCGTCTCGGCGCTTGCGCTTGCGATCGGCCCGCTGGTCGGCGGGTTGATCACCGAGCACCTCGACTGGAGCTGGATCTTCTTCGTGAACGTCCCCGTCGGGATTCTCGGGATCGTCGCGAGCTATCTCTTCATCGACGAGTCGCGGGACGAGACCCACGTACGCCTCGACCTGCCGGGACTCGCGACATCTGCAGTGGGCCTCTTTGCTCTCACCTACGGCCTCATCGAGGCGAACACCTACGGGTGGAGCTCGACCCGGATCGTTGGCTCATTCGTCCTCGCCTTCGTCTCGCTCGCCACGTTCGTCCTGCTCGAGAGACGCCAGCGCGACCCGATGCTGCCGCTCGACCTGTTCCGGAGCGGCACGTACACCGGCGCGAATCTCGTGACGCTGCTCGTCGCGCTCGCGATGTTCGGGATCTTCTTCTTTATGTCGCTGTACATGCAGAACATCCTCGGCTACTCGGCCGTCCAGGCTGGGGCTGCGTTCCTGCCGATGACGATCCTGATCATCCTGGTCGCACCCATCGCCGGAAAGATGAGCGATCGAATCGGCTCGCGCGGCTTGATGACCACCGGGATGATCCTCATCGCGCTCCAGTTGGTGATGCTTTCGCGGCTCAGTGCAGACGCGTCCTACCGTGACCTCTTTCCGGCGCTCCTCATCGGCGGCGTCGGGATGTCGCTCACGATGACGCCGAGTGCGGCCGCCGCGACGCGAAGCGTGCCGGTCGACAAGGCCGGTGTCGGCTCGGCTGTCCTGAACAGCGCACGGCAGGTCGGTGGGACGATGGGCATCGCCGTCATGGGTGCGATCATCGCAGCGGAGGCCAGCGGCGAGCGGACGCCGGAGGCATTCATGAGGGGATTCGAGAGCGCGCTCCTCGTCGCTGCCGCGATCGCCGTCTTGGGAGCGATCGTCGCGTTCACTCTCGTGCGCCCGCACGCAGGCGCCGGTTCGAGCGCGTCGGACCGCGCCGCGACAGAGCCTGCCGGGTAAGAACTCGAACCGAAATGAAGGGACCCGCCTCCTGACGACGAAGCCGTCGGCATCCGTCGTCAAGCTGAGGAGGG
>JBOHAY010000024.1:0-6590 GCA_050697935.1 Gaiellaceae bacterium | reverse complement strand
TCCGCGAAGTCGTCGTCCGCTACCTCGCTCGCGAGGGGCACGACACACTCGAGGCCGCGAACGGCGACGCCGCTCGAGGCGCGATCGAGCGCTTGGAGCCCGACCTGGTCGTCCTCGATGTGATGCTTCCGGGCACGGACGGCCTTGAGCTCTGTCGCTGGATCCGTGCGCGATCGGAGCTCCCGGTGATCATGCTCACCGCGCGTGGTGAGGAAGCCGATCGCATCGTGGGGCTCGAGCTGGGCGCTGACGACTACGTAACGAAGCCGTTCTCTCCCCGAGAGCTCGCGGCCCGCGTGCGCAGCGTCCTGCGTCGAGCCGCACCGACTGGCGAATCCGTCGAGCGCCTCACATTCGGAGACATCGAACTCGAGCGAACAACGCGCGAGGCTCGCAAGGGCGGCGAGGAGGTGCGTCTGACCGCCAAGGAGTTCGATCTTCTCTGGTTCCTCGCGAGCCACCCGAGACGAGTCTTCTCCCGCGATCAGCTCATGGCAAGTGTCTGGGGATACACGGCCGCCCTCGACACCGGAACCGTCACCGTCCACGTCCGGCGACTGCGCGAGAAGGTCGAAGACGACCCGTCCGAACCGAAGTACCTGGAGACGGTCTGGGGCATCGGCTACAGGCTCGCCACATGATCGCGAACGCCCTCATCGTCGCGCTCGCGACTCTCACGATCGGGCTCGCTCTCGCCGGCCTCCTTCGCCTGCTCCCGACGGTTCGACTCCAGCTCGCAGGTCTGGCCGTCCTCGCCGTCCTGCTCCCGCTCGGCGCAGTGCTCGCTTCGGGATGGGTCATGTTCCACATGGGCGACGACGTGAAGATCCTTGCGGTCACCGCCGCGTCAGCGCTGACGGCACTGGTCGCAGCGCTGCTCGTCGCGCGGTCGATCGCCGACTCGATCGACCGAGTGCGCGAAGCGTCCGTCGAACTTGCACAGGGAAACCTCGCCGCACGGGCACCTGAAGGTGGGCCAGCCGAGGTCGCCGAGCTGGCTGCGTCCTTCAACGAGATGGGAGCCAACCTCGGCCGTCTCTTCGACACCCGGCGAGAGCTCGTCGCATGGGCGAGCCACGACCTGCGAACGCCGCTCGCAAACATGCAGGCGATGCTCGAGGCGCTAGAGGACGGCCTCGGCTCGCCGGATGAATACGTGCCCGTGCTTCGCGAGCAGGTGCGAGTCCTCTCGACGCTCGTCGACGATCTCTTCGAGCTCGCGCGCATCGATGCAGGAGCTCTGACCCTCGAGTTGCACCGCCTCCCAGTAGCGCCCGTGATCTCGAGCAGCCTCCGCGGTGTCGAGGCGGAGGCGCGCAGTCGTCACGTCACGCTTGCAGCCGAGGTCGAGGAGGACGTGACCGCGCGCTTCGCGCCGGAGAAGGTCGAGCGCGTACTCATGAACCTCCTCACGAATGCACTGAGACACACCCCGAGCGACGGCGCAGTCGCCGTTCGGGTCGAACCTCGAGCTGGGGAGGTGCGAGTCGCCGTCGAGGACACCGGCGAAGGCCTCGACGCCGAGGCCCAAGCGAGGATGTTCGAACGCTTCTGGCGCGGGGATCAGTCTCGTTCGTCACGCGGCGCCGGACTCGGCCTCGCAATCGCCCGCGGCCTCGTCGAGGCGCACGGCGGCCGGATCTGGGCCGAGGACCGAGAGGGCGGAGGCGCCAGGGTCTGCTTTACCCTCCCGGCCGGTTAGAGGACGCGGTGTAACAGCCAGACGTTCGGCTCGATATGCGTGCCGATGCCGTCGCGAACGGTGAGCGGCGCCAGCCCGCCTGGGAAGACGTAGTCGCCGTCGTCAGGGAAGCGCATCCCTGTCCATTCCTCCCACTCCGACGCCGGCGCGCGAATGGTCATCGATTCGGGAGAGGCCGCGAGGATCTCGCCACCGACGAGCTCGTGGATGCGGATCCAGGGATCGAAGTGCGATCCATCGCCGCGTCGCCACTCGACGTAGCGCTCCATCGGGATGAGCGGATAGCGCTCCTTCCACGTTGGTCGCACAGGGGCGATGACGCTGCCGAGACCGGCCGAGCGAGCGTTGTCCGTGAACGATCGAATCATCCGACTCGAGAGCCGCTGCCCCTGGCGCGCGGGCGCAACGCTGATCGCGATCGCCATGAGCGCTGTTGCGGTCGCATCCGAGGTCATGCCGCGCACGAAGCCCTCATCCCAGCCTGCGGGGAGATCCTCGAGCGTCCCGTCCCACGGCAACGGGACGGCATGAGACTCGGCGAGCAGTTCGCCATCGTCGACGAGCCCGATCTGGAAGTCGGGAAAATCGGTGTAGAGCCGGTCCCAGTAGAGGTCTCCCGGCTCGTTGTGGTTCATGTACTCCGGGAACGTGAGGCCGGCAAGCTCTGCGAACCTTCGAGCGCGAAGGTCGGGCCGATCCGCGTACCGGACGACCTTCATCGTCGGAGCAGAGCTACGGCCTGCGCGGCGAGCCCTTCGCCGCGACCGGTGAAGCCGAGTCGGTCCGTTGTGGTCGCACGCACCGTCACGCGGCCGCGCTCGACGCCGAGCGACGCTGCGAGTCGCTCGCACATCTCGTTGCGCACATCTCCGATTCTGGGCTCCTCGGCGACGAGGATGCAGTCGGCGTTGACGAGCTCCCAGCCGTTCTCGCGCACCTCGCGATACGCCTCCCAGAGGAGGTCGAGCGAAGAAGCCCCGCGGTACTGCTCGTCGTCCGACGAGAAGAGCGAGCCGATGTCCCCCAGGTCCGCCGCTCCGAGCAGCGCGTCGATGAGCGCATGCGCGATCACATCGCCATCCGAGTGCCCGGCAAGGCCACGCGGATAATCGATCGGCACGCCTCCCAGCACGAGGGGCACCCCCGCTTCGAGTGCGTGTGCGTCGTAACCGATTCCGACTCGCAGATCGCTCACGACAGCGAGGCTAGCGAGTCGGGGAGTGAGGCGAGATCGTCGAGACCGAGAGCTGCCTCGGGCGGCGTCGGCTGCAACCTTCCCCACGGCCCACGGCGCACGTGCACGGCGACCAGTCCCGCCGCAGCAGCGGGGAGAACGTCGTTGTCGACGCGATCGCCGACATACACAACCTCTCCCGGGGCACAGCCGGCGAGCTCCACGATGAGATCGAAGAACCGGGGATCGGGCTTGCGGACACCGAGGCTGGCGGATGACGAGACGACGTCGACGGGAAGCGCTGCCTCACGAGCCCAACGCTCCATGGCCTCCGTCTGGTTTCCGACGATCCCGACGCGATAACCGAGCGCGCGTACTTGCTCGAGGCAATCGACAGCGTCCGGGTAGAGGTCGTCCAACGAGTACGTGAGGCCATACCACCACGGGTCGGGGCGCTCGATCCCGAGATGTCCCCACAACGCGTCGTGCTCCTCCCCGCGCTCGATCGTGACGCCGAGGGCCGCCCAGACGACATGCGACTGCAGGCCGGAACGCTCCGCGAGCTCCCGCCACCAGCGCTCCTCGTCGACGAGCGTCTCGCCGACGTCGAAGAAGACGGCCTTCAGAGCCACGATTCGACGAGCGCGAGATCCTCTAGCACCGTTACCTTGAGCAGACGGCGATCGCCTTGCACGACGGCGACGCGACCGCCGCTCCGCTCGACCAAGGACGCACAGTCGTTCGCGCCCGCGAGGTCGCCTGCGTACGCCCGACGAAGAGCAGGAGCCAGAAATGCCTGGGGTGTCTGAGCGCCGAAGAGCCCCTCGCGCGGCACGGTCTCCACGACAGCCCCGCGTTTTACGCGCTTGATCGTGTCGGGCACCGCGAGCGCAGGAATCACCCCGTCGAAGCCCTCTCCGAGCGGTCCCAGTACCCGCTCGATGACCGCGTCGTCGACGAGCGGCCGCGCTGCATCGTGCACGAGCACGACCATCGCTTCCTCCGACACATCCTCGAGAGCCACGCGCACCGATTCAGCCCGTGTTGCTCCGCCCGTCACGCACGAGACGACCTTGGTGGTCGCGAGCTCCTCCGACAGGAGGATCGAGGGCTCCTCCCATCCGGGAGCCGCAGCAACGACGATCGCGTCGACCCACGGCGAGCGATCGAGGCGGTCGAGACTCTCGGCGAGCAACGGCCGTCCACCGAGGACGGCAAAGGCCTTTGGACGATCGATGCCGAGCCGCTCACCGGATCCGGCGGCCGCGATCACCGCCCAGACACTTCCGACTTCGCCGGAAATGTCTACGTTCCCTTCGTCACGCGCTCGCCTCGACCCGATTAGCGCAGTCTCGCGAAGCGAGAATGCGCTAGGCGTTCGCGGTGGCGGCCTTCGGCTTCGCTCGCGACTTCGGCTTGGGCTGCCCCGCACGTGAAAGCACGTCGTCGAGCCAGGCCGCGGCTTCGTCCTCGTCCATGTCCTTCGCGTACATGAGCTCGGAGGCGAGGATCTTCTTCGCCTTCACGAACATCTGCTTCTCGCCGGTCGACAAGCCCTTCTCGTTGTTGCGGACTGCGAGGTTTCGCACGACTTCCGCAAGCTCGAAGATGTTGCCCGTCTTCATCTTGTCGCGGTTGTGCTTGAAGCGGCGATTCCAGTTCTTGGGCATCTCGGTGGAACCGCCGGAGAGTGTCCTGACCACCATCTGCACCGTGCGCTGGTCGATGACCGTGCGGAGGCCCACTCGGTCCGCGTTCTCACACGGAACGTTGACAGTCATGTCGTTGTGAAGGATCTGGATCGTCAGGTACTCGCGCGTCTCCCCCAGAACCTCGCGCTTTTCCTTGCTCACGACTGTCCCCGCGCCATGGTGCGGATAGACGACCTTGTCGCCGATGTCGAACAAGAGGGCCTCCCCGATGTCGGTATGCGTCGCCGTCACGAAAAAGTGCCGGCAGCGTCTTCCCTGCCGGCGTCCTCGCACATCATAGCGGGTTTCTCACAGGCTCTTAACGGAACCGCAACGACGTTTCGCAAACCGTCGAACGGCCGATAGAACCCTAGGCGGCCGCGTCGCGGACAGCGGCGGATGCGGTGAGGGCGGCCTTGATGGCCTCCCGAAGCGTTTCCGCACCGAGCACGGGCAGCCGTACCCGGGCCGGTGTTCCAGGCGGCGCGACGATTGTTCCGATGCCCAGCTTCGCGCACTCGTCCACGCGCCGTTCGGCCTGCGAGGTTGCCCGCAGACGTCCGGTCAGGCCAATCTCGCCGAACGCCGCGACACCCTCCAGCACGGGCGTGCCTCGTGCCGCCGAGGCGATCGCGAGCGCGACCGCGAGATCCGCGCCTGGCTCTTCGATCTTGACGCCGCCGGCGACATTGACGAAGACGTCGGCGCTCGCAAGCGCAACTCCTGCATGGCGACCGAGGACGGCCACGATCATTGCGAGACGACGGGGATCGACGCCGGTGGCCACCCGCCTCGGCATGGCGAGATCGGTCGGCGCGACAAGTGCCTGTACCTCGAGCAGGATCGGCCGAGTGCCCTCGAGGACGCAGCCGACGGCGGCTCCGATCTCGCCAGGATGAGTCGATCCGAAGAGCGCTGACGGATCCGGAACACCGACAAGGCCTCCTGCCGTCATCTCGAAGACACCGAGCTCGTAGGTCGATCCGAACCGGTTCTTCGTCGCGCGAAGGATGCGGTGCTCCTGGTGGCGGTCGCCTTCGAACTGGAGGACACAGTCGACGAGGTGCTCGAGCACGCGTGGGCCGGCCACTGCGCCGTCCTTGGTGACGTGCCCGACGAGAATGGTCGCAACCCCAGCCTCCTTCGCAACGCGCAAGAGGCGTCCGGCGGCTTCCCGAACCTGCGCAACGGAGCCGGGCGCCGAGGCAAGCGCAGAGGCATGGAGAGTCTGCACCGAGTCGATCACACAGACGTCGGGCCGCTCTTTCTCGAGGGTCGCGCAGACGGCATCGAGCTCCGTCTCGGCGAGGATCTCGACAGCCTCCGCGCCGCCCAGACGAGCGGCGCGGAGGCTAACTTGCGCCAGCGACTCCTCGCCGGTCACCAGCAGTGCCTTCCTGCTCTTGCTGATCGCACCGAGCGCCGACAGCAGAAGCGTCGATTTCCCGACCCCCGGCTCTCCTCCGACCAGAACGAGCGAGGCCGGTACCAGACCGCCTCCGAGTACCCGATCGAGCTCGGAGACTCCCGTGGGGATGCGCTCGGCGTCGTCAGCTGAGACCTCGCCGAGTCGTATCGGGGTGAGTGCCTCGACCATCGAGCCCGCATCTGATCCGTGGAGCTCCTCGACGAGCGTTCCGAACGCAGCGCACCCCGGGCAGCGCCCGAGCCAACGCCCGCTCGTGGTGCCGCACTCGGTGCACGTGAACTGAACGGTGACCTTGGCCATCAGGTGGGTGGTCGGTGATTGCCGTCGATGCGGGGATGGCTGAGACCAAGCCGGGGACGCCGTCCGTGCGAGCGCGTATCGGGAATACGAGCGAGGACGGGCGGCGTAAGCCGGCGCCATGTCTCAGCCACCGCCCACGCGACGAGGAATTGGCGACCACTCATCTAAGCCAGTCTAGGAGCGCGGTCCGACGCCGCCTGTGACGAAAGTGCGCCGATTCCCTTGCAAGTCGCGCGCAGTTGTTTAAGAGTGCTGCTGACTGCTGCAGGCGACGAACGAAAGGACGGGCCGAAT
>JBOHAY010000023.1:0-3649 GCA_050697935.1 Gaiellaceae bacterium | reverse complement strand
GCGGCTACCACCTCGGTCACGTGACCGGCCACTCGATCGGGATGACGATGATCGAGTTTCCCAAGGTCGGCGAAGGCGTCGACATCCCGCTCGAGGAGAACATGGTGCTCTCCATGCACCCGCACGCGATCGCGACGAACGGCGAGGACTGCCTGTACATGCAGGACACCTGGCTCGTGACGGCGGACGGCGGCGTTCCGCTGTCGACCCTCCCCATGCGGGTGTTTCGCTCCAAAGACTGACGCGACTCCACGAGTGCAGCCGCAAGGCGGCTGCACTTCCAGGATCCTTGTACGACCGGAATCCGCAAGCCGGCGGATACCGGTCTGCGCACTACTTCGCCTACAATCCGACTCGTGAGCTGGCCGTGGCTCGTGTTGCTCGTCTTCGCGGCCGCCCTGGCGGTCGCGGTCGAACGTCCACGCCTGGAGCGCCGCTTCGGAGCGGCAGCCCGCCGGGATCGCGAGCGGCAGCGCCGAAAGAAGCAGCTCCGAGTCGTCACGCCGGAGGACGAGAGCGACGAGTTCATTCGCTCCGTCCAGCGGGATCTCGACGCTCTTCCTACGATCGAAGAACGGGACCGCAAGACGTAAGCCTTCCCGCAGACCGGGCATCCGCGAGTGCGGATCCCCGGTCGCGAAAACCCCTGAAGTGCGACCGCTCCGCGGTCGCGATGCCTGCGTCGACTCTGTCGAGGCTGAGTCTTTACTGCACCTGCGCGCGCGAGAACACTTAAAGCGCGGCAGCTCCGCTGCCGCTGATGGTTGCGTCTGTCCGTCCCGCGTGGCCTCAGCGGATCGTGATCGTCGCGGTCAGCCGGCGCGTGTTGGCAAGGATCTTCGCGACGTTCTCCGTGTTCTTCGATTCCTGGTAGTCGGACACGCGCAGACGCAGCCGATGAGTGCCTGGCGCGAAGCCCGAAGTCGAGATAGAGACGACGCCACCTCGGAACGAGTCCGGCACGTGAACGCCGTCGATCGTTGCGACGACCGAGTCCGGATAGACCCCTGAGCCGGAGTCGCGCGCCGCGACCTGCACCGGCCGGTCAAAGTCGACCGACCGCGAGTGCACGCGGAGGGTCGGCGGGGTCACGTCGTCTATCCAGTAGCGGAAGGTGAAGGAGCCAGCGCCTGCGCGTGTGGCGCTGTCGAAGACGACCGCGTACTCACCCGGCACGGGGCTTAGTGCACCGGCAACAGGCACCGAGGATCGGAATTCCTCCAGGTACGGGTTGTACGCCACAGGGAGCCCGGCGAATCCCGTGAGGCGGTTCTCGTCGAGCTGCGCGACGACGCGCGGCTCGACGCGGCTACCAGGCCCGTGGTGGGTGACGACGACGCCGAAATTGGCCACGCGCTTCGTGAGCATGATGCGAAACACGCGCTCGGGCCCTCGGAGGACTGTGCTGACGCCGATGCCGCTCGGGTTCTCGGGGTAGCGGTAGCGGGTAACGAAGGCGGGCCGTCCAACCGTCGAGCTCCGGTAGTTGCCCGGCCGCAAGAGCCTGAGCACGGTGTGCCGCTGAAGGGCCGCCGTTCTCACGCGCCCCCAAAACGGGATCCGACGCAGATCTGCGCCACGGCGAAGCTCGATGAAGCCCGTGAGATCACCCAGTCTTGCGCTGGCGGGAACGACCACCTCGTACGAGAGCGTGCCGGGAACACCGACGGACGTCGGAAGGACGAGGGCCGCCTCGGCTGTCGAGCCTGGTGAGCGCGTCCCCACGACCTGCCAGTCGCCCGAGCCGCCGCCTGCATCGTCGAGGCGAATCGATCCAGTAAGGGTGCTTTGCCGCCCGAGCAATCCGAAGGAGAGAGCGGTGGGGTCCGCAAACAGCAGTGGCTTGTCCGCTCGAGCAAGGGCGACGACGCCTCCCCCCTGGAACTGCGGGCCGAGGATTCGGCTGCCTTTATCGACGACGTCGTTTCCCGACTGGACGAGTGCCGACTTGATCTGGGCAACCGTCCACTCTGGATGACGCTCGGCGAGGAGTGCCGCGGCTCCGGCGATGTGCGGAGCGGCCATGCTGGTTCCGGAGAACGACGCCCACCCGCCGGGAACAGACGAGAGGACGTCGACTCCAGGAGCGGTGACGTCCGGCTTGAGCTGCAACGACATCGTCGTCGGCCCGACCGACGAGAAGTCCGCGTGCTCGCGCCGCACCGGGCTTCCGGTGATCTCCACGGCGCCCACGGCGAGCGCACGCGCGGAGTTCGCCGGTGACGAAACGGATCCGGCCCCGGCGTCGTTGAAGTCGTTCCCGGCTGCGACCACCGGGACGACGCCCGCCGCCGCGGCCGCATCGAGGGCGCGGGCGACGATGTCTCGACTCGGTTCGATCTCCGGCTCGCCGCCCGAGAAGTTGATGACGTCCATGCCGTCCGCGACAGCGGCTTCGATGGCAGCGACGATCGCGGGTGAGTTCGCGTTGTGGCTCGCGACACCCGACTCCGCTTCGACGAACACCTTGTAGTTCCCGATGTACGCACGTGGGGCGACGCCTGAGACCACGCGTCCTCCGGCCTGTGTGTGTGCGTTGCCTGCAGCGACACCTGCGACATGGGTGCCGTGGCTGATATCGGATGGGTGAACTGCAGCTCGCGCACTCGGCGCGGCGCCGCGTGGGGCGAACGCGCGCGCGACGATGACCTTGGTCGTCGTGTACTTGACCTGCCCTTTTGGAAAGCCGGGCGGCATCGTGTATCCCGCGGGGTCGAAGAAGGGATGACTCGCGTCCACGCCGCTGTCGATGATCCCGATCTTCACACCCTGACCAGCCGTGTCCAGCTCGGGCCCCCAGAGGACGGGGGCACCGATCTGCTGAGGCGTGCGATCGAGCTGCGGGCCGTATGTCGCGGCGGGGAGCACCTCGCGCACGCCCGGAAGCGCCCGCAGACGCGACATCTGCGAACTCGGCACCGAGATCGAGAAACCGTTTGCGACGAGGCGATACTGCCAGCCGACCTGCGCGTCGGGCAGATTGTCGGTGAGGGCTCGTCGAAACGACTGCTGCTCGACGCCCAGCGCCGCTCCCGAATCGGGCGCTTCCGCGAGCGGGGGAGACTCGAGCAGGACGACCACCTCGGTCGTCTCGGCGCGGGCGACATCGACAACGTGCTCACTTCCCGCGATGCCGAGCACCGCGAGCGCGGCGAGGAAGATCGGGGCAAGTCGGGTCATCGAGGAATGAGACGACCCGGAGCTAGAATCGTTCGGCCGCGCGGATGTGGCGGAATTGGTAGACGCGCACGGTTCAGGTCCGTGTGCCCGTAAGGGCGTGGAGGTTCAAGTCCTCTCATCCGCATCAGTCTCGTGATTGTGCGACACGGCCATGCTTCCTTGAGATCGACCAACAGCCGCACGCAGGACGCTCGAACATGGCAGACGATCAGCGGAGCGCTGCGAGTACGTCGTCCGCATGAGCATCGGGCTTCACCTTCCGCATGATCGTCGCGACGTTCCCGTCTGCGTCGATGACGAACGTGGATCGCTCGATCCCCATGTACTTCTTGCCGTACATGCTCTTCTCGACCCAGACGCCATACAGCTCTGCAACGGCGTGATCCTCGTCCGCGAGGAGCATGAACGGAAGCGTGTACTTCTCCTTGAACTTCACGTGCTTCTTCGGAGCGTCCGGGCTCACTCCGAG
>JBOHAY010000022.1:0-2718 GCA_050697935.1 Gaiellaceae bacterium | reverse complement strand
CGTCTGCAGCACGTCGTTGACGGGCCTCATGGCCTTGGAGAAGCGGTCGCTCTCGGCTGCGAGGACTCCGAGCGCGACGCCGATCACAACCGCAATCGCCGTGGCCACGAGGACCTGCGAGAGCGTGTCCATCGAGAGTGCCCAGACTCCCATGAACCCGATGAGCCCGAGCATCACGAGCGTCGTGAGCGCGGGTCGCAGCCCACTGATGACGAACGCGATCGCCGTCAGACCGGCGAGCGTAATGAACCACGGTGCCTCCATGAGGAACTGCTGCATCGGGAGAAGCAGCTGCTGGAGAATGAAGACGCCGATCCTCTCCGTGACAGCGAACACCCAGGTAGTCGGGTCCTGCACGTAGTCGAGGACGACTTGGATCTTTCCGAGTAGCCACTCTTCGAGCGTCGCGCTCCGCGGGGGTTCGCCGACCTCCTCGGGATAGATGGCGTCGACGCCGAGTGCTCTCGTGAGCCCGATGGTCGCCAACGCCGCGCCTGCGGCGGTCAAGGTCTGGATGCGTAGCCGCCGCCTTCGGTCCTCATTGAGGTGTCGATGCGTGGGGTCGGTTCGCGCGGCAATCGCCTCGGTCGAACGGTCGAGCGCGACTGCCAGGACGACGATCACCATCCCGGCGAGGATCGCGAGCGCCGGGTTGGAGTAGAGGCCGTTCGTGACTACGTCACCGAGTCCTCCGCCTCCAATGAGGCCGGCGATGACCGCCATCGACAGCGCAAAGAGAATCGTCTGATTGACGCCGAGAAGTATCACCTTGCGCGCGAGCGGAAGCTGAACCTTACGAAGCAGCTGCGACCTGGTCGCTCCCATCGAGGCCGCAGCCTCCACCGTGTTCACCGCAACGCCCCGGATGCCGAGGGCCGTGATTCTGATCGCCGGCGGAATCGCGTAGATCATGGTCGTCACGACCGCCGCCGCGGGTCCCACCGAAAAGAGAATGACGATCGGCATCAGGTACGCGAACGCGGGGACGATCTGCATGGCATCGAGAAGCGGCGTGATTGCCTTTGCAAATCGGTCGGAACGGCCGGCGAGGATGCCGAGGGGGACGCCAACGAGCAGCGAGAGCGTGACGGCGACGAGCATCAGGGAGAGCGTTTGCATGCTCTCCTCCCACAGCCCGGACAGCGCGAAGGTCGCGAACGCGATGAGCGTGATGGCCGCAGCGCGAACGCCACCGAAGCGCCATACGAGGAGCACGCCCGCGACAGTTGTTCCCACCCACGTCATCCAGAGGAGGAGCCGGTTGAACCACTCGACCAGGTGGTCGACCGACGTCGAGAACCACTCGAAGATCGTGAAGACGATCCCGGTGTCCTCCTGCCCCTTCTCGGTGAGGATCCAAACCTGGAACTCGTCGAGGTGCGCGGCCAGCGAGTTCCAGACGAGCTCGTTCGGCCAGGGATACTCCGCCTTCCAGCCGCGGTACGCGAGCCACATCACGGCGACGATGCCTGCCACCTGGACGAGCTTCCCTCGCCACCAGGGGACGTGCGAAACGACCGGTCTGACTGCTGGCGCCTCGGTGATCGCGGACATCAGTGATCCTCCTCGGCGATCGCCCGCAGCACGGCGTCGCGGTCGACGATGCCGACCATCTTGCCGTCCTCCATGCAGCAGACTGGCTTCTCACTCTCGGCGAGCACGGGCAGTGCTTTCCGCATCGTCGTTGCGACATCGAGCTTCGGGCCGTCCGTTGCGTCCGCGGCAGCAGGGTCGCGCATGATCCAGCGCAGCGTCAGAACGTGGCTGCGGGGGATGTCGCGCGTGAAGTTCTCGACGTAATCGTCCGCCGGCGAGCCGACCAGCTCCTCCGGCGTTCCGAGCTGGACGATCGCGCCGTCCCGCATGATCGCGATCCGGTCCCCGAGCCGGAGCGCTTCTGGCAGGTCGTGCGTGATGAACATCGTCGTCTTGCCGATCTCCTGCTGGAGGCGCATGACCTCGTCCTGCATGTCGCGCCGAATGAGCGGGTCGAGGGCGCTGAACGGCTCGTCGTAGAGCATCACCTCGGGGTCGGCGGCGAATGCGCGCGCGACTCCGACGCGCTGTTGCATTCCGCCCGAGAGCTGATCCGGGAACTGGCTCGCCACATCTTCGAGCCCGACGAGGCGCAGGACCTCGTGCGCTCGCTCCTGGCGCTCCCGCTTGCCTATGCCCTGGACCTCGAGGCCGAAGGCAACGTTGTCGATCACGCGTCGGTGCGCGAGCAGGCCGAAGTGCTGAAACACCATCGAGACCGAGTGGCGTCGCAGGTTTCGCAACGCGGCTCGATCGGCGGCCATCACGTCCTGCCCTACGATCTCGATCTTTCCCGCCGTCGGCTCGATGAGCCGAATCAGCGTTCGGACGAGCGTCGACTTGCCGGAGCCCGAGAGTCCCATGACGACGAAGACCTCTCCCGGCCAGACCTCGATCGAGACGTCCTTGACTGCGACGACGCAGCCTGTCTTTGCCCGTTGCTCCGCTCGTGGGAGGTCGGCGTCAGGCGATCCGACGAGGCGATCCGGGTTGGGACCGAAGACCTTCCAGACACCCTCTGCCCGGATGACCGGTGGGCTGGAATAGTCGATGCGGTGCTTCTCTGCCTCGAGGGGAGTCTCGACCGTTTCCGTCATGCGCGCGTCGCTGATATATCACCCCGCTGCGCGCTTGTCTACACCCGTCGCCTGGCTCTTACGGCACGTCGACGCGCGCGAGCTT
>JBOHAY010000021.1:0-8192 GCA_050697935.1 Gaiellaceae bacterium | reverse complement strand
GGATCGAGCGCTCGAAAAGTCGCCTCTGCCGCGCGCAACCCACACACGACCCCCGGCTCCTTGACGAGAAGCTCGGCCGTCCCCATCGCGTCCGCGGGGACCGTCGCCTCAGTCGTGACGTCGCCCTGCCCCACGTCCTCGGCGAGCGCCGCCAGAACGACGCGCTCGAGTGTGTCCGTCGCTACGGCCATGTCTCCAGAGTGGGCTCCGCACCCGGTCGCAGGACCACATGTCGCTCGAATGCGTCGCTCTCCGCCGGGAAGTCGACGCGGAAATGCGACCCGCGGCTCTCCTCCCGCGCAAAGGCGCTCTCGGCGATGAGCCTTGTGAGCAGGTGCGGCGCAGACCGCAGCCGATCCAGGCCGGCCGCGTCGCGGATCAACCCGCAGTCCTCCCAGAGTTGGCGACGCAGGTCGGTCGTCACCGGCTCGACGGGAGAGGGAGGAGTGGGAGCGGGCCGACGCGCCGGCACGTCCGGTTCGGCGAGAGCTGCGAGAGCGGCGCGGCGTCCGAACACGAGACACTCGAGCAGCGAGTTCGACGCCAGGCGATTCGCGCCATGGACGCCCGTTGCGGCGCATTCGCCGGCTGCGTAGAGGCCCGCGAGCTCGCTCCGTCCGTCCAGGTCCGTGAGGATGCCTCCGACGCTGTAGTGAGCCGCCGGCGCGACCGGTATCGGCATCGCCGCAGGGTCGTAGCCCTCGTCCGCGAGGCTCCCCATGAGAGCCGGGAAGCGACCGCGATCGATCGCGCGCAGATCGAGGAGCGCCGTTCCGCGCGCCGCGATCTCACGGGCAACGACGTCGCGTGGCGCCAGCTCGTCGGTGAATCGCTCGCCGTGCTCGTCCAGGAGAAGGGCACCTTCGCCGCGAAGTGCCTCCGAGAGCAGGAGCGACGAGTCGACAAGCGTCGTCGGGTGAAACTGCACGAACTCGAGGTCGGCGAGAGCGGCGCCGGCCCGATACGCGGCAGCCATTCCCTCACCGAGCGCACCCGGCGGATTCGTGGTCCGCTGCCAGAGCGCGGCAGCGCCGCCGGTGGCGACGAGCGTCGCTCGAGCAGCCACGGCCCGCCGGTCGGTGACAACACCAAGGCACCGCTCTTCCGTGTGCCAGAGCGACAGCATCCGCTCTCCCTCGGCAACTCGAATCCGCGGATGCGCGAGAACGCGCTCGGCGAGTACGCGTGCGACGCGATCACCGGTCGCAGCACCACCTGCGTGCACGACCCGCCGACGGCTGTGGCCACCTTCGAGGCCGAGCCCTTCGTCGAATTCGACGCCGAGTTCCACCAGATCGCGAATCCGCGCCGGGGCCTCTTGCGTGAGCACGGCGACTGCACTGTGCCGGCAGAGCCCACGACCAGTACGAATCGTGTCCTCGGCATGGAGTTCGGACGAGTCGTCGTCTCCGACGGCGGCCGCGATCCCGCCTTGGGCGAGCTGACTGTTCGACGAGAGGAGCGGCCCTTTCGTGAGTACGAGAACCTCTCCCTCGGTGGCGGCGCACAGGGCTGCGACGAGGCCGGCGACGCCGCCCCCGACGACGACGAGGTCGAATGGATCGGGGTGAGATGTGCCGTTTGTAGCGCTCATGCTAGTTTTAGCCTCTGAGTCAATAACCTCATGGCAGAGTCTACCACCACACCTCCACGCCCGGCACACGTTGCGCTGGCGGTCGTCTTCCAGGTGCGCGACAGGGATCTGGAAGTGCTGCTGTGGGAGCGCGGCCAGGATCCGTTTCGCGGCATGTGGTCGCTTCCCGGCGGGACGCTCGGGCCCGACGAGACGCTCGAGGCTTCGATCCTCCGCCATCTCGCCACCAAGGTCGACGTCCGGGAGGTTGCGCACCTCGAGCAGCTCGGCACCTGGAGCGACCCTGAGCGCCACCCTGAGCGGTGGGAGCTCGCTACTGCGTACCTCGGCCTAGTCCCGCTCGGCCTCGACCCACGTGTGCCGGTCGATACTCGATGGCACCCCGTCGACGACCTGCCGTCGACGTCGTTCGACCACGGTGCGATCGCGCTCGCCGGCCGTGAACGCCTTCGCGGCAAGCTGTCGTACTCGAACGTCGGCTTCGCCCTTGCCCCCGACGACTTCACGCTCGCGGAGCTTCGCGATGTCTACGAAGCCGCGCTCGGATACGAGGTCTCGGCGACGAACCTCAAGCGTGTCCTCCTGCGGAGAGGAGCTATCGAGCCGGTCGGTGAGCGAAGGGCGCACGGCCCCAGTGGGGGTCGCCCGGCGGAGGTCTATCGCTACTGCTCGCGCCGGCTCGAAGTGACCGATCCCTTCGCCGTCTTGCGCCCACCGAGCGTGTAGCCGCTACAGCGCTCAAGAACCCGGTGCAGCGAACCGATCAGGGTCGTATGCGGCACTTTCGACTGTGGCTTCTCGTGATCGCCGTCGTGAGCCTCGTGGCGGAGGCGGTCGCAGCCGCGGCCGTTTTCTGGCGCGGCCCGCACGCCCGACCCACCGACCGGCTCTAGACGACTGCGCGGACGAGGCCGGTCACCAAGCCCGCGACAACCATCGCGATGATGACCGGAGCACGCAACCAGATCGCGACGGCAGCCGCCGCGACGCCTGGTACGCGAGCGTCCACCTCCAACTCCCCGTTCCCCGAGAAGGTCTGCGTCGTGACGAGCGCCATGAGCATCACGGGAGCGAGGAGGTCGACCATCGACCGAACGTGTGCAGGAAGTGCTCGCCCACCCAGAAAGACTGGGCCAGCCGACTTGAACACGATCGTGACCAGGCCGACCACGACCACGACGATCCAGGCGTCGCTCAACGCCGGAGACCGAGCAGGCAGGCTGTCGAAGCCGCAATGAGCGGAACCCCGGCCGGAGCGATTGGAATCAGGACGAGCGTGATCGCGACCGCGAGCGCGGCTGCTTGTCGTCCTTTCCGATCGCGCAGGTACGGGACTGCCATCGCCAGGAAGAGTGCGGCGAAGGCCGCGTCGAGCCCGAGCGCGTTTGGATCTTTGAATCCGCCTCCGACCACGGTTCCGAGCGCCGTGCTCCCGACCCAGAGCACGTAGAAGAGCAGCCCCGCACCCACGAGGATCGGCCACTCGTAGTGGCCGCGGCGCCCGGAAAGCGCCCATGACTCGTCGACGATCGCCTGGGACTCCACGAGCCGACGGAGCCTGCCTCCAGGGAAGATCGACGCCACTGTGAGGCTGATCGCGACGTAGCGCGCGTTCAGGAAGACCGCGGCCATTACCGCCGCCGCGACCGTTCCGCCAACGTCCAGGACAGAAACGGCGGCGAACTGAGCGGAGCCAGCGAACGTCGTCGCGGACATGACGACAGTGGTCACGGCGCCGAACCCGGCGGCCTCGGTCAGGACTCCAAACGAGAGGCCGAAGAGGATCGGGCTGGGCGCAAGCGGGATAGCGGCGCGAACGCCGTCGCGGATCCGCGGCGTCCTGCGGGTCTCAGCCGGCATCACGCAACCTTAGACAGCGGCGCGAAGCATCCGGTTGTCACAATCCGCCGCATGAGGGTCGCGGTCAGCGGTGCGTCCGGCTTCATCGGCTCGGCCCTCGTACCCACGCTCGAAGCGGCCGGACACGACGTCGTACGCCTGGTCCGTGGTCGTACGGCGGGATCGGGTGAGCTCGCGTGGGATCCGGAGGCTGGGACACTCGAGGCTTCCGGGCTTGCCGGAATAGACGGAGCCGTGCACCTGAGCGGTGCGACGATAGGCCGCCGCTGGACCAAGGCGCGGAAGGCCGAGATCCTCGATTCTCGCGTAACGACCACCACGCTTCTCGCCGCGACGCTTGCGTCGCTCGACCCACGCCCGTCCGTACTCGTCTGTGCCGGCCCTGTCGGGATCTACGGCGACCGCGGGGACGAGATCCTGACCGAGGAGTCGGAGCTCGGGTCCGGGTTCCTCGCCGGGGTCGGAACCGCCTGGGAGCGCGCCTGTGAGCCCGCGCGCGCGGCGGGCATCCGCGTCGTCAATCTCCGTGCAGGGATCGTCCTCTCCCACGAAGGCGGCGCGCTCGGCCGCATGCTCACGCCCTTCCGGCTAGGCGTCGGCGGTCGGATCGGGAGCGGGAAGCAGTGGTGGAGCTGGATCGCCATCGACGATCTCGTTCGCGCGATCCGTTTCGCCCTCGAGGGCGACCTCGAAGGGCCGGTCAACGTCGTCTCCCCCAACCCCGTGACGAACGCGCAGTTCACCAAAGCGTTCGGCAAGGCGCTCGGGAGACCGACGGTCTTCCCGTTCCCCGCCTTCGCGGCGAAGACCGTGTTTGGCGAGATGGCCGAAGAGGCTCTCCTCACCGGGCAGCGGACACTCCCCGCGCGATTGCTCGACGCGGGCTTCGAGTTCGACTACCCCGAGCTCGGCACCGCGCTCCAACGCGCACTCGAGAAGTGAGGCCGCCGGGGCCGGCCCGAAGGCCGGCCCCAGCTCATGTCCTACGGAGTGACGACGGGACACGCCGGCGAGCCGCCGGTCGTGCACACGATCCGGCTCTGGATCGCCGGGCTGATCGGTGTATTCGCCGTGACGTAGTCGGCGAGCACCTGATCCATGATGTCTCTCGTCGTTGCGCGGCTGGAGAAGTTCGGATAGAAGTCCCCGCCGCTCGCCATGAAGTCGTTCTCGGCAATTGAGTACGTGGAGCTCGCGGTCAGGTCGACGGGCGCACCCGTACACGATCCGTCCCCGGCCTGCCGCACCGCACCCGTGACACGGCTGCCCGCCGGCGCCGAGATGTTGTAGGTGAAGCAAAGGCCCGACACCTGCGGGAAGCGGCCATTCGCCGCCGGCATCTGGGAGACGCCGTTTTCCAGCATCGTCTTGAGCTCAGCGCCGGTCACCTGGAGCGTGACGACAACATTGCCGAAAGGCAATACCGCCAATACCTGACCGCGAGTGATCAGGTAGGGCGGCTGCGTAGCCGCCGGGCAGAAGCCAGTGCCGCCGCCCGCAGCCGGACATGTGAGGCGGTCACGAAGCCCACCCGAGTTGGTGATCGCGAAGTCGACCCCGTACGTCAGCCGCATCGCGTCGGTCGTCGTGTTTCCGACCCTCGATTCGCACGTGCGGCTCTGAGTGTTGCCGCATGCGTCTGTGCGCAGTATCTCGACCGTCGAGTTGCCGATCACGCTGCCGAGGATCGGCGTCAGCTGGGTGTTGAGGTCGTTGATGCGAGCCTGAATCGCCGGATCGGCGGTCAGCCCGATGTTCCAGGGCTTATGGAAGTCGGCCGTCTTGTACACGACCTGCTTCGTGCTCGTGTCCACGATCATCCGCACACGCGTGAAGCGGATGCCCTTCGAGCGGTTCTCGACGACCAGGATCCCATTCACCATTGCACTCACCTGGAAGTCGGTGTGGTCCCCGATCAGGACGTCGACCCCGGTCAGTCCGTTCGCGAGGTCGATGAGCGGGCCCGTGGGCGCCGTGATCGTTCCGGCGGTCGCGCCGTCGTGGCCCATGACGACGATCGGCCCGATCTTCTTCGCCCTCAGCGCGTTGACCTCAGCCTGCACCTTGGCAAGGCGCGGATGCACGGTGAACGGATCGAAGGAGTTCGGGAAGACGAGCGTGGGCGCGTCCTCGTTCGTGAAGCCGACGACTCCGAGCTTGGCGCCTTCGAACGTGTCGAACACCTTCGACGGGGACCACTGCGAAGGCGTCTTCCCGTTTGCCCCGAGAACGTTGGCGGACACGTACGGGAACTGTGCGAGCGGGATCAGCGTGTTCCTCAGATACGCCTGCCCTTTGTCGAAGTTGTGGTTCCCGAGCCCGTCGGCCGAGAAGCCCATGAGGTTCATGATCTCGATCGTCGGCGTATCCCCGAAGAACGCGGAGATCGGCGGTGTTGCGCCCACCGAGTCCCCGGCCGCGACTGTGATCGACCCACCCGGCGATTCAGCACGGTATGCGTCGAACCACGGCTTCAGGAACGCCGATCCGCCGATCCCGAACGTCGGGGCGAGGGGCGCGTCGGGCGCCTCTAGGAGTGGCACGAGCTGGCCGTGGTAGTCGGAGATGTCAAGGATCGTGAGCTCCTTGTACTGCCCTGACTTCGGCGTGAGCTTCGTGAGGATCTTCCCCCGGGCGTTCTGCGGTCCGGGGATGTTCATGAGGAATGCGATCGTCGGTGCCACGTCGATCGCCCGGATCCCGGCCACCGGATCCTGCTTGCGGATCCCGGGCCCGGCCGCGATGAAGGTGCCGTGCATGTTGACGTTGTGGGCGAGGTCGACCAGGTTCGGCAGGTAGCCGTGCTGGCCGAAGAACTGCGAGAACGCGATCGTCTGTCCCGGCGTCGCCGCATCGGTCTGGTACGGCGGTCGGAAGACGACCACGACGTCACCCGAGCGGTTCGGGTGCAGCGCGTCCGTGCCGTCGACGTTCCGCAGCTCCTCCTTCTTCATGATCTTGAGTACGACCTGCGCGCCCGGGTTAGCCGGGTCCGTGAGATTCTGGAACGCCGTGATGATCTGGTTGCGCACGGTCTCGTATTGCGCAGCCGGTACCTGTGCCGGGTTGATGTAGATCTGCGCGGTACCGCCGGCGTGGCACTCCTTCGCCTTGTCGGCGGCTGCGGCCCGGCAGTTCGACGCTTGCTCCGCCGTGGCGAGGCCCGCGTCCTTCAACACTTTGCTGGTGTTGACGGCGTACCACTGTGGAGCGAACCCGTGGTCGGAAGAGACCAACATCGTCGGGTCGCCTCCGAGCAGCTCACGGGCGTTGCCGAGCGTCTCGTCCGCCTCGACGTAGGCCGAGCGGATGTACCCCTCTCGGATCGCGGTGCGCCCGTCCGGAATGTTGTCGTTGGTGAGATCGTCGAAGTACGGGTTCGGGTTGCCGTCAATATCAGTCGGCGTGATCAACCCCATGAACTGGTGCGAGAACTCGTCCGTGACCGGGTTGCCGAGCATGAGCAGGTCCGGGTCCACCCCGAGGTCGCCGAGGATGTACGCGAGGTACGCGAAGTGGGCGTCCTTCCAGAAGAGGCCTTGTTCGACGTACGTGTCCTCGTCGACAATGCCCGCCTCCAGCGGCGCGAAGTCCGCCGCGGTCGACGACGGGAAGTCCGCCGCGAGCGTCTCCTCGAAGGCAGCTGAGCCTGCCGCGCCGAGTGCGTTGTACGTCGCGTTCACGCGAGCGACGGAGGCGAAGTAGAGCTTGAACGAGGTCAGGCCGGCCGAGAGATCGACGAGCTTGACGTAGAAGCCGGCTGTCTGACCGGCTCTGGTGCCGATCAGCCCGTCGGCTCCTCGGAGCTTGATGTCGGCCCACTCGCCTTCGGACAGCTCGGCCGCGCGGTTCGCAGGGCTGGCGTCCTTCAGGAGGCCGCTCCGAACGAGGATCACACGGTCGTATGCAGCTGTGCCGTCAACGATGCTGTCGTCGATGTACACGTCGTAGAGCCGAGTCGGGTTTTGCGCCGCGAACGTCGTCGCAACCGTCAGCACGGTCTGCATCGGGGGTGCAGCGGGATCGCCGACAGGCGTGTTCGACCATCCCGAAGCGGCCGCGAACGCCGCCACCTGATACGAGACGCCAAAAGCCGCTGCGCCTGCCTGCTCGCTCGGCACCACCGGGGAGGTAAGAACGCCGCGCGTGGAAAAGAAGCTACGGAAGTCGACGACCGGCCCCTGCAGGGCAGGTACGACAGAACGAGCGGCAACCCACTCCAGGGCGACGACCGACTTGCCGGCCCGCTCCGCGGCCTGAGCGATGTGGTCGGCCTGGACGATTCCGGTGTCCGCGAAACCCGTCCGGTTGTTGAAGTTCGTCTCGCCCTGGCGGAAGAAGGTGTTGTTCGTCGAGCCGTGCTCGCCCGGCCAGGTGCCGGTCGCAAGCGTGCTCCAGCCGACGCCGGTGTTGGGCGGGAAGCCCTGAAGCAAGCCGTTCTGCCCCTTCACTCCCTTGGACATGAGCTCGGCCAGATTTGGCATCACGCCCGCTCCCGCGTACTTGTCTACGAGATCCGGCCGCATCCCGTCGGACGATAACATGATCACCTTGCTGGCGAGCGGGCCGTCGGCCTCGCTCGCCGCGCTCGCGCCGCCTCCGCTTGCCACGGCGACGAGAACGACCATGGCGGAAACCAGTGCGAGCGCCCGTACGGGCACGTTTCGACGTGACATAGTCTTCTCTCCCCTTTCGACGTTGCGACGGCGCGACTCTACTCGGCTGCCGGCCAAATGTG
>JBOHAY010000020.1:0-3741 GCA_050697935.1 Gaiellaceae bacterium | reverse complement strand
CGAGGACGACGCAACTGCCACCGCCGCTTCCGCCCGAGCGGCGGACAGTCGGGCAACTCGTCGCCGAGTCCATTCGTCTGTACGGCCAGAACTTCCTGCGGGCTCTGCCGCTCGGGATCGTGGTCGGCGTGGTCAACCAGCTCACCGTCGAGACGAGCCGGGCGGTGGTGATGCTGGTCTTGGTCGTCACCGCTCCCGTGTTCGCGATCGCGTACGCGTACGCGGCTCGGCTGATGTCGAGCGACCGAGCTCCGCTTCGATCGTGGTTGATCGCCGTGTGCGTCGGCTCGCTTCTCTTCGTGCCCGCAGCGCTCCTGTTCCCCTGGTTCGCGCTCGCCAGCGTGCTGTGGCTTGCGCTGGCTGGTCTCGCGGTGCCCGTAGCGATGGTGGAGCGGACCACCTTCGCGAGCTCGCTACGACGCGGGTTCATTCTCGGGCGCGTGGACTACGTTCACGCTGCCGGATCGCTCGCGGCGCTCGTGATCCTCTTCTTCCTCATGCGCTCCGGCCTCGGCGTCCTGCTCACATCGCAGGCCGACAACACGGTACGCACCGCGATCTTTCTCGCTGACACGGTTCTCGGCCCGCTGCTCTTCCTCGGGGGCGCGATCCTGTACGTCGACCAGGAGGCTCGGTTACGCTCGCGCGGCGACGCACAACGAGAGGAGTGAGATGCCGACGTACCTCATGCTGACGACGCTGACGGAGAAGGGCGTCCAGACGCTGCACGCGAACCCCGACCGTCTCCGTGAGGTCAATCGAGACGTCGAGGAGATGGGCGCGAAGGTGCTCCACCAGTGGGCCGCGCTGGGGGAGTATGACTTCGTCAACATTGTCGAGGCGCCCGACGACCTGACCATCGCGAGGGTCTCGGTCGCGCTCGGAGCACGTGGCAGCGCGAAGCTCGAGTCGCTCCCTCTGATCCCCGTGGACGAGCTTCTCGACAGTTTCAAGTAGGGGCGAGGCTTGCCTCGCCCTCGAGAGTAGAGCGCCGTGCTCGTCTGCCCGTCGTGTGGGGAGGAAGACCCGGAGCGGGCCCGCTTCTGCCTCGCGTGCGGGGAGTCGTTGACAGGTGCAGCTTCCGTCGGAGAGGAGCGCGCGCAAGGTCGTGTCCGTGCTCTTCGTCGATCTCGTGGGCTTGACGAGCCGCTCCGACCGCGCCGATCCCGAGGACGCGCGCGCGACCCTGCGTCCGTACCGCGAGCGAGTGAAGGTCGACATCGAGCGCTTCGGCGGTACGGTCGGCCGACGCCCACGGCGAGAAAGAGCGTGCGGCGGCGCCAGCCCCGTCCTCGCTCGCGCGGCTTAGACCGGGCGAGGCACGCCTCGCCCCTACAGCGCGAGGAATCCGGTCTCGCGCGGCTTGATCTCCAGCGGGCTCTCGGGCAGCCCGGCCTGCGGCTGGAGGTTGAACTCGCGCGGCGCGACGTCGTTCGGGGTGTCGGGGTGGAAGAGCGCGGCGAGCAGCTGGATGTGCCCACGTCCCGGCCCGAGTTCCCACTGCCCGCCGCCGTAGGCTCCGATCCCACGCGCTTCGCAGTAGTCGTAGGCGGCGAAGAGCCGCTCGATCGAGCCGAATCGCGACGGCTTCACGTTCACTGTTCTCGGGTGCCAGAGCAGGGCCTCGATGTCCTGCACCGAGTGGATCGGCGCATCCCAGGTGACGCGGTCCTTATGAGGCTCGAGCACCGGCGTCGTCTCGTCGGTGAGCGCTGGGTCTTCGAGCCATGCCTCGGGGAGCCCCTCAGCGACGCGCCGGTAGAGCGCGGCGTCCGGGGGCGTGTCGACGGTCGTTCCCTGGTAGTGCCCCTTGAAGTCGATCGAGTCGACGGCGCCGGTCGCGGCGAGCTCCGACACCAGCTCCTCCCTCCACTCGGAGTTCGCGTCGAGCTTGAAGCGGAGGCCGGTGTAGAGCGCGAGCCAGGAGCGGAAGCGCTCGGTCGACGGAGGCTCGCCGAGGCTCATCGAAACGACGAAGGTGATGGCACGCGGCTCTCGCCCGACCGCTTCGCTCAGCGAGATTCCTGCCTGGCGAAGCGCGAGATCGAGTGCCGCGCTCTCGAACGCCCACCGTCGGTACTCGAGATAGACGAGGCGTTCGGGCAGCGGGTCGAAGAGCGCAACCGTCGCGAGGTGCTGGGAGAACGTGTGGAGCGTCCAGTCGCCGGCGAGCGGGAACGTCGGCCCGCGCTCCTGCAGGCGGTCGTGCTCGGCGGCCTCGTACGTCACGTCCTCGCCGATCCCCTCCTCGCCTGCACCGTGCAGGTGGACGACGGTCGTCTTGCGGAGGAACTCGGGGCGAGCTTGTAGCTCGAGACCCTCCAGCGAGCAGCCTTCTATGCGTAACGGAAGGTCGCGAACCGCGTCGTAGAGCCTCACAGCGCGGCGAACGCTACCGCGACCTCACCGGCCAGCCGTGCGTTGGCGACCGCGAGCTTGCGGTTCACCTCTCGCGTGCGGCCCCCGGAGCGCTCGTGCAGGCGCGCGAGCACGAACGGCGTCACCGCCTGCCCGGACACGCCCTGGCGTGCTGCCTCGGTCACGGCCTCCTCGATCAGACCGCCGACCTCGATGCTCTCGGGTGGCGGATTTGTGAGGAGAAGCCCACACCCCCCGAGCTGCCAGTGCGCGGCGGCGACCTGGGCTGCCGTCTCCGGCTCGTCCACGCGCTGGATCACGGGCGGCCCACCCGTCGCCTCGAAAAAGAGTGGGAGCGTGTCCGTGCGGTAGCCGAGCACCGGAATGCCGAGCGTCTCGAGGTGCTCCATCGTCGCGGGGATGTCGAGCAGTGACTTCGCGCCGGAGCACGCGACCAGCACGGGCGACGTGACGAGCGCGACGAGGTCGGCGGAGACGTCCGGCGGCGTCGGGTAGCCACGGTGCACGCCGCCGATGCCACCCGTGCCGAGGAAGCGGATTCCGATGATCCGTGCAGTGGCGAGGACGCCTCCCACCGTGGTCGCGCCGATGTCACCGGCGATCGCGCAGGCGGCGAGGTCGCGCGGGCCGGCCTTCCTCGCGCTCGAGTCGAACTGGGCGAGCTCGTCCTCGTCGAGACCGACGCGAACGTGCCCGCCGAGCACGCCGATGGTTGCCGGGGTCGCGCCCGCCTCACGCACGGCTCTCTCCATCTCGAGCCCGACTTCGACGCCGTGAGGAGCCTGGAAGCCGTGGGCGACGATGGTCGTCTCGAGAGCGACCACGGCACGACCTTCCTCGAGCGCGGCGAGAACCTCGTCCGAGACCGCGGTCAGCTCGTTCATGCGGGGCGCTCCATCTCGACGAAGGAGAATAGGCTGCCGTTCGTCTCGTGCATGTACGAGCGAGTCGTGACGAATCCCGCCCGCTCGTAGACCTTGATGGCGCGTGCGTTGAAATCGGCGACGCCGAGCCTGAAGTAGCTCGGCGCGAAGTGCTCGCGGGCAAAGGCCAGGCCCGCATCGAGAAACGATTGTCCGAGCCCACGGCCGGTGAGATCGGGCCTGAGACCCAGCCCCAGGCTGACGATGTCGGCCTCACACCGGAAGCTGAGGAAACCTACGAGCCGGCCGGTGGAGTCCCGAGCTGAGAAGTAGCTCTCGCCGCGCTGCGCGGCATCGAGAAGCTCGGCCAGGTCGCGCTCGTCTGCGGGCCAGTCGTAGAAGTCGTACGGCGGCTCGTACCGCCAGTCTGCGATCGCCTCAGCCTCGTCTTGACTCATGGGCGCGATCACGAGCTGACTGGCAGCACTCATGGCATCGC
>JBOHAY010000019.1:0-11647 GCA_050697935.1 Gaiellaceae bacterium | reverse complement strand
GGGCGGCGACCTGCGTCACGACCTCGGGCATGACCGGGTTCACCTTGCCGGGCATGATCGAGCTTCCTTTCTGAAGCTCGGGGAGAAAGATCTCGCAGAGACCCGCGCGTGGGCCGGAGCCCATCAGTCGCAGGTCGTTCGCGATCTTGGTCAACGAAACCGCGACAACCTTGAGCGCGCCCGATGCTTCCACGAGCCCGTCCCGCGCGGCCTGAGCCTCGAACGGGTCGGCAGGAGCCGAGATCGCGAGCCCTGTCTGTGCAATGAGTAGCCCGCGAACGCGCTCGGCGAACTCCGGATGGGTGTTGAGCCCGGTGCCCGTAGCCGTTCCTCCAAGCGGGATCTGACCGAGGCGCGGCATCGAATCCCTCACGCGTTCAATTCCCTGCCGCACCTGCGCCGCGTAACCGCCGAACTCCTGACCGAGGGTTACGGGAACCGCGTCCATCAAGTGCGTGCGTCCGGACTTCACGACGTCGTCGAACTCGCGTGCCTTCCGCTCGAGTGAAGCGGCAAGCTGCTCGAGCGCGGGAAGGAGCTCGTGCGCGATCTCGCCAAGCGCCGCGAGATGGACGGCGGAGGGGAAGACGTCGTTCGACGATTGACCCATGTTCACGTCGTCATTCGCATGGACGCCTTCGCCGGCCAGCGCTGCGATGACCTCGTTGGCGTTCATGTTCGAGCTAGTCCCCGAGCCGGTCTGGAAGACGTCGATCGGGAACTGATCGTCGAACTCGCCGGTGGCGACTCGGTCGGCAGCGGCGGCGATCCTCTCTGCCTTGTCCGCGTCGAGGAGCCCGAGCTCGGCATTGACACGAGCTCCGGCCGCCTTGATCCTGCCGAGCCAACGCGCGACGGGAAGCGGAATCGACTCACCGGAGACGGGGAAGTTGGCGACCGCCTTCTCGGTCTCGCTGCCCCAGAGTTGTTGCTTCTGCGCCGCTTCGCCCATCGTGGCGAGTCTAGCGCCGCTCGGTCAGACTGCTCCTCGTGAGCTCCCTCTCGATCGCCGAGGCGCACGAGTTGTGGGAGCCGTCAGGCACGTACCTGAACACTGCGTCGTACGGACTACCGCCGCGACCGGCCTGGGATGCGCTGCAAGCCGCGCTCACGGACTGGCGGGCCGGCCGGACGAGCTGGGAGCACTGGCAGGAGGAGGCCGATGCGGCCAGAGCGTCGTTCGCCCGCCTCGTCGGATCTCAAGCCGGAAACGTGGCGATCGGTGCGACCGTCTCGGGGCTCGTCGGTCTGGTCGCGGCTTCGATTCCTGACGGATCGCACGTCCTCGCGCCGGACATCGAGTTCACGTCTCTCCTGTTCCCGTTCCTCGTGCAGGAACACCGCGGAGTTCGCGTCCGACTGGTTCCCGCTGCCGCGCTCGCAGACGCGATCGACGAGACGACGGACGTCGTGGCTTTCAGCGCGGTGCAGATGGCGACCGGCGAGGTGGCGGATCTCGACGCGATCGCAACCGCGGCCGACGAGCACGGCGCGCTCACCGTCGTCGACGCCACGCAGGCGGTCAGCTGGCTCCCTCTCGACGCGAGCCGCTTCGACGTCGTAACCGCGGCGGGCTACAAGTGGCTGCTCACCCTCCGGGGCACCGCGTACATGGCGGTTCGGGAAGAACGTCTCGCCAGCTTCGTCCCACTCGCGGCTGGATGGTACGCCGGCGAGGTGCCGCATGAGACGTACTTCGGCCCTCCGCTGCGCCTGGCTGCGAACGCTCGCCGACTCGACACGTCGCCGGCGTGGCATTGCTGGATCGTCGCCGCACAATCCCTCGCGGTACTCGACCGGATCGGCGTCTCCGGGATCCACCAGCACAACCTCGATCTCGCCAACCGCTTTCGAGCCGGCCTCGGGCTCGAACACGGCAACTCCGCGATCGTGATGTCGGACCTGCCCGGGGCGGCCGAGAAGCTCGCGTCCGCCGGGATCCAAGCCGCCGTGCGCGGAGGACGGCTCCGCACGTCATGGCATGTCTACAACACCGCGGACGACGTCGATCGCACGCTGGCAGTGCTCTCAGGCTGAGCGCGCCGCCACGAGCAGCTCGTCCCTGGTGCAGAGCTTCACCCGCGGGCGGCCCTGCCGCTCCCCAGCTTCCCTCTCGACTGCGTCGATCCCCTCCCACCCGGCATACGTGACGACCTCGACGCCGCGTTCGGCAAGAGCTTCGTCGATGCTCGCACCGGCGGTTCTCGGAAGCAGTCCGGCGCGCGCATCCGCGAGCAGGAGATCGACGGTCTCGGTCGCGTCCTTCTTGTTCGTACCGATCACACCGGTCGGCCCCCGCTTGATCCACCCGGTGCAGTAGAGCCCTGGGATCGGGACGCCGGCTTCGTCGAGGACGCGACCCGCGGCGTTCGGAATCGTCCCGACGCGCTCGTCGAACGGCACGCCGGGAACTCCGACGCCGCGGTAGCCGACGCTGCGAAAGACGATCCCACAGGGAATAACCTCGCGCTCGTCGGTCGCGACAGCGCGAACCGACCCTCGCTCGTCCGGCTCGAGGCGGTTGCTCACGATCTCGACGGCCTCGACCCGCCGATCGCCGAGGATCGCGACCGGGGAAGAGCGGAAGCGAAGGCGGACTGTGCGCGGTTTTCCGGCCGGAGCGCGGGACGCGAATCCTCGGAGGACCTCGACGTTGCGCTGCACGATGTTCAAGGCGTTGGCGAGCTCGGCTTCACTCGCTGGATCGAGCTCGAGCTCTCGCGGATCGACGACCACGTCGGCACCTGCGAGCTCGCCCATCTCCTGGAGTTCCGTCGAGGTCCACGCCGCCTGTACGGGACCACGTCGCCCGAGCACCACGATCTCGCGGATACCCGCGCCGACAATCGCTTCGATCGCCGCGTCGGTCGTGTCCGTCGGAGCGAGCTCCTCACGAGTGAGCGCCAGCATCCGCGCGACGTCGAGCGCGACGTTGCCGTTCCCGATGACGACCGCGCGCTCGTGGGTGAGGTCGAACTCGAGATGCTGATAATCGGGATGGCCGTTGTACCAGGCGACGAGCTCGGTCGCCGCCCACGAACCTTCAAGGTCTTCTCCGGGGATCCCGAGGCGTCGGTCGGTCTGCGCGCCGACCGCGTAGACGACGGCGTCGTACCGCGAGGCGAGCTCGTCGTGGGCCACGTCCCGCCCAACTTCGACGTTGCCCAGGAAGCGGAACCCCGTGCGCAAGGCGATCTTCTCGAACGCCCGCGAGACCGTCTTGAGCTGGGGATGGTCGGGCGCGACCCCGAGTCGAACGAGGCCCCACGGCGTCGGCAGCCGCTCGATCATGTCGACCTCGACCGGCGGGTCCTCGCTTGCGAGCAGGTGACCCGCGGCGTAGAAGGCCGCGGGTCCCGACCCGACGACGGCCACACGTAGCGCGCTCTCGCGACCGCTCATCCGCCGACAACTCTACGGGCGGCTCGTGGACCCTTGACGTGCGAGCATGCGTGCGTGCTTCGTCGGCATGGACCCAGGATCGCCGCCTTTGCTGGCGCCGCTTTCCTCGTCGGGCTGGTCGCCGTGATCGGGAAGATGTGGTACGACAGCCGCCTCCCGGGCACCTACAACGTGATGGACTATGGTCACGCCGACCACGGTGGCGGCGTCGTGTCCGTCGCTCATACCGCCCACGAAGACCCAGCAGACGGACTCAGCGTCGCGGATCTCCACGGGCCACGGGCTGGGGTCCCGGACGCCCGCTTCGAGCTGACAGCCATGGGTGCGACGATTCGCCTCGCATCGGGGCGAGCCGTCGAGGCGCTTACGTTCAACGGCTCGTCACCTGGACCTGAGCTTCGTGTCAAAGAGGGGGATCTCGTCGAGGTGACCCTCCGGAACGACGACGTCGACCAGGGCGTGACGATCCACTGGCACGGGGTCGACGTGCCGAACGCGGAGGATGGTGTCGCCGGCGTCACCCAGAACGCCGTTCTTCCCGGCGAGCGCTACACGTACCGGTTCCGTGCAGAGCAGGTCGGCACGTTCTGGTACCACAGCCACCAAGTTTCGTCGAGCGAGGTGCGGCGAGGACTGTTCGGCGCTTTCGTGATCGAGCCGCAGGTCGCGGCCACGGACACGCTGGATCTCACGATCGTCGCTCACACGTTCGACGGCGTTCCGACGATCAACGCGGCGGACGAGCTCGCGCGGCGGGCCGTGCCGCGGGGCACTCCCGTACGCCTCCGGCTGATCAACACCGACAGCGCCGAGCTACGCTTCACACTCGGCGGCACGCCGTATCGGGTCACCGCGATCGACGGCACCGATCTCGTCGGGCCGACACCACTCGAGAACGCCACTCTCGACATCGGAGGCGGAGGACGGATGGACGTCGCGTTCACGATGCCCGCCAACCCAGTTCGCCTCTCTATCGACAGCAAGACCGCCGGCGTCGCCTTCAGCACGGACGGCAGAGCTTCGCCAGCTTCGGAGGCGCCGGGGGCCGCGTTCGATCCTCTCACCTACGGTCGCCACGTGGCTTCGCCGTTCGACGCGTCGACCTCCTTCGACCGCCGGTTCACATTCACCATCACGCGCAAACCGGGGTTTTACGACGGTAAGCCCGGCCTTCAGTGGGCGATCAATGGAGGCATCTACCCGGACGTTCCCATGTTCGTCGTAGAGGAGGGCGACCTCGTCAAAGTCACCATCACGAACGACACGAAGGCGATCCATCCGATGCATCTCCACGGACACCATGTGCTCGTCTTGCGTCGCGACGGCGAGGATGCGTCCGGGAGCCCGTGGTGGGTCGACACGCTGAACATGCAGCCCGGCGAGCGCTACGTCATCGCCTTTCGAGCGGACAACCCAGGCGTCTGGATGGACCACTGCCACAACCTCAGGCATGCCGCCGACGGGCTCACGATGCACGTGGCATACGCAGGCGTCACCACACCCTTCCTCGTGGGTGACACCTCCAATAACGACCCGGAGTAGTGGACTCGGGCGGGACCGCTAGGTCGCGGGTGCCGCGCTCGACGCGGCCTTCCGTCGCCGCCACTCGTCCCGGACGATCCAGCCCGAGAGAACGGAGATCAAGAGCGCGTTGATGGGATGGAGGAAGCCGACTGGAAAGGGCACTGCGAAGCCGATCCAGGCGAGCCAGAGTTGGATGAACAGCAGCAAGAACAGGAGCCCGTGGCGCCCGAGCCGCCACTTCCCGACGCCTGCGATCAAACCGATGATCAGGAACACGAGCCCGAAGAGAAGGACGAAATAGCCGAACCCGGAATGGAGACCGAACCCGTCCATGAACACTTCGTCGTCGATGGTCGAGCCCTCGTCGTCGAGCTTGTTCGCGGCGTAGAAGGCACCGTAGCCCGCAAAGCCGACCTGAACGATGATGCAGGCGAACAGGAACATGGACCACACCCAGTAGACGGTTCGCACGCGATCCTCCCGTGTTGACCGCGCGAGCCTAATTCACTCGCAGGAGGATCTCAAGAGAGTGATCCGGATGCGCGTCAGTGCGAACAACCCGAGCCGCAGCCACCCAGCTCGGTGCCTTCAGGGAGCTCTTCGCCCTCCTCCACCTGGAAAGAGTGACCACAGCCGCACGAGGAGACGGCGTTCGGGTTGTCGATCTTGAACCCGGCCTCCTGGATCGTGTTCAGGAAGTCGATCGTGGTGCCGCGCAGGTAGGGCGCGCTATATGGATCGACGACGACCGGGATGCCTTCGAGTGAGAGCTCGACGTCGCCCTCGGCCGCACCGGCGTCGAAGCCGAGGCCGTACTGGAACCCCGAGCAGCCGCCGCCCTGGATCGCGACGCGCAGCACGAGAGTCCCGGCGTCCTCCTCCTCGGCCATCAGCTCACGGATCTTCGCGGCCGCTACCGGCGTGAGGGAGATCAGGGTGTCGGTCGGGTGCTCGATGGTTGCCACAGGCTCATGGTAGCGGACGAGGTACGGGATACCAGCCGCGACTTTGTAACACTCGTATCGCTCATTCTGTGCGGGATTTCGGATCCCTTCGTGCGCCTGAAGGGGGAGTGCTAGGTTTCGCGCGAGACAGACGTCCGAGGTCCATGCGGGGGTCTACCCGTGCTTTCGAACTGGCTGCCCTTCCTCTTCTACGCCATCTTCGCGGCAGTCATTCCCGCGACCATGATCGCGGCCTCGTTCATCGTCCCGCGACGGCCGGTTGCGGGTACGCGGCAGAAGATGCTGCCGTTCGAATCGGGCGTCTCCGAAGAGGCTCCGAGCCAGCAGCGCCGGTTCACGGTGAGCTTCTACCTCACCGCGATCCTCTTCATCCTCTTCGACATCGAGATCGTCTACCTCTACCCACTCGCAGTGCAACTCGACGCGCTCGGCTGGTTCGGGCTGGGTGAGCTGCTCGTCTTCGTCGCGATCCTGGGTGTCGCCTACGTCTACGTCTGGCGCAAGGGGGCCTTGAACTGGCACTGAAGCGTGAGCTGCCGGTGGTGAGCGATCGCCCTCTCGCGAAAGCCGGCTTGCAGTCCGAGCGCGTGCTCTGGCCCGAGCGCGGACCCGGCGTCTTCGAGCGCGAGGTCGCCGAGATCGAGGACGCGCTCCTCCTCACGACCGTCGAGAAAGCCGTCGCGTGGGCGCAGTCCAACTCGGTATGGCCGGACACGTTCGGGCTCGCCTGTTGCGCGATCGAGATGATGTCGATCGTCTCGTCGCGCTACGACATCGCGCGCTTTGGCATGGAGCGATTCAGCTCGTCACCCCGACAGGCCGACCTGCTGATCATCTCGGGCCGCGTGACCCACAAGATGGCGGCGCCACTGCGTCAGGTGTACGACCAGATGCTCGAGCCGAAGTGGGTCATCGCCATGGGCGCATGCGCGAGCTCGGGCGGGATGTTCAACAACTACACGATCTTGCAGGGAGTCGACAAGATCGTTCCGGTCGACATCCACGTTCCGGGTTGCCCGCCTCGGCCGGAGGCGCTGATGGAAGGCGTCATCCGGCTGCACGAGAAGATCCGCGGCGGCGTACCTCCTGCGTACCAGATCCGGGGGGTTGCGGAATGAGTGCGTACGCAGGGGTCCCGGGCGTCGTCGAAACGCGCGAGGCGCTGGGTGAGACCACGCTCGTCGTCGACCCAGCACGCATCGTCGAGGCCTGCACCCATCTGCGTGACGAGCACGGGTTCAACTTCCTGAGCGACATCGCGGCGGCCGACTACCTCGGCTGGGGGGAGCAGGAGGTCGCGGGCTACATCGGCACGGCGTCGGGCCGCGATCTCCACATGCCCGGTTCACAGGGGCTCACGCACGTTCCGCCGCCGAAGCCGAAGCGCTTCTCGGTCTCCTACCACCTCTTGCGCGTGAGCGACGATGCCGAGCGCCTGCGGCTGCAGGTCTGGCTCGACGACGGCGAGCCGGTCGCGAGCGTCTTACCCGTCTGGCCCGCGGCCGACTGGTTCGAGCGCGAGGCGTGGGACATGATGGGAATTCGCTTCGAAGGCCATCCCAACCTGGTGCGCATCCTCATGACCGAGGACTGGGAAGGTCATCCTCTGCGCAAGGACTATCCGCTCGGCGGCGAGCCGGTGCGCTTCTCGGACGAGGACTGAAGACGCATGAGACGCCCCGAGTCAACCCGAGACTCCATGCGCGTTCCTCGGGCGTCGCTCGCGGTGCCAGGCCGAAGGGCACAGTACTCGAGTACGGGCCCGGAGAGCCTGGTGCCGCGAGCGGCGTCAGGCCGCGGCGGAGGCCGGCTCTTGCCCCAGAAAGTGCTACGCACTTTCTGGGGGCCCCGAGAAAGAGGCTGGCCGGGAGCCGTGGCCGGCGAGGAGCGCACATGAGCGTCCTCCCCTCCACGCGGATCTACGAGGGCACCCGCATTCCGCACCCGGTGCCGACGATCCTCGAGATCGACTCGGACAAGCACCGGCTGGAGGACATCCTCACCGTCAACTTCGGGCCGAACCACCCGTCCACGCACGGCGTCCTGCGCCTAATCGTCGACCTCGACGGCGAAACGGTCGCTGGGATCCGCGCCGTCATCGGCTACCTCCACACAGGTTTCGAGAAGAATATGGAGTCGAAGTCGTGGTGGAAGTCGGTCACCTACGCGCCGCGCGTCGACTACGTCTCCTTCCACGCGAACGAGCTCCTGTACGTCCTCGCTATCGAGAAGCTGCTCGGCATCGAGGTCCCGCGAAGGGCGACTTGGGCACACATGGCGATGGCGGAGCTCAACCGCATCCACTCGCATCTCGTCTGGCTCGGGACCTCCGCGCTCGAGATCGGGGCGATCTCGCTCTTCTGGTACGCGTTCGACGATCGCGACCAGATCCTCGACCTGTTCGAGATGGCCGGCGGGACACGCATGCACACGCGCTACGTCCAGGTCGGCGGGCTCGCCGAGGACCTGCCGCCGGGCTTCACAGCCGAGGCCCGAAAGTTCTGCGAGTCGATGCCGAAGTCGGTCGACGAGTACGAGGCGATCCTCGACCGCAACGCGATCTGGCTCGAGCGGACGAAGGGCATCGGTCTCCTCTCTGCAGACGATGCACTCGCCCTCGCACAGTCCGGCCCCATGCTCCGCGCCTCGGGCGTGAACTGGGACTTGCGGAAGAACATGCCCTACCTCGCATACGACGAGGTCGAGTTCGACGTCCCGGTGTACCCGAACGGCGACGTCTACGACCGCTACAAGGTGCACATGGACGAGATGCGCGAGTCGGTGCGCATCGTCCGACAGTGCCTCGACCGCCTCGACGAGATGGACGGGGAGCCGTGGATCGCCGACGACCGCAAGGTCGTCCTCCCGCCGCGCCACGAGCTGCACACCTCGATGGAGTCGCTGATCCACCACTTCAAGATCGTCACCGAGGGATTCACTGTTCCCGCGGGCGAGGTCTACATCGCGATCGAGTCCCCTCGCGGAGAAGCCGGCTGCTACCTCGTGTCCGACGGGAGCGCGCGGCCGTGGCGGGTTCGGTTCCGTGCACCGAGCTTCGCGGCGCTCCAGGCCACTGCCACAGTCGTCCAGGGCTGCCTGATCGCGGATCTCGTTGCGGTTGCGGGCTCGCTCGACCCGGTCATGGGAGACGCAGACAGGTGATGCCCGCTTCGCGGACATCACCTAGGTGCCGTACAGGGTGAGCAACCGACTCGTCACGGAGATTGGCAGGCTGCGCAAGCAGTACCCCGACTCGACTTCGGCGGTCCTGCCGGCGCTCCGCCTCGCACAGGAGGAGCACCGCGGCTGGCTCCCGCCTGACGCGCTGCGCGAGGTCGCCGATGCCCTCGATCTCACGCCCGCGTACTGCGTCTCGATCGCGTCGTTCTACGACCAGTTCCGACTCGAACCGATGGGCAGGACCGTTGTCGAGGTCTGCACGAACGTCTCCTGTGCACTATCGGGTGCGCAGCAGGTCGTCGAGGCGTTCGAGCGCGAGCTGGACATTGACGCCGGCTCCACCTCCGACGACGGTGCGTACACGCTCGGCACGGTCGAGTGCCTCGGAGGATGCGGGTGGGCGACGGTCGTCGCGATCGACAACCGCCATCGGCTCAGGGTGCAGGCAGACGACGTCCCCGGGATCGTCGAGGAGCTCCGTGCCTGAGCACCCGCAGATCGTCTTCGCCGGAACCGATGGTGGCGCAGTCACGCGTATCGAGGACTACGAGGCGGCCGGCGGGTTCGCGCCGTTGCGGAAAGCGCGCGCGATGGCTCCCGACGACGTCATCGCCGAGCTTGAGGCCTCGGGGCTGCGAGGGCGCGGAGGCGCGTTCTTCCCAACCGGCCGAAAGTGGGCGTTCGTCCCCAAGCCCGACCAGCTCGCGAAGCCCCACTACCTCGTCGTCAATGCCGACGAGTCAGAGCCCGGGACGTTCAAGGACCGCGAGATAATGCTTCGCGTCCCCTTCCGCTTCCTCGAGGGCTGCCTCATCGCAGCTCACGCAATCTCCTCGCAGCACGTGTTCGTATACATCAGGGGCGAGTACGAGCAGGAGTTCGAGGTGCTGCGCGACTCGCTCGAGGCGATGCGCGCGGCCGACCTGCTCGGCGGTGTCACCGTCGTCATCCACCGCGGCGCAGGCGCGTACATCTGCGGCGAGGAGACCGCGCTCCTCGAGTCGCTCGAGGGAAAGCGCGGGCAGCCGCGCACCAAGCCGCCGTTCCCCGCGATTGCCGGTCTCTACGCTGCGCCGACTGCCGTCAACAACGTGGAGTCGATCACGACGGTGACCTCGGTGCTCGAGCTCGGCGGGACAAGGTACGCGAAGCTCGGGGTCGAGGGCTCGACCGGGACGCGTGTGTTTTCCCTCTCGGGAGACGTCGTGAACCCCGGGAACTACGAGCTGCCGCACGGAATCACGCTGCGCGAGCTGATCTACGACGTCGGCGGTGGCGTTCCTGGTGGGCGCGAGCTGAAGGCGATCATCCCTGGTGGCTCATCGACGTCCGTGCTCACGGGCGCCGAGATCGACACGCCTCTCGACTTCACGTCACTCGTGCAAGTGGGTTCCTCGATCGGCTCGGCGGGGGTTATCGTCATCGACGAGCGCTGCTGCATGGTGCAGCTCGGGATCCGGGTTTCCCAGTTCTACGAGCACGAGTCCTGCGGAAAGTGCACGCCGTGCCGGGTGGGAACACGCTGGCTCACCCAGATCCTCCAGAAGATCGAGGGCGGCCGCGCGTCGCAGCCCGATCTCGACCTCCTGCTCTCCGTTTGCGACCGCATCCTGGGCAAGTGCCTGTGCCCGCTCGGTGACTCCGACGCGATCGCGGTGCTGAGCTACGTCGACCGCTTCCGCGACGAGTACCAGGCGCACATCGACCTCGGGCGCTGCCCCTTCGACGGCGAGTCGTCGCTCGAGGCGATCCTCGCCCCCTCGGCGATGCACGAGCGTCACAGCCACGAGGCCGCACATGTCTGAGCTCGTCGCCGTGACGATCGACGACCGCCCCGTCGAGGTGCCGAAGGGCACGGGGCTCGTCGAAGCCGCCCAGGCCGCTGGAGTCGAGATCCCGGTCTTCTGCTACGAGCCGCGTCTCGGACCGCCCGTTGGGGCGTGCCGGATGTGCCTGATCGAGATCGAGGGAATGCCGAAGCTCCAGGCGGGGTGCACCCTCACCGTCTCCGAGGGAATGGTCATCAACACGGCCGCGACGTCCGCCAAGGCGGCCGAGGGGCAGGAGTCCACGCTCGAGTTCATCCTCGTCAACCACCCGCTCGACTGCCCGGTCTGCGACAAGGGCGGCGAATGCCCGCTCCAGGATCTCGCGTTCCGCTACGGGCCTGGAAACACGCGCATGACGCTGCCGAAGCTCACGGTCGACAAGCCGATCCCGGTATCACCGCTCATCGCGCTCGACCGCGAGCGCTGCATCCTCTGTTACCGCTGCACGCGCTTCTCGGAAGACGTCGCCGAAGACGGTCAGCTCATCGCGCGGAACCGCGGCGCTCGTACGGAGATCGCGACGTTCGAAGACGAGGCCTACCGCTCGCCGTTCTCGGGGAACGTGATCGAGCTCTGCCCCGTCGGCGCGCTCACCTCGACGCTCTACCGCTTCGAGGCTCGGCCGTGGGACATCCAGAACGTGCCGACGGTGTGCACCGCCTGCCCTGTCGGCTGCAACGTCTCGGCGACGATCCGCGAAGGGAAGGTCAAGCGCATCCTCTCCCGCAACCACCCCGAGATCGACCG
>JBOHAY010000018.1:0-5072 GCA_050697935.1 Gaiellaceae bacterium | reverse complement strand
GGTCAACGCCGGCCCCGACCAAGCGGTCGTCCTGCCCGCGAACGCCATCCTCGACGCGACGGTCTCCGACGACAGCCAGCCGAGCCCGGTGACGAGCGTCTGGAGCCAGCTCAGCGGCCCGAGCACGATCAGCTTCGGGAACGCCAACGCGGTGGATACGACCGCCAGCGCGCCCATCGCGGGCACGTACCTCCTGCGCTTGACCGCGAACGACGGTGAGTTCACGACGTTCGACGAGATGACTCTGACGGTGTCCGGCACCGGAAGCGTCGCGTTTCTCGACGTCCGGGTCAACGCGAGCCCGGACGATGCGGAGGAAACCGACACCAACAGCCTGCGCCTGGCGAATGCGGATCTCGACATGCTGATCGACGACGCCCAGAACAATCTCGCAGTGGGGCTGCGCTTCAACGGCATCGCGATTCCCCAGGGTTCGACCATCGCCAATGCGTACGTGCAGTTCGAGGCGGACCAGCCGTGGGCAAATCCCACGTCGCTCGTGATCGAGGGCCAGGCCGCCGACAATGCGCCGACGTTCTCCGGGACGAACAAGATCCTGTCGAGGCCGACGACGCTCGCGGACGTTTCCTGGTCTCCTGGCCCGTGGCTGACCGTCGGCGAGACCGGGTTCGACCAGCGCACCTCGAACCTCGCCGTCGTAATCCAGGAGATCGTGAACCGGGCCAACTGGACGAGCTCAAACTCGCTCGTCCTCGTCATCACCGGCAGCGGTCGCCGGGTCGCAGAGGCGTGGGACTCGAATCCAGCAGCTGCGCCGTTGCTCCACGTCGAGTGGACCACCGGCGGGAATCAGGCGCCGACGGTCAACGCCGGCCCCGATCAGGCGATCACCTTGCCGGCGGCCGCCAGCCTGGACGGCACCGTCACCGACGACGGCCAGCCGGTGCCCGTCATCACGACCTGGAGCCAGGTCGGCGGGCCGGGCGTTGTCTCCTTCGGAGATGCGAGCGCGGTCGACACGACGGCCACGTTCCCGCAAGCGGGCAGCTACACGCTACGCCTCACGGCCTTCGACGGCGAGCTCACGAGTGTCGACGAGCTCGTCGTCACCGTCAGCACGGCCGCATCGGGCTCACCGCTCTACTTCTCACTTGCGGACCTCGCGACCGTCGGAACGGTCACCGCCGAGAACGAGGACGTCGTCTTCTTCGACGGGGCGAGCTTTGGCCTCGCTTTTGACGGCTCCGATGTCGGCCTCGCGGCTCTTCGTATCGACGCCTTCTCGTGGGTCGACTCGACGAGCCTCCTGCTCTCCTTCGACGTGGCCGGCGCCGTGCCAGGAGTCGCCGGCACGGTCGACGACTCCGACATCGTTCTGTTCGCCGCGACATCGCTCGGGACGAACACCGCGGGAACGTTCTCGCTTTACTTCGACGGCTCCGACGTCCTCCTGACGGCCGGCAGCGAGGACGTCGACGCGGTCGAGTTGCTCTCGAACGGGCACATCCTTGTCTCCACCACCGGCGCCGTCGCCGTCACTGGCGTGTCCGGCGAAGACAAGGACCTGCTCGAGTTCTCACCGACCTCGCTCGGTGCTGTCACGGCAGGGGCGTTCACGCTCTACTTCGACGGCTCGGACGTCGGCCTGACCACCTCGGCGGAGGACGTGGACGCCGTGGCCGTTGATGCTTCCGGGAAGATCTACCTGTCGACGCTCAACAACTTCGCCGTGACCGGGGTCAGCGGCGCCGACGAGGACGTCTTCGTCTTCACTCCTACCATGCTCGGCGATGTGACTACGGGCGCGTACTCGCCGACGCTCTACTTCGACGGGTCGGCCTTCGGCCTCGCGGCGAACGATGTATTCGCGATCGATTTGCCCTAAAGATGGGACGATTGAAGGACGCAGGGTTTCGCACTACGCTGACACAGGGGACGCGGTTGGCGTCGCCGTGATACCGATGAGGGGGAGTTGACCTTGGGGAAGATCGCTCGCAGCACAGGCGGATGGCCAACCATGCGGTTCGCCGGGCACGGGCTCGTCCTGGCGTTTCTCGTCTCGGTCTTCTTCACCGTGACGGCATCCGCAGCGCCCGACGCGACCACATCGGGTGGCTCGACGCTCCGGCAGGCCCAAGTACTCGAGGTGGACCGAATCGGCGTCGCGTCACCGGTAGGCCTGGCTTTCGCGGCCGACACGAAGTCGTTCCACGTCGTGGGCGCGCGTCAGGGCGGCGCGGCCGCCGACACTGATGTCGTCAGGCTGACGCCGTTTGCACTCTCGCCGGTCTCGGATCGGGCGGGCTCGGCGCGGATCGCGGCCGCGGTGAAGGATCCGGTGAACGTGGCTTTCGACGCGCGCGGCGGCCGCCTCCTCCTGCTCGACAGCGCGAACCGGCTGCTCGAGGTGCGAACGGATGCCAACGGCGATCTCGACTCCCGCACTCTCGTGCGCCGCGATGCTCTCCGCCTCGATCTGCAAGACCCGCAGGGGATGACCGTCGATCCGAGTGGGACTGCGTTCATTCTGGACGCAGCCCAGCCGCGGCTCCTGCGCGTCGAGCCGGCAGCCGACGGCGGCTTCGATCGTGCGCTGATCACCGAGATCGACCTGCGGCCGAGCGGCCTCGGCGGCGTCCGAGGCCTGGCTATTGACCCACTGTCCGGCCACTTTCAACTTCGCAGCGCGCGGAGTCTGGTGGAGCTGACGACGACCGGCGAGGTGGTCGCCACCCGCGACCTGTCCGGCCTGGAACTGACCAACCCGGAGGGGATGACCTTCGCTCCCAGCGGCGATCCGACCGACGATCCCGGCCAGCAGAGCGTGTACGTCGCTGACAGCGGCAGCGTCAAGAGCTCGGGACAGATCATGGAGGTGTCGCTGGTCCCGCTCGTGGCGATCGCGGCGATCGACTTCGTCGCGGAGCTGAAGAACACGATCGACACGGCCGCGTTCTCGCCTCCCGGAACTCCGCCCAGCCCCGATCCCTCCGGGCTCACCTACCTGCCCGCTCCGCGCGACACGCTCGTCATGGTCGACGGAGAGGTCGAGGAGACCGTCAACGGGATCACCCACTTCCAGGGTGTCAACGTTTGGGAGATGACCCGGACCGGGCACGTGGTCGACACGGCGAACATCTCGAAGGTCGCGCCGACGTCCGTTCCCATGACACAAGAGCCGGTCGGGGTGACGTGGCAACCAGGCACCGAGCACTTCTTCGTCACCGAAGACGGCGGCAAGAAGGTGTACAACCTGAACCCCGGAGGCGACGGCAATATCGGGACGCCCGACGACACCTTCACGTCGTTCAGCACCACGGCCAACGGGAACTCGAACGGCGACCCGGAGGGAATCGCCTACGACACGTCCGAGAACCGGCTGTGGGTGGCCGACGGAGTCGGTGCCGAGATCTACCACTACGAGACCAACGGCACGCTGCTCGGCCACTTCGACGTGCAGGCCTTCGGCGTGGCCGATCCCGAGACCGTCGAGTACAACGCCGCCAGCAACACGCTCTTCGTGCTCTCGAACCGCCAGAGCGGGCCGATCATCATCGAGGTCACGACCGGCGGTGCGCTGCTGAAGACCATCGATGTCTCGAGCGCCATCGACCACAGACCCGCCGGCCTCGCCTACGCACCGGCGAGCGACGGGTCCGGAGCGATGCGCTTCTACTGGTGCGATCGCGAGATCGACAACAACAACGATCCCAGGATCATCGACGGAAAGATCTTCGAGTTCACCGCGCCCTCGACCGGGCCGCCTGTGAACGCCCCGCCAGTCGTCGATGCAGGCCCCAACCAGACGATCGTGCTGCCTGCAAGCGCCAGCCTCAACGGCACCGTCACAGACGACAACCTGCCGAACCCGCCGGCAACCGTGACCACGAACTGGACCGAGGTGAGCGGCCCAGGCACAGTCACCTTCGGGAATGCGAACGCGGTCGACACCACGGCCACGTTCTCGACCAACGGCACCTACGTCCTCCAGCTCGAAGCGACGGACAGCGCGTTGACGACAACTGACACCGTCACGATCACCGTCAATCCGGCCGGATCGAACCAAGCACCGTCGGTGAATGCTGGTCTCGACCAGACGATCGCCCTGCCTGCGAGCGCGGCCCTCGACGCAACCGTGACGGACGACGGGCAGCCAGGCCCGCTGACCACGACCTGGTCTGAGACGAGCGGCCCCGGCACCGTCACGTTCGGAGACGTGAACGCCGTGGACACGACCGCCACGTTCTCCGACACCGGCACCTACGTGCTCCACTTGAGCGCGTTCGACGGTGCCCTCACGAGCTTCGACGAGGTCACCGTCACCGTCAGCGCGGCGACGCTGTACTTCTCGGCCGGGACGGCGCAGACGCTCAACGGCGTAGCCGTCACCCCTCAGGACATCGTCGCCTTCAACGGGTCGAGCTTCAGCCTCCTCCTCGACGGGAGCGATGTCGGGCTCGAGTCGAGCACCGAGAACATCGATGCCCTGGCAGTCCTCCCAGGTGGGAGCATCCTCGTCTCCACCGTGGGCTCGTACTCGGTTCCGGGGCTGTCCGGCCAGGACGAGGACGTGATCGCGCTCTCCCCGGGCGTGCGGGGCATGACGTCGACGGGCACGTGGTCGATGTACTTCGACGGAGGAAATGCCGGGCTGACGGCCTCGGGTGAGGACGTCGACGCGTTCGAGGTCCACGGCGGGCAGCTTCTGATCTCCACGGCCGGCGCAGTCAGCGTCGGCACGGTCACCGGAGGGGACAAGGACGTGCTCGCGTTCACTCCGGGCACGGGCCTGTGGGAGATGTACTTCAACGGAAGCGACGTCGGGCTCACGACCTCGGGCGAGGACATAGACGGCGTAGCTCTCGATGCCGGCGGCAACATCTATCTCTCGACCAGGAACTCGTTCGGTGTCGCGAACCTGTCGGGCGCCGACGAGGACGTGTTCTCCTGCAACTCGCCCACTCCGGGCACGACGACAGCGTGTGCCTCGTTCTCACTCATCTTCGACGGGAGCCTGTTCGGGCTCGCGGGGAACGATCTGTTCGCGATCGAGCTGCCGTGACGGGTATCCATCCGCAGCGACGAGGCCGCGAAGCGGCCGCGCTTTAGGG
>JBOHAY010000017.1:0-6475 GCA_050697935.1 Gaiellaceae bacterium | reverse complement strand
AGATCGCGACGTTCGAAGACGAGGCCTACCGCTCGCCGTTCTCGGGGAACGTGATCGAGCTCTGCCCCGTCGGCGCGCTCACCTCGACGCTCTACCGCTTCGAGGCTCGGCCGTGGGACATCCAGAGCGTGCCGACGGTGTGCACCGCCTGCCCTGTCGGCTGCAACGTCTCGGCGACGATCCGCGAAGGGAAGGTCAAGCGCATCCTCTCCCGCAACCACCCCGAGATCGACCGCGGTTGGCTGTGCGACAAGGGTCGCTTCACGTACCCGCACCTCCGCGCTGACGACCGGATCACGACGCCGCTTCTCCGCGGGAAGAAGGGGCTCGAGGAGATCACCTGGGACGGCTCGCTCGATGCCGCAGAGGAGATGCTCAGGGAGGCCGACGGTGCGATCGTCACTGCGCTCTCGGGATCGGAGACGACCGAGCTCGCGTACGCGCTGGGCCGGCTTCTCCGCGGTGGGCTCGGCGCACATTCGGCCGTCATGCCCGAGGCCACGTCCACTGCTCTCGACGCCTTCCGCCTACCGCTCAGCGCAATCGGGGACGCCGAGATCGTCGTCGTGGTCGGTGACGACCCGGTCGTGGAGCGCGCACCGATCGTCGACCTCTGGATCAAGGAGGCACGGCGGAAGGGCGGCGAGGTCGTCGTGTGCTCTCCCGCAGGCGATGTCGCGACGGAGCCGGGGGGCGCAGCCGCGCTCTGTCAGGAGCTCGCGACGCCCCGTAGCCCTCTCGGGAAGAAGCTGAGGGCGGCCGAGCGAGCGATTCTCGTTTGGTCCGGGCCTGGCGGAGGAGGAGGGGCCCGGCTCGCCGAGCTGGCGCACGAGCTCGGGCTCGGTGACAAGCCGGCCTCCGGTGCCTTCCACCTTCCGGGGACCGCCAACGCGCTCGGCGCCGCAGCTGCGTGGGCGGCATCAGCGGACGCTGACGAAGCGAATCCAGAGCCGATCAAGTTGCTGATCGTCTCGGGCGACGACGCTGCAGCCGATCCGAGCGTGCGTGCGCTCGCCGAGCAAGCCGGGCGCGTCATCGTCCTCACCATGTTCCACGAGCTCGCGGGGGGCTGGGCTGACCTGATCCTTCCGTCGACTGCTGCGCTCGAGCGTGACGGTACGACGATGAACCTCGAGGGTCGCGTGCAGCGACTTCGCCGCGCCGTGCTGCCGCCTTGTCCGGACGAGCTTGCGTGGATCGCGAAGCTCGCGGCCCGCTTCGACATCGAGCTCGCACCACAGGCAGCCGGAGTGTTCGCGGAGCTGGCCGGGCACCTCTTCCGCGACCTCTCGCTCGACGACCTCGGCCTCCATGCCCCCCTTCCCGCTCGCCATGCGTACGAGGCACCGACCCCGGCGAGCTCGTCGACGGTCGCCGCTTCGTCGTACGAGCCGACCGACGGCACGCTGCGATTGCAGCGCACTCGATCGCTGTTCACGGGACCGGCAGTCGAGCGTGTCGCCCAGCTCGACTTCCAGCGACCGGAGACCGAGGTCGAGCTGGCAGCCGCCGATGCCAAACGGCGCGGGATCGCCTCGGGTGACGCCGTCCTCGTCCGCTCGAATGGAACGTCCGTCGAGCTCACTGCGCGCGTGAATCGCCGGCTGATCGAGGGCGTCGCGCGCATCGCCGACGAGCACGCCGCCGACCTGCACGCGGCCGTAGAGGTGGTTTCGCTGCGCGAAACCACCAGGTCCAAGACAGAGGTGGTCGAATGACGGCTCGGATGGTTGTGCACCTGGTCATTTCTCGGCCGAAGGACGAGAAATGACCGTCGAGTGGTATGTGAGCCTCATCCAGGCCGTGGTGATCATCAACCTCGTGATGGTCACGTTCGCGTACCTCACGCTGGCGGAGCGAAAGATCATGGGGCGGATGCAGCTCCGCTACGGGCCGAACCGTGCGGGCCCTTACGGCCTGCTACAGCCGATCGCGGATCTCCTCAAGCTGCTCAACAAGGAGAGCTTCCAGCCGACCGCGGCGATCGACTGGCTGTACGTCCTCGGGCCGTTCCTGGCGTGTTTCACGGCGCTCACGACCTTCTCGGTGATCCCGTTCGGGCCTGGCTGGGAGATCGGCGGCGTCTACATCCCGGGTCAGGTCGCCGACATCGACATCGCCCTGATCCTGATCTTCGCCATCGGCTCCGTCGGGGTCTACGGGTTCATCATCGGCGGCTGGTCGTCCGACTCGAAGTACGCGCTCCTCGGCTCCATGCGCACGTGTGCTCAGCTCGTCTCGTACGAGGTCTCGCTGGCGCTGTCTGTCCTGGGCGTCGTGATCATGGCCAAGTCGCTCTCGCTCACCGAGATCGTCGCGGCTCAGTCCGACACCGTCTGGTACGCCGTACCCCAGTTCGTGGGGCTCGTCGTGTTCTTCCTCGCGGGCACCGCAGAGACCGCTCGCGCGCCCTTCGACCTCCCGGAGGCCGAGCAGGAGCTCGTCGCCGGCTACCACACCGAGTACGGCGGGATGCGCTTCGGCCTCTATTCGATGTCCGAGTACATCAACCTGATCACGCTGTCGGGGCTCTGTGTGACGCTCTTCCTCGGAGGCTGGCACGGCCCGGGCTGGGACGGCGCCACCTGGGCCGGCCCGCTCTGGTTCATCGGGAAGCTTGTCCTGCTCCTCTTCCTGTTCATCTGGATGCGGACGACCCTGCCGAGGCTCCGCTACGACCAGCTGATGCGCTTCGGCTGGAAGGTCCTCCTGCCGATCGCGATCCTGAACGCCATCGTGACGGCGATCGTGGTGGTAGCGCTGTGACCGCGGCCGTAGTAGGGGCGACGCTTGCGTCGCCCTCCGCGCGCGAAACGGCGAGGGCGAGGCAAGCCTCGCCCCTACGCCCGGACGGTGATCGGCGATGAGCCCGCAGCCGCTCGGCACCTTGAAGGGCTTCGCCGTCACGTTCCGCCAGATCTTCCGCAAGCCGATCACCCAGCAGTACCCCGAGTACAAGCGGCCGGTGTACCCGCGCTTTCGCGGACGGCATCGGCTCTGGAAGCACGAGAACGGGCTCGAGAAGTGCGTCGGCTGCTCGCTGTGCGCGGCTGCCTGCCCGGCCGACTGCATTCGCGTGGTCGCCGAGGAGAACACCGCGGAGAACCGCGTCTCGGCAGGCGAGCGCTACGCGCGGATCTACGAGATCAACCTGAGCCGCTGCATCTTCTGCGGCTACTGCGAGCTCGCATGCCCGTTCGATGCCATCACACTCGGCAACGAGTTCGAGATCGCCGAGTACTCGCGCGACGACCTCATCTACACCAAGGACATGCTCCTCGCCGAACCGATCAAGCGCGTGCCGGTCGCCGACCGCGAGCAGTTCGACACTCCTGAACCCGCCTACAAGACCAGGAGTTAGACGTGACCGGGATCACCACCGACACAGCGGCCGCCGCGAAGCGGACGCCCTTAGGGATTTCGAGCGAGCAGATTCCGCGCGAGCGGATTCTGGTCTGCGGTGAGTGATGGGCAACGTCCTCGTCTGGATCATCTGGTTCCTCGCCGCCGGAGGCTGCCTCGCAAGCGGGATCGCGGTCGTGAGCGTCACCAACCCCTTCTTCTCGGCGCTCGCTCTCATTGGCAACCTCGCCTCGCTCGCCGTTCTCTACCTCCTGGTCGCTGCAGAGTTCCTCGCAGCGGCCCAGGTGCTGGTCTACGCGGGGGCGGTCATGGTCATGTTCCTCTTCGTCGTCGCCTACCTCGGCGGTCGCGCGGACGCGCCGTGGGCAGGAGGGCCGCCGCTCGTACGTACTGCCGCCGTGATCGCCGCGGCGGCGTTGTTCGTCGAGGTGCTGGTCGTCCTCGGGCTCGCGTGGGGCGACAGCCTGCAAGAACCGGCCAACGTGTCGGACTCGTTCGGAAGCCCGGCTGAGATCGGCGAGCTCTTCCTCACCGACCACCTGCTCGCCTTCGAGATCACGTCGATCGTGCTGCTCGTCGCGGCGATCGGCGGCGTCGTGCTCGGGACGACGCCGGAGAAGGAGGTCGCGGAATGATTGGCGTAGCGGCGACGCTTGCGTCGCCCGATCCGGCGCAGCAGTCGAGGGCGAGGCAAGCCTCGCACCTACCCATGCCTCCCGAGAGTGAGCTGGCGTAGGTGGACGGACCAGACCTCGGCTGGTACTTGATCGTCGCGGCGATGCTGTTCGGGATCGGCGCCCTCGGCGTGATGATGCGACGAAGCCCGCTGATCGTCCTGCTTTCGCTCGAGATCATGCTGAACGCAGCCAATCTCACGCTCATCGCGTTCGCGCGTCAGCACGGTGACTTGGCGGGGCAGATCTTCGCCCTCTCGGTGATGGCCGTCGCGGCGGCAGAGGTCGCCATCGGTCTCGGCCTGATCGTGGCGATGGCGCGGCGCCGTCTCGTGCTCGACGTCGACCAGGCGAGCGCACTCAGAGGCTAAGTGGTCTCTCCGGCAACAACTGGCACCCTCTGGCCGCCTGCAAACCTTCGCATGCCGGCGTCCTCAGTCGCGCCCGTATCTATTCGATACGAACGCTCCCTCCGTCTTTGGCCTGCTCGGTTTTCGACGGCCAGAAGGCACCGCCGTCACCGGAGAGACCACCCATGATCGCCGGCGGCTGGATCTGTCTGCTCGCACCGCTCGCCGGAGCGTTCGCGATCACGCTCGCGGGTCAGCGCATCTCGCGGCGTACGGCCGGCTGGATCTCGACGCTGACGACGTTCATCGCGTTCGGGGGCGCGCTCATCGCGTTCTTCGGGCTCTGGGCCGCTGACCCGGAGGATCGCGAGCGAGTCTCCACCGCCTATACATGGCTTGCCGCCGGCGATTTCGAGGTCGGCTTTCAGATCCAGCTCGACACCCTGTCGAGCGTGATGATGCTGATCGTCTCCGGAGTCGGCGGGCTGATCGTCTGGTACTCGATGGGCTACCTGGCCGGCGACAACGAGGAGCGCCGGTACTTCGCGTACATGTCCCTCTTCGTCTTCTCGATGCTCATGCTCGTCGAGGCGGGGAACTTCCTGCTTCTCCTCGTGGGCTGGGGCCTGGTTGGCCTTGCGTCGTACCTCCTGATCGGTTTCTGGCACCACCGCCCGGAGGCGGTTGCCGCAGCCAAGAAGGCCTTCGTGATGAATGCGATCGGCGACGCGACGTTCGCCCTCGCGTGCGTCTTGCTCATCTGGGAGGCCGGGACGCTCGAGTTCGCCGGGGTATTCGAGGACGTCGGCTCGATGTCGTCTACGACTGTGAACCTCGTCGCGCTCGGGCTCCTCGGCGGCGCCGTCGCGAAGTCGGCGCAGATCCCCCTCCACACCTGGCTTCCGGACGCGATGGAGGGCCCGACGCCCGTGTCCGCGCTCATCCACGCAGCGACGATGGTGACGGCGGGCGTCTATCTGCTCGTGCGCGCGAGCCCGGTCTTCGAGGCCGCCCCCGACGTTCAGCACCTCGCTGCGATCCTCGGCATGGTCACGCTGCTCGTGGCCGGGGTCGTCGCGCTGGTGCAGTGGGACATCAAGCGCGTCATCGCCTACTCGACGATGTCCCAGATCGGCTACATGTTCATGGCCGCAGGGGTCGGCGCCTACGGCTACGCGATCTTCCACCTGATGACGCACGCCTTTTTCAAGGCGCTCCTCTTCATGTCCGCCGGCCTCGTCATTCACCACCTCGGCGGGGAGCAGGACATCCGGAGAATGGGCGGACTCAAGGACGTCATGCCGCGAACGCACATCGCGTTTCTCGCAGGAGCGCTCTCGCTCGCCGGGATTCCCATCTTCGCCGGCTTCTGGTCGAAGGATGGGATCCTCTCGTCCGCTCTCGCCACGGGCGGAACACTCGGCTGGACGCTTTACGTCGCCGGTCTCGCGGGAGCGTTTCTCACCGGCGCGTACGCATTCCGGCTCTACTACACAGTCTTCCGCGGCGAGCAGAGCGCTTTCGCGCGCGAGCACGCCCACGAGGAGCACGGTGAAGGACCGCTCTCGATGCTCGTCCCAGTGGGAGTCCTCACCGTGCTCGCAACCATCGGCGGGCTCGTTGCCATCCCGGGTGTCTGGGAGCCCTTCCTGCACTGGATCGACGAGACGGCTCACCCGCTCGTCGAGCCGACCGTCGCGCAGGACTACGGGACGAGCGCGATCGCGGTGACGCTCGGACTGATCGGCCTATACCTCGCGCGACGGGCGTTCCGGGCGGGCCGCCAGCTCGTGACCAACGCCGAGCTCTGGCGCGTGCTCGAGCAGAAGCTCTACTTCGACGAGCTCTACGACGCGCTGTTCTATCGACCCGCCGTCGCGATCTCGGTCGCGCTTCGGCGAAACGTCGAGGAGCCGGTGATCGAGCGCTCGATGGACGAGATCGGCTCCGGGACGATCCAGGTCGGAGGAGGGCTCGCCCGGGTGCAGTCCGGGCTCCTTCGCACATACGCGCTCGCGATCGCGTTCGCCGTCTGCGTCCTCGTCGTCGTCTTCGTGGCGGTGCGCTAGCGAATGCTCACCACCGCCC
>JBOHAY010000016.1:0-4134 GCA_050697935.1 Gaiellaceae bacterium | reverse complement strand
CATCGTCCACAGCGCGATTGTGCGAGCACAGCGATAGCGGTCGCGAAGCGGCCGCCTTTAGGGGTCTTGCGCGATCAAGATTCGCGCCAGCGAATCTTGATCTTGCGCACGAGAAAGGGCGGCGTCGTCCGCCGCCCCTTTCTCGGAAGCTCCAGGCCTTGGCTGATTGCCGTCAGTCCCCAGCCGGGAGTCGCTCTCGCTATCGGCATGACATCTCGGCTTCTTGAGCCTCGAGAGAGGACCGGAGCGGGGTGCCGCCAAGCCCCCGCTCACCGTCCCCGGCAGGCCCCTCCGCCGGAGGAACCGCTCTTCACCCCTCACTGAACCTCACACAGGCGGCCGCCGCATCGTCGCCCGTTGTGAGTGATCCGCACTATCCGCGATCCCCCCACGGCGAGCGTCACCCGACAGCGCTTGACCGATCCCCCGGACTGTGTTGACGAGCCCGCTTGACCTCCCTCGAGCACGCAAGACCGGGTTCTGCTTGCGCCAGATTCCAGTGGCGCGACAAGCCACTGGAGGAGGCCGCTTCGCAGCTGGGGCGTGGTTTCCAGCCATTTCGGAGCCCTCTAGACTGGCGCGGATGTCCAACCGGTTCCTCGAGCGGCTCGCGCAGGGGCCGCCGATCGTGGGAGACGGCGGCATGGGGACGCTCATCTCGAGCGCCGTCTCGCGGCTCCGTTGTCCCGAAGAGGCCAACATGCGGGCGCCGGAGAGCGTGCTCTCGCTGCACCTCGGCTTCATCCGCGCAGGCGCCGAGCTCATCGAGACGAACACCTTCGGCGCGAACAGGCGCAGGCTCGCCGAGCACTTCCTCGAGGACGACGTCGTCGCGATCAACGAAGCAGCCGTGAAGCTCGCCCGCGACGCTCGCGAGGTTTCCGGGCGAGACGTCTTCATCGCAGGGTCGATCGGCCCGCTCGGCGAGGTCGGGGGCTCCGGAGAAGAGCGACGCGCAGTCTTCGCGGAGCAAGCGCAGCTCCTGGAAGGGCGCGGGGTCGACCTGTTCATGGTCGAGACGTTCTACGACCTCGACGAGCTCACCACCGCGATCACGACGGTGCGCCAGGTCTCCGCCTTGCCGATCGTCGCGCTCCTCACGTTCGACGAGGACGCACACACGCTCGGTGGCGTCTCCGCAGAGCAGGCTGCCACCGCGCTCGCACAGTACGACATCGCGGCAATCGGGGCGAATCACGGCCTCGGGCTGCAAGCGGCCCTTCGCGCCATCCAGAGGATGAAGACGGCGAAGCCGCTAGCGGTCCTCCCGAACGTGGGCCTCGCGAGCCTCGCGGGCCAGCGAGTCATCTTCCCTCACGCCACCCCCGAATACTTCGCGGACTTCGCCGCGCACGCGCGCGAGCTCGGGGCGCGCATCATCGGCGGTTGTTGCGGGACGACGCCGACCGAGATCGCAGCTATCCGGCGCGCCGTCGACGAGCAGCGCGTGCCCAGCGCCCGCCTCGTCATGCGTGCGCGAGAGATCGCCGTCGCGCCCGCTGAGCCCGAGGCCGAGACACTGCTCCAGCGAAAACTCGGCGCGGGCGAATTCGTCGTCTCCGTCGAGATCGATCCGCCTCGCGGGGGCAACGCGCAGGCGATGCTCGATCTTGCACAGACCCTCAAGCAGTCCGGCGCGGTCGACGTCGTCGACGTGAACGACAACCCGCGTGCCCGCGCCCGCATGAGCGGCCTGATCGCCTCCGCGACGATCGAGCGGGTGGTAGGCCTGGAGACGATCCCTCATCTCACTCCGCGCGACTCGTCCATCGCAGGGCTCGAGTCGATGCTGCTCGGCGCGCACGCTGAGGGAATCCGCAACGTGCTGGCAGTGACGGGCGACCCACCCGAGGCCGGCGACTACCCGGGTGCTCGCGGTGTGTACGAGGTCGACTCGATCGGGCTCTCGCAAGTGATCACGCGAATGAACGTCGGGGAGGACTTCAACGGCCGCGAGATCGACGCGCCGACCTCGTTCTTCCTCGGAGTTGCCGTGAACCCGGCGGCAGACGACCTCGACTTCGAGCTCGAGCGGTTCGAGAAGAAGCTCGAGGCAGGGGCGCGGTTCGCGATGACCCAGGTGCTCTTCGACCTGTCGTACCTCGACGCCTTCGTCGAGCGGCTCGGAGGTTCGTGCCCGATCCCGCTGCTCGTCGGGATCTTCTACGTCCGCAGTTACTCACTCGCGCTTCGGCTCCACAACGAGGTGCCGGGCATCGTCGTGCCGGAGCACGTCCAGGCTCGCCTACGAGACGCGGGCTCGAACGCCGCGGAGACCGGCCTCGCTCTCGCGCGCGAGCTGCTCGAGGCGTCGCGCGAACGTGCCGCCGGCGTCTACGTCATCCCGCCGTTCCGGCAGCCGCACGCAGCCCTCGATCTTTTCGCGTAACCGCAAGGCTTGCCTCGCCCTCTGTCTACCGCGCGCAGTCAGTCGCGGGTACCGGCCTCGCCCCAACCTCACGAAGAGCCGCCCGAACGAGCTCGGCGGGGATTCCGTACCCTCCGCGCTCGCCCTGGCGACGAGCGAACACCGTCGTTCGCACGCGCCCTTGAGCATCGATGCCGGGGCCGCCCGAGCTTCCCGGCTCGACGAGACCGCGGATCGTCGTGATCTGACGCTTCACCGGGCCGCGCCCGTAGGCGTCCTGACTGAGGACGTCCGCCGTTCCGCCGAGCCGGCCCGGAGTTCGAGTAAGTGGGCCGTTCCTCGGGTAGCCGACGAGCGCAACCCCGGCGCCGCGCTCGGGCGGCGTGGGAGAAAGCGGGCTAGCCCCGAGGCCCGGGACGCGCAGAACGGCGAGGTCGTTCGTGACGTCGAAGGCAACGACTGCAGCAGCGAAGGCCCTGCCTTCGGCCGTGTCGACACGCGGCTCTGCAATCCCGGCGACGACGTGGGCGTTTGTCACGACGAGCCCACGTGCCGCGACCCACCCCGAGCCCTCGACGCCGAGCCCGCATGCGATCCCCGTCACGCGCACGACGCTCTTGGACGCGCGGACGACGTCGGGATCCTTTGCGAGCCCCTTCTCGGGCGGCGCCACGATCGCCGGCGGCCCAAGAAACACGCCGATCGGGTCGACGCGCTCGAGCTCCTCCAACAGCCGCTCGGGCGGGAAGACGTCGTTGATCTCGGAAAGGATCGTCGAGCGCTGCACCGAGCGGCGAAGGTCGGTCTCGCCCGGCAGGTAGAGAAGGACGGCGCCGATCGCCCAGCAGAGAAAAACGCCGGCGACTACGCCGAGGACGAGCCCGGCGAACCGGTCGAGCAGGCGCATGCCCGGGATCACGCCGATGCTCGTGCGAAGGACACCCGCCAGCAATGCGGCGAGGCCCCGCATGACGGCACCGAGGAGGATCGCACCACCGAGCGCGACGACCGGGACGTACGGAGACGCGTCGCTCAGGATCTGTGGAGCGAGCCGAGCGCCGAGGTACGCGCCAAGCGCGAAGCCCGCGAGCGAGAAAGCCCCGCGAAGAAAGCCCGTCGCGACTCCGTAGAGCCCGGAGACGGCGACGACGCCGATGACGACCCAGTCGGCGGTGGACACGATGCAGTGAGGCTACGTGTCGCGGCCTCCGATCCCTGCCGCGCGGCTACACTTCCCCGGCCCAGGGGGCGTAGTTCAGTTGGTTAGAACGCCGGCCTGTCACGCCGGAGGTCGCGGGTTCGAGTCCCGTCGCTCCCGTCTCTCGAAGCCTTGACCGGGGATCGCCCCTGGCTACAGGCAGCAAACGGGCAGCAGGCACAATCGACCTTGCCTGGTCGACGACGGGTCAAACCGAGCCTGCGAGAGCAACCGGGAGCTCGCGGCGGGAGCCGATGCCGAGCTTGCGGTACGCGTTGCTCAGGTGCACTTCCACCGTTTTCGGCGTCACGTAGAGCGTCTGCGCGATGTCGCGGTTGGTGAACCCGTCGGAGGCGAGATCGGCCACTCGGCGCTCGCTCGCGGTCAGCGAGCCGACACCACTGAGCGCGCTTGTTCGGGGTCGGGCGCCAGTGGCGTAGATCTCGGTCTTGGTGCTCGCCACGAGTGCCGTGGCGCCGGAGATCTCGGCGAGCTCGAGCGCCTGGCGGAGCGGCTCCCGGGCTTCTGTCGGCTTCCGCGTGAGCCGGAGCGCGGTGCCGAGCGCGGC
>JBOHAY010000015.1:0-3281 GCA_050697935.1 Gaiellaceae bacterium | reverse complement strand
TGGAGGCCCGTGTCGGAGTACGCGAGCATGGTCGTCGTACCGACCTGGATACCGTTGAGATACACTCGGTACCCCGCGACACCGACGTTGTCGGTCGCGGCAGTCCAGCTGAGCTGAACGGTGGTAGAGCTCGACGGCGCCGCGCTCAGCGAGCCCGGGGCGGTGGGCGCCTGCCCGTCGGCCCCGAACTGGATGAAGACCGACGCCCCAGCCGGGCCGACGGAGACCGTGGCGATCGTGACGCCGGTCAGCGGATCGACAACGCTCGTCCCGACTCCGAGAGCCGCGTCGGAGAACGTCGCCGTGCTCGGATTCGCATCGACGAGCTTCGACTGAACCAGGCTCGACGTCGACGGCGCGACCCTCAAGGACACGCCGTTCACCACCGCGTCGCCCGACGAGTAGTTGTCGAAGATCCCCCACGGCTGCCGGAACTCGAGGTTGAGATATGTGCCGTCTCCGCGCGCGACGCGCAGTATCCGCGGCGTTCCCGTGAGCTCGGCGGGTGTGAGCAGGTACGTGCCGCTCGTCGAGACCGTCTGGGTGTCCGCGATCCAGCCGAGCTGCGCTCGGTGCCAGTTGTTGTGGTGCCGGGTCTGCGCGCTTCCCATGACCGTGAACGGATCGCCGTACTCGCTCTGGGTACAGATCCCGGTGAACGTCGATGGGGAGCCGCCGTTCGAGCATGCGAGCGTGCTCGCATGGTGGACGCCAAAGTTATGTCCGAGCTCGTGGCCGACGACCCGCAACGTCATCGCGCCGTTGATCCAGCTTCCGGTCCCGGGGAGGTAGGCGAGCCCCGCCCAGCCGCAACTCGACGCCTGCGGGAAGGCATAGACGATGTACTGGTAGCTCGAGAGTGAGACACCGGCTGCGCTTGCCTTTGCACGCGCCTCGTTCGCCCAGGTCGTGTACGCGCACCCGGCATTCGACGAGTCGATCGTGTACCAGCCGAAGACGTCGCCACTCAGAGCGAGCTGTCCGTACGAGGCGTCGCGGTAGTACTCGTCGACCGAGTTCGCGTTGTCGAAGACGACGCCCCGAACGGCGGAGGTCGTCCAGGGCTGCGCCGTGTTGTTCGAGAAGTTGAACAGGAGAACCGCGACGCTCTTGGTTCCGGTTACAGCGGCGGCCGTGGCTTCGCCTGCAGCCTGCACGCCACCAGTCGCCGCGAAGACGCCGTTCCGGCGTTCGCCCTTGGCGCGTACCTTCTTCCCGGCGAGTGCGTGCACGGAAGGATCCGCCGCCTCGAGAGGAACGACGCCTGCGACCGTCGTGTCGACGCCCGCCCCAACGCCGACCGGCGTCGCAAACGTGTCTCCATGCCATGTTCGAAGCGTGCCCTCGAGCGTCTCGGAGGGCTTGCCTACCGCGAGGCCGATGGGAGCACATACGAGCGGGATCGCGAGCAGCACGAGGACGAGAGTGCGACGGCGGTCCATCGCTCGCACCGTAGAAGCGCACGTTCTCCGGTCAATGACCCTTCTGGAGGTTCACTCGGTCGAGGGGATCCGGGCTATCGGGGATCAGTCGTGACCAGCGGAAACGCCTCGCCTCGTGCGCGCAACGCCGCGCTGGCAGCACTCGGCCGCTCATCCCAGGTCAGCGCTGCGATCGGACGCAACCGCAGTGCGACGTCGTCCGAGATGAGGAACGCGCGAACTGCCGCATTCTCGCCGGCACCATCGGCAACGTATCGTCCGTGAACGCGATCGACGAGGGTTTGCGCCTCGAGCCCTCGCAGAATCTCGATCGTCCCCGCGATGGACACACCGCACACCTCGTAGCCCGGGCGAGAGTCGTGCACCACGAGGGTCGCGCGCGGGTCGAGCTCCAGGTTCCGAACCTTGCGACTGCGTGAACCCGTCGCGAGCAGGATCCTGTTCTCGATGACCGCGTACCACATCGGAACGGCGTGAATCCCATGCGCCCGATCGAACGTGGCGAGGACGCCGACGAGCCGCGCTCCGAGCAGCTCGCGGGCGAGGTCGTCGGCGAGCACTGCATCACCCTCCAGGCGCGTGCTCGGGAGAGGATCGCTCACACTTCGAACGATACGGGGCCGACGCGCCCGCAGATGTCCTAGCTATACTTAGCTACGTTAATGATTAGTGAGGTTACTCTTAGCTCGGATCTCGTTGCTTCAGAGCTCCGCCCCGTACTTCTGCGGCTCGCCCGCGAGCTCCGTAGGGAGACTGAGCAGCTCGGAATCACTGCGCGGCAGGCAACGCTGCTCTGGCTCGTGCGGCGAAGCCCTGGGCTTTCGCTCGCAGAGCTTGCTGCGGAGGAGGGCATCTCTCCCCCGGCTCTCTCCGGCCACGTCGATCGCCTCGAACGCGCCGGGTTGATCGAACGAGTTCGGTCGAATGAAGATCGGCGGCGCGTAGGCCTTCGGCTCACCGATGAGGGCGTCCGTCTTCTCAGGCGAGTGCGCGCACGGCGCACCACCTGGCTGACTGACCGGTTGGGGACGCTCGAGGCCAGTGAGCTGACAGCGATCGAGAGTGCGCTACCGGCTCTGCAGCGGCTGCTCGGAGACGACGCGTGACGACGATCGCCTTTGCGCTTCGAGCGCGTACGTTCCGCAGCCTCAGACGGCACCGCAACTACCGGATCTTCTTCACCGGTCAGCTCGTCTCGCTCGCCGGAACCTGGATGCAGAACGTCGCGCTCGCGTGGCTCGTGCTCGAGCTCTCCGGCTCTCCGCTCGCTGTCGGCGCTCTCGCGTTCTGGCGCTTCGTGCCGTTCACGATCTTCAGCCTGGCCGCCGGCGTCGTCGCCGACCGCTTCGAGACACGCAAGCTCGTCATGGGAACGCAGGCAGCGGCGATGGTGATATCGATCGCGCTCGCCGTCGTGACGCTGACTGGAACGGCAACGCTCGCGATCGTCTACGTGCTCGCCGCGCTCGGCGGCATCGCTCTCGCGTTCGACGCGCCGGGCCGGCAGTCGCTCACGTTCCAGCTCGTCGGGCGGCGCGAGCTGCCGAACGCGGTGGCGCTCAACACCGGCCTCTTCAACGGCTCACGGATCATCGGGCCGGCGATCGCGGGACTGATCATCGCGGCGGCCGGAACCGGCATCTGCTTCGTCATCAATGCGTTCAGCTTCCTCGCGGTACTGACCGCGCTCGCAATCGTGCGCGCCGACGAGCTCCACCCGGTCGAGCGAGATCCGTCTGCACGCGTGATCGACGGCCTCCGCCGCGCCTTTGCGTTCGTGTGGAGTGATCCCCAGATCCGATCGATCCTCGCCGTGGTCACGGTCGTGAGCACGGTCGG
>JBOHAY010000014.1:0-7753 GCA_050697935.1 Gaiellaceae bacterium | reverse complement strand
CTCGTGCCGATCTTCTACGAGGACGAGCTCGTGGGCTGGTCGAGCCAGTTCGGCCACCAGATGGACGCGGGCGGCCCGCTACCCGGCTCACTGCCGACCGGCGCGCGAACGATCTTCGAGGAGGGGATCATCATCCCGCCGCTCAAGATCATCGAGCGCGGCGTCCCTGCGGACGACGTCCTCAAGCTGATCTTCAACAACGTTCGCCTACCGGAGATGAACCGCGCCGACCTGTTCGCGATCGTCGCGGGCTGTCGCGCCGGCGAGAAGCGCGTGATCGAGCTCTGCGACCGCTTCGGCAAGGAGACGTACCTGGCCGCGCTGCAAGCGTTGCTCGATCGCACGTACAACGCGATGAAGTTTCTGATCTCGGTCGCCATCCCCGAGGAGCCGCAGACGTTCGTCGATTGGGTCGACGACGACGGCCTCGGCAACGGCCCGTTCAAGATGCAGCTGACGATCTGGCGGGAGGGCGAGCATGCCTTCTTCGACTGGTCGGGAACCGACCCCCAGGCCCTCGGACCGATCAACTTCTACCTCTCCGAGGGCATGTTCAAGATGTTCATCGGGGTCTACCTGATCATGGTCAACGACCCCCAAATCCTCTTCAACGACGGTTTCTACCCGCTGCTGCACGTCGTGATGCCGAAAGGGTCGCTTCTCAACCCGCACTATCCCGCGGCGCTGGGATGCCGCACGCACGCACTCACCCGGCAGTTCGACGTGCTGGGCGGCGCACTCTGCAAGCAGGCGCCGGAGCTGAACACAGCGGCCGGCTATGGCACGAGCCCGTACATGCTGTACTCGGGCTGGGACGGAGAGGGCGACTTCTTCTACTCGATGGAGATCCTCTACGGGGGCATCCCGGGCCGACCGATCGGCGACGGGATGGACGGCCACTCGTGGTGGCCGTTGTTCGAGAACATCCCGACCGAGTACCTCGAGGCGTACTACCCGTTGCGGATCGACGGCTACACGACCGTCACCGACTCTGGAGGGCCCGGCTTGCACCGGGGTGGCAACGGCGTGGAGAAGCGTTATGTGTACCTGGAGCCAGGCGAGGTCTCGATCCACGACGACCGCTGGTTGACTCCGCCGTGGGGCGTGCTTGGCGGGCTTCCCGGACAGCGCTCCACGAAGCTCCTCCGTCGAGCAGACGGAACGGAAGAGGTCTTGCCGTCGAAGTGCGACAACGTGATGGTCGAAGCCGGCGACATGCTCGTGTACCGCACGGCCGGCGGCGGCGGCTGGAAGGACCGGCTCGAGCGGCCGGCGGAGACCGTGGCCCGCGACGTCTCGTTCGGTCTCGTCAGCCGGGTCTGGGCTCAGGAGGGCTACGGCGTCGTCATCGCAGACGACGGGTCGGTCGACGAGGCAGCCACCGAGGCCGATCGCGAGCGGCAGCGCACCGAGCGGGGCGATGCACCCGCGTTCGACTTCGGCGCCCCGCTCGAAGACGTAATCTCGAACTGCAAGGCGGAGACCGGTCTCGAGCCGCCGACCCCGGCAAGGCCGCTGCGGTGGGCGCCGCTCGAGTCCGGAGAGGACGCCCTGGCCCGCGTTCGCGCAGGGGACTCCGTCTAGAGGGGAAATGGCGCAAGAAGGCTTTCACGGCAGGGCAGGCTTCGGGACGAGGCCCGCGCTCGTCGTGGTCGACGTCAATCGCGGGTTCACCGATCCGGCCTCGCCGCTCGTCTGCGACCTCGAGGACGTCGTCACCGCGATTCGCCAGCTGCTCGAGGAGGCGCGACGAGCGGAGATTCCGATCGTCTTCACGACGGTGTCGTACACAGAGGAAGACAAGCGTACGGCGGCCGCGTTCATCGACAAGGTGCCCGCGTTGCTCACGCTCGAGGCAGGGAGCCGCTGGGTGGAGATCGACCCGCGCATCGCCCCCCGGCAAGACGAGCCTGTGCTGAACAAGCTGTTCGCGTCGGCGTTCTTCGGCACGGCGCTGTCGAGCCTCCTCGCTGCAAAGACATGCGACAGCTTGATCGTGACGGGCGCGTCGACATCGGGGTGCGTGCGGGCCACGGCCGTCGATGCACTCCAGTACGGCTACCGGCCGATAGTGCCGCGAGAGGCGGTCGGGGACCGGAACCCGGACGCGCACGCCGCAAACCTCTACGACCTCGACGCGAAGTACGCAGACGTGGTTTCCTTGGCCGAGGTCATCGAGCACTTGGAGGGGCTCGTTGCCGCACACGCTCGCTGAGAAGATCCTGCTCGCCCACACCGAAGCGGAGGACGTCCGCCCGGGAGATGTCGTCATGGTGCGCTGCGACGTCGTGATGGCGAACGACATCTCGGGCCCGGTCGCCTTTCGCGCGATGGAGAAGATGGGGGCGACAAAAGTCTTCGACCCGGGCAAGGTCGTCATGGTCGCCGACCACTTCATGCCGGCGAAGGACGCCCGCTCGGCGGAGCTCCAAAGGCGACTCAAGGAGTGGTCGGACGAGCACGGCGTGACGTTCTACGGGCAAGGGCGCGGCGGCATCGAGCACACCCTTCTCTGCGAGGAGGGTTGGGTCGTTCCCGGATCGGTGATCGCCGCTGGCGACTCGCACACGTGCACGTACGGCGCGCTGGGCGCTTTCGGCACGGGCCTCGGCTCGACCGACATCGCGGCTTGCCTCGCTTTTGGCGAGTTCTGGCAGGCGGTCCCGGACACGATCCGGGTCGAGTTCGTGGGCGAGAAGCAGCTGTTCGTCACCGGCAAGGATCTGATCCTGGCGGTCATCGGCGAGATCGGAGTCGGAGGCGGGACGAACGCGGCGCTCGAGTTCGTCGGCGAAGGGGCCGAGGCGCTCTCGATCGACGAGCGGCTCGCCGTAGCCAACATGGCCGTCGAGGCCGGAGCGGAGACGGGATTCTTCCCGGCCGACGACAAGGCGGCCGAGTATCTGGAAGGCCGTACCGACAGGTCCTGGGCGCCGGAGCATTCCGACCCGGACGCCGAGTTCGCGCGCAGCTTGCGCATCGACCTGGACGAGCTCTCCCCACTGGTCGCGCTCCCACACCTGCCGGGTAACGTCGTCCCCGTCGCGGACGTGACCGGCATGAAGATCGACCAGGTCTACATCGGCAACTGCTCGAACGGAACGATGACCGACCTCGGCCAGACGGCGGAGATCCTGCGTGGGCACACCGTGCACCGGGACTGCCGAATGATCGTCGTCCCCGCGACGCAACGGATCTACCGCGAGGCGCTGAAGGAGGGCCTGCTCGACCTCTTCGTCGAGGCAGGTGCGATGGTCTCGACGCCGACCTGCGGCGCCTGCTTCGGCGGAGGCATGGGAGTGCTCGGGCCGGGCGAGCGGGCGCTGACGACGACGAACCGCAACTTCAAAGGACGCATGGGCTCGCCCGAAGCCGAGGTCTGCCTGGCGAACGCGTACGTCGCCGCGGCCGCAGCTGTCGCCGGCGAGATCGTCGATCCGGCCGAGGTGCTCGCGGGGGTCAGCACGTGATCATCGAGGGCCGAGCCGTCGTCATCGCAGGGGATGACCTCGACACCGACGTCATGTACCCGGGGGCGTACCTCAACATCGACGATCCCGCACAGATGAAGCCCTATCTCTTCGAGGGCTTCGACCCCTCGCTCCGCGACGAGCTCGGCGACGACGCGCTCATCGTCACGGGCGCCAACTTCGGCATCGGCTCCTCGCGTGAGCACGTGGTGCAGGCGCTGAAAGCCTGGGGCGTTCAGGGTGTCGTCGGGAAGAGCTTCGCGCGTATCTTCCGGCGCAACTGCGTCAATCTCGGGTTGCCGATCCTGGAGTGCCCGGACGCAGCGGAGGCGGCGCGCTCCGGCTCCCGTGTCCGGATCGACACCGACACGGGCGTCGTCGACGTGGACGGCCAGACGTTTCATGCGCAAGCGATCCCGCAACTCGTGTTGGAGCTGCAGACGTCCGGCGGCCTCGTCCCCTGGGCACGTGAGAGGCTCGGCGCGTGATCGTCCGCGACCGCGGCGACTCCTGGCAAGTCGTCCTCCAGACCGACCACGCCGACCTCGCGGCGGCCTTTGCGCGTGCGTGGGCCGACCACGACGAACGTGATGACTCCCTCGTGCTCGCCACCGAGCGCCACGACGACGGCTGGGCGGTCTGGGAACGTGCGCCGCTGGTCGAGCCCGAGACCGGAAAGCCGATCAACTTCCTCGACGTCGGAGTGCCGGCGCACCTCACCTTCTATCGCGCCTGCATCGCGGCTGTCTCGGACCAGGACCCGTACGCCGGCCTCCTCGTCTCGATGCACGGCGCGGGTATCTACCGGCAGCGGTACGGCACCGACCTCGCCCTCTCGCTCACGCGTGCCCCCGAGGTCGCCGAGCAGGTCGAGGAGTTCGTTGCCGAGCAGGAAGCCTCTCACCCCGGTCGGCTCGCCTCGACTGGCCATTCGGACGAGGAGCGCTGGACCGATTACCACCGGCTTCAGCTCTACGACCGGCTCTCGCTCTACTTCTGCATGCGAGACGTCGAGAACGGCGAGCCGTGGGAGATTGGCGACTACCGGCTCGTGCCGCTCGAGCCCTGGCGCATGACCATCGACCCCTACCCGTTCGATGTCAGTCCAGCTCGCTTCTCGCTCCTGCGCAGGCTCGTGCCGAAACGTGCGCGAACGCAGCGGGAGTTCCCGGCGGAGCTCTTCGCGCTTGCACCGGAGCAAGTCGAGATCACGGTCCAGCGAGGCTAGGAGGGAGGACCATGGAAGGGAAAGTCGCGGTCAACGGCGTCAACCTCTGGTACCGGATCTCGGGGGAGGGTGAGCCCGTAGCGCAGATCCACGGAGCGGGATTCGGTCACTTCAACTTCGACCCGGCGACCCCGGAGCTGTCCAAGCACTTCCAGGTGATCGACTACGACATGCGCGGCTACGGGCAGTCCGACCGCCCGGTTCAGCACTACGACATGGAGGTCTGGGCGGACGACCTGGCCGGGCTACTGGATGCTCTCGAGATCGAAGAGGCCCATATCCATGGCACCTCGATGGGCGGCATGATCGCGATCGCCTTCGCCGGCAAGTACCCGGATCGGACCACATCCGTCGTCATCAACTGTGCTGCGGCGAAGCTCGGTGTGACCGGGCGCCTCATCTTCAAGAATTGGATCGACATCGCGCGCATGGACGCCGACGGGCCCGGCAGCCGCCTCCTCGCGGAGCTGATCACCTGGCAAGCGCTCTCGAAGCGCTTCCTGGAGGAGCAGAACGCGGAGGAGCTCACCGATCTGATCCAGCAGATCCTCCGCGACTCCAACCGAATCGAGGTCTTTACGGCCGCCTGCCAAGCGATGTGCGACACGGACCTGACCTCGTGGCTTCCAAAAATCACGTCACCGGCGCTCGTACTCGGCGGGGACGAGGATCTGATGACGCCGTGGGATCAGGGGCCGAACGGCGCGGGCCAGGAGGCGATCTACAAGGGGATCCCGAACGCCGAGAAGCACGTCGTCTCAGGATCGAACCACTCGACGATCTTCGACGGGTCCGAGGAGCACAACCGTGTCGTCGTCGACTTCTTCAAGCGCCACAGCCGGGCGACCTGACTACATGCCGCCGGCCGTCGAGGAGTTCGGCGTCGAGCCGATCCCCGCGGAGCTCCGCACCACGGGCTGGCGCGACCTCTTCGCGATCAACTTCACGTTCTTCCTGAACCCGGTGATGTACGTGCTCGGCGCATTCGCGGTCGTCGACGGCGGGCTACCGCTCTGGTGGGCCGTCGCAGCGATGGTTGCGGGCCAGGCGCTCGCCTACGGGCTCCTCATCGTCGTGGCGCAGCCAGGGGTGGACTACGGGCTCACCGGCCAGGTGGCGATGCGGGCGCACCTCGGCTTCTGGGGCGCGCGTCTGCTCTCGTCGCCCTACCGAGTGATCGCGGCGACCTACTGGTTCGCTGCCCAGGCTCTCACGGCCGGGCTCGGTGCTCAGGCGATCGTCGACGCGATGACGGGAAATCGACTGCCCCTCGTCCCGCTCGCGCTTGTCTTCGCGACCGTTCACGCAACGTTCGCCGTACTCGGCTTCGACGTGATGCGGTGGCTGCTCCGTGTCGTCCTTCCGGTCTCGCTCGCCTTCAGCGGGATCCTGGTCGCGCTCTTCCTCGCGACTGACGACCCCGACTATGCGGCTTCCCGGGTCTTCGAGTCGCCGGATCAACATCTGACCTGGGTGGGGTTCGCCACATACGTGACCGTCATGTGCGGCGCCTCCCTCACGCTCGTCGGCAATGTCGCGGACTTCTGCCGCTACACGCCCACACGCCGCGACATGCGGATCGGGCTCGCCGTCTCCGCGATCGCAGCCGCCTTCGTGACGACCTTCGTCGGCGGCTATGCGGCTGCCGCGACCGGAGAGACGAACCCTTTCGTCGCGGTCGCCGACCTCGTCTCCAGCGAGGCGCTCCTCCTCTGCCTGCTCCTCGCGATCGTCGTCCAGGGGCTCGCTGCCAACATCACGAACGTCTACACCGCGGGACTGTCCGTCGTGAACACGGTCCCCCGGCTCGGTCGGCTCTGGGCGACGATCGCCGCCGCCGTCGCGGCCGTCACCTTGTCTGCCTTCCCCGACTTCGTGAATCACGCACAGAACTGGATCACGCACCTGGGAAACCTCGGCGCTCCGCTCACAGGCGTCGTTCTCGCCGACTACCTCGTCGTGCAGCGCCAGCGGATCGAGGTCGAGGCGCTCTTCGACTCTCGGGGGCGCTACCGCTATCTGAAGGGAGTGAGTCTGCCCGCTATCGCCGCCGTAGTCGTCGGCGTCGGTGTCTACTACGCCGTGCCGTCGAGCTGGATCAAAGTCGTCTGGGGCGTAGGGGTGAGCGCTGCTCTCTATCTTGTGATGCAGGCCCTCGCGGCGCCACGGATCGCAGCTCAGGCCACGACCGCGTCCTCCCAGCGCTCGAGCTCGCCCTCGTAGATGTAGCGCTCATCGGGCGACCAGAGCTCGCTGCCGGCGAGGTATCCCTCGTAGATCGCGTGGTCGAGCTTGCGCGGGGCCACGCAGTCCCCGATCCGGTGCAGGTTCTCCAAATCGCCCTTGAGCGTGAAGTAGAGGTCGTCGTTCGCTATTGGGCCGGTCGCGAGCACGACCGTGTCAACACCGGTGATCTCCTCCTCGGCGCCGGTATAGAGGTTGAAGATAACGACGCGGTCGCCTTCGATGCCCTTCGCCCACGCGTTCAGCCGGTAGGTGAGCCCCTTTCCGAGCAGGCGGTTATAGAGGAGCGCCATGTCGAGGTTGTAGAGCGTGGAGGGGAAGAGCGCGTTCCAGCGGCTGACGAGCTCGACGCGGGCGCCGCGGTCGAGGAGCACCTCGGTCACGCCGGCGGCGTACCGCGAGCCGTCGTCGTCGAGCACGACGACGCGGTCCCCGGCTGGTCGCAATTCGAGGAGCAGATCCCAGACCGTGAGTACGTTCTCCTGGCGTACGCCGGGCAGCTCGTCCACGAGCGGGTTGACACTCGAGAAGCCGCTCCGCGAAGGGACCGCGCCCGAGGCGACGATGACACAGTCGGGGGTGAGCTCTCTCACGAGGTCGGTCGTCGCTTCGGTCGACAGGCGCACGTCTACGCCTGCCTTTCGCATCTGCGTCTCGAGGTCGCGCGTGATCCAGCCGAACTCTTCGCGCCCCGGCGTCTTCAGGATCAGTTCGACCTGTCCGCCGAGACGCTCCTCTTTCTCGACGAGTGTCACGCCGTGGCCGCGCTTGGCGAGCGTCTCCGCCGCCTTCATTCCGGCCGGGCCGCCGC
>JBOHAY010000013.1:0-2610 GCA_050697935.1 Gaiellaceae bacterium | reverse complement strand
CTCGAAAGAAGCCAACCACAGAAGGCCCCGACCGCAATGCGCTTCCAGTACTCGCGGAGCGCTTCGCGAAGTCTGAGCGTCGCCACGTAGATGCGCGTGAACCAGACCGTCATCTCCCCCTCCAAGTCTCTGGTTACATCGATTGATAGCAGCCTGAGCTCGTCTCGGGTGGAATCGTGGAAGATCTTCGATCACAGATTTGTCGTGAGTAGGGTTTGCACCGAATGACCGCAGCTTGGATCGACGGGAAGGCGCTCGCGCTCAAGGTGCGTGCACGGGTGGCAGAGGACGTCCGCTCCTACGGGGCGCCCGTGTGTCTCGCGACCGTACTCGTCGGGGACGACCCGGCCTCGCACGTGTACGTCGGCTCGAAGCACAAAGCCTCGCACGAGGCCGGAATCGAGTCTCGAGACCATCGTTTCGCGTCCGACACGCCCGAGATCGAGATCCTCGATCTCATCGCCGAGCTGAACGCCGACGACGACGTGGACGGGATCCTCGTGCAGCTGCCGCTCCCGGAGCACATGGACGAGCCGAAGGTGCTGCGCTCGGTCGATCCCGCCAAGGACGTCGACGGCTTCCACCCCCAGAATGCTGGGCTTCTCTTCCTCGGCGAGCCGTTCCTCGTCCCTGCAACTCCCTCGGGTGTCATGGTGATGCTCGCCGAGCACGGGGTCGAGCTGAAGGGGAAGGAGGCTGTCGTCGTCGGGCGCAGCGAGATCGTCGGCAAGCCGATGGCCATGCTCCTGCTCGCTGAGCATGCGACGGTAACCATCTGTCACTCGCGCACCGGGAACCTCGCCGAGCACACGCGTAGAGCCGACATTCTCGTCGCTGCGGTCGGCCGTCCGGGGATGATTACGCCCGAGATGGTCAAGCCAGGAGCGACCGTGATCGACGTCGGCATCACCCGAACGGACACAGGTCTCGTCGGCGACGTCGATACGGCGGTCTTCGACGTGGCGGGCCTCATGACCCCGGTTCCGGGCGGCGTGGGGCCGATGACAATCGCACTGCTTCTGCGCAACACGTTGACGGCTGCGCAACATCGCCGTTCCGGAGTTGCATTGCCCGGTTCCTAGGCGCTACGGTTCGCGCGTTCAAGCCATCGGCGTCAGCCGTAACGGGCGGCGCCATGTTGTAGGAGGACGTACGTGGAGCAGGGCACCGTCAAGTGGTTTTCGAACGAGAAGGGCTACGGCTTCATCGAGCGCGAGGGTGGCGACGACGTGTTCGTCCACTTCTCCGCGATCACGATGGACGGCTTCAAGACCCTCACCGAAGGCCAGCGTGTGGAGTTCGAGGTCGTCCAGGGTCCTAAGGGTGCCCAGGCCGCGAACGTCTCGGCAGCAGCGAGCTGACCGGACGCACATACAAGTAGCGGCGGGCTCCCGAGAGGGAGCCCGTCCGTTTGAGAGGATCATCCCATGGCGATATCCCGAGACGAAGTCCGTCATGTCGCGCGGCTGGCGCGGCTAGCGCTGACCGACGACGAGGTCGAGCGGCTCACGGTCGAGCTCGACGCGATTCTCGAGGCGGTCGGCATCGTCGCCGAGCTCGATCTCTCCGACGTGCCGCCCACGTCGCACCCACTCGACCTCGTGAACGTCTGGGACGAGGACGAGCCGCGCGCTTCGCTCTCGCTGGACGACGTATTCGCGAACGCGCCCGCCCGCGACGGCGACCTCTTCCGCGTGCCGCCAACCGCCTGATGGCTCCCGTCGTCGACACGCTGCGGTTGACAGCAGAGGATGCGCTCGGGCTCGTGGAGCGCGGAGAGGTCTCACCTGGGGAGCTCCACGCCGCGTATCTCGAGGCGATTGGCGATCGCGACCGCGAGCTACATGCGTACCTGCGTACCGTCGAGCACGCCGAGGGCGCGAGCATTCCGATCGCGCTCAAGGACGTGATCTCGACGAAGGGCGTCGAGACGACCGCGGGATCGAAGATCCTCTCCGGCTACACACCTGTGTTCGACGCGACCGTGGCGGCGCGGTGCAAGGCGGCGGGGTTGAGCCTCCTCGGCAAGACGAACACGGACGAGTTCGCGATGGGCTCCTCGACCGAGAACTCGGCCTGGGGACCGTCTCGGAACCCGTGGGACCCGACTCGGGTTCCGGGCGGCTCGGGCGGCGGGACTGCAGCGGCAGTGTCGGCAGGTCTGGCGCCCTGGGGCCTCGGCTCCGACACGGGCGGCTCGATCAAGCAGCCGTCGGCCCTCTGCGGGAACGTCGGACTGCGGCCGACGTACGGAACGGTGTCGCGGTTCGGGGTCGTCGCCTTCGCCTCGAGCCTCGACCAGATCGGGCCCGTCGCAAAGACGGTGCGCGACGTGGCGCTCCTGTACTCGATCATCGCGGGTCGCGATCCGCTCGACTCCACCACGGCGGAGCTCCCGGAGGCCGTGCAGCTGCCCGAAGGCGACTCGCTCGCAGGTGTGCGCCTCGCCGTGCCCACGCAGGTCGAGTCTCTTGACGCCATCGAGCCGGGTGTGCGCGCGGCCTTCGAGCAGGCCCTCGAGCGCGCGCGTGGCCTCGGTGCGGAGGTGGGGGAGTGCGACCTCCCGCTCTCGTACCGCTACGGGATGCCGTGCTACTACCTCGTGGCCCC
>JBOHAY010000012.1:0-3017 GCA_050697935.1 Gaiellaceae bacterium | reverse complement strand
GACCTGGAGGTCTTCGGGCACGGCGATCAGCTCCGCCCAGCTCCCGTCGTGCACAGTCGGGTTGGCATGAAGGAGGAAGCCGAAGACCTCGTCGCCGACCCGGTAGCGGCTGACGCCGGACCCGACCTGCGCGACGACCCCGGCGAAGTCGCGGCCGAGGATGACTGGGAACTCATACTCGGCCATCTCCTTCAACCCCCCCGCCGCAATGAAGACGTCGACGGGATTGACCGAGGAGGCGTGCACCCGCACAAGCAGCTCGTTGTCGCCGACCTGAGGCTCGGGGAAATCCGTTCGCAGGCCGGGCTGGACGTCGAAGCGCTCGAGGGTGAAGGCTCGCATCGCTCTCCTCTCAGTTCTCGCGTTTGACCTTTCGCCAGCCGCCGGCCCTGTTGTTGGCGATGATCTGCTGGAACATCGCAGTAAGCGCGGACGCGTTGATGGTCTCGCCCTGACGGATCGCCACGGTGCGGGCGGTCTCGTTCTCGTGCCCTCCGGTGATGATCCTCTCGGGATCGGGGACGATCGCCCCGTCGTAGAGAAAGACGTTGACGTGATCCTTCGCCGCGAGCAGCGCGCAGATGTTGCCATGCAGCACGAAGTACGGCCGGTTGGTGAACTTGACGGTCTCCGCCACTTCCGGGTCGGCCGCATGGATCAGATCGCGGACCTCACGGCAGATGACCTGCTGCCAGTCCGGCAGCGCAGCGATGTACGCGTCTACGCGCGGATCAACGGTGTAGGCCGTGCTATCAATTGTCTTACTGACCGGCCCGCGCAGCAGAAGTCATCGTTTCCGGAGGACGTGAGCGATTCCCGCGGGCAGGGCCTAGGATTGGCCGCGTGACGGCGACTTCCGAGATCGGGCGCTGGGACGCTCTGGTCGCTGCGCGATCGCGGGGTGAAGTCGGCGAGGGAATCGCATCCGTTCTTGCGTTCCTCGGCATGCCCGACATCATCTCCTTCGCAGGCGGTTTCCCCGACCCGGAGACGTTTCCACGCGAGCGCGTCTCGACGCTGCTGCAGGAGTTCGCGGCCTCGGGGGAGACGACGGCGTTCCAATACGCTCCAACACGTGGCCTGGCCGGGCCACTCGATGCTCTCGCAGGCCGACTCGAGCTGCTGCAAGGCCGCCGCCCCGCAGACGACGAGCTGCTGATCACGAGCGGCGCCATCGAGGCGCTCGAGCTGGTCGCCAAGTCGTTCATCGACCCCGGCGACCTCGTCGTCGTCGAGGCCCCTACCTATCTGGGCTCGATCCAGGCGTTCCGAAGCTTCGAGGCAACACTCGTCGCCGTCCCGATGGACGAGCACGGGCTCGACGTGGAAGATCTGGAGCGCCGTCTCGCAGGTGGGCTACGCCCGAAGCTCGTCTACAGCATCCCCGACCACCAGAACCCGGCCGGCGTCAGCCTCACCGTCGAGCGGCGCTCGCTGCTGGTCGAACTGGCACGCCGCTACGGATTCCTGATCATCGAGGACGTGGCCTACCGTGAGCTCCGCTTTTCCGGCGAGTCGATCCCTAGTCTCTGGACCCTCGCGCCGGACGTCGTCGTGCAGACCGGAACGACGTCGAAGACGCTCTTCCCCGGCGTCCGGCTCGGCTGGGCGGTTGGCCCGGCTGACATCGCGGCCCGGCTCGTCTCCGCCAAGCAGAACACCGACCAGTGCGCGGGCGCACTAGGACAGCGGCTCTTCGAGGAATCGCTTCGCCGCGGTTGGCTCGACGAGCAGCTCGTGCTGTCGCGCGCCCTCTACCAGCGCAAGTGCGAACGCTTGCTGGCGGCACTCGAGCGCTGGATGCCGGAGGGAGCTCGGTGGACGCGGCCCGAGGGCGGCTTCTTCTCGTGGGTGACGCTTCCCGACGGCGCCGACTCGGTTGAGCTCGTGCCGCGCGCGGCCGAGCGAGGCGTCGGCATCGTGCCGGGCACGCTGTTTTTCCCTGACGGCCGCGGCGCCGACAACGTACGGCTCTCTTTCAGCATGATCGGCGAAGCAGAGATCGACGATGGAATAGAGCGGCTCGCGTCGCTCATGACCGCCTGAGCCAAGGAGAGTGAGGACGTGAGCAACCTGGGAACAACGCATTACCGCTGGGAGGACCTGCCAAAGGAAGAACTGAGTCCGGAGATCTCTCGACGGCTCATCTCGGGCGACCGGATGATGCTGGCGCACGTGTATCTGGAGAAGGGGTCCATCGTTCCTCGGCACTCGCACGAGAACGAGCAACTGACCTGGATCGTCGAAGGTGTCCTGCGGTTCTGGCTCGGCGAGGACGAGTCGGAGGTCGTGGATGTCGCGGCCGGAGAGGTGCTCCACATCCCCTCTCAGCTCCCGCACAAGGCGGAAGCGCTGGAGACGACCTTGGACGTCGACATCTTCTCCCCGCCGCGACAGGACTGGCTCGACGGGTCCGACGCGTACCTCCGGCGCACGTGAACCTCGGGCTCGACGGCCGCCGAGCGCTCGTCACCGGAGGATCGAAGGGGCTCGGTGCGGCGATCGCTCGCGAGCTCGTGAGCGAAGGCGCCCACGTCTCGATCTGCTCACGCAGCGAAGACGAAGTCCTTGCCGCAGCCGAGGAGCTGCGCTCGGGTGGTGGTGTGGTCTACGCGCAGCAGGCCGACGTCACCGATCCCGAGCAGGTACGCGACTTCGTTGCGCGCTCCGCAGAGGAGCTCGGTGGAGTCGACTTCCTCGTCAACAACGCCGGCGGCGCGCACCCTGGCAACTTCGAGTCGCTCTCCGACCAGAACTGGATCGCCGATCTCGACGTGAAGCTCTTTTCACTGATCCGCTGCTCGCGCGAGGTGCTCTCCTATATGCGCGACGCGGGCGGCGGTCGCGTTGTCAACATCGGCTCGGTCTACTCCCGCTATCCCGACCCCGCGTTCTTCGCGACGTCGGTGAACCGGGCCGCCGGCAACTCCTTCACGAAGGCGCTCGCCATGGAGGTGGCGAAGGACAACATCCTCGTGAACGGCGTCAACATCGGCTTCGTGACAACGCCGCAGTGG
>JBOHAY010000011.1:0-5308 GCA_050697935.1 Gaiellaceae bacterium | reverse complement strand
GACCTGAGACCAGTCGAGCTCGAGATCCTCGTCCGCGATCAAGGTGTGCTGACGTTCGCCCGTCTCCTCCTCGACCTGCTCGAGCTCCAGGATTCGCGCTTCGCGCGCGTCCTCGACCAGCCGCACCTCGATGTCTTCGGGAATCTGGATTCCGTACACGCGAAACTCGCCGTCGGAATCGAGCTTGACCTCGGCATGGCGCGTTGCACCCGGCGTTTTCTTGTACGCGGCCTTCAGCGCGTCCTCGAGAGCGGTGATGAGGATCCCCTCGTCGATCCCCTTCTCCTTCTCGATCGTCTGAATGCCTTCGATGATCTCTTGGCTCATGTCGTCAACCCCTCGTCGATCAGATTGCCACGCACGATTACGTCGTACGGGATTCGCAGCGATTTCGCCTCCGCGGTCTCGACGGTGACTTCATCCTCCGCGACGCTCGAAATGACGCCGCTGATTCGGCTTCGTCCGTCGATCTCGACCTCGGTGCGCACAGAGACCCGTCGCCCGACTGCGGCCGCGAAGTGCGTCGGCTTTCGCAGTGGGCGTTCCGGTCCTGGCGAGGACACGTCGATGGTGTAATCGGCCCGGTACGCGTCGAGGACTCGCGTCACACGTTCGCAGAGCGCGTGGTCGACACCTTCGGGATGATCCAGATACACACAGAACCGGCTCGGCGACAGAAGCTCGACCGCGAGAACCTCGACACCGGGTATGCGCTGCTCAACCGCCGGCGCGATCTCCTCATGCAACGTTCGTTCCCGTACGTAGGTCGCTGTCATTCGCTCCCTCATAAAAAATGGGCGCCTGGCGCCCATTTCTCCAAACCGGTGAAATGTGGTGAAGGAAGGATAGCACCGCCTACCCGGTCGTACCCCAAAAAGCTCAGGCTTCGAGCACGATCGTGACGTGACCGTCGTTCACGAGAGAGAGCTCGGATCGCCCGCCTGCGCTCAGTCGCCCTTCGCCTCCACGAGCACCTTCGCGCGCAGGTTGCGAAGCCAGAGGTTCGTATCAGTAAAGGCGTAGTACTCCGAGCCAAGCGCATCAAGCGCTCGTTGCAGGTCATCGTCACTCAGACCGAACGCAAGGAGCTTGTCCATCCCGTGAAGCAACTCCACGACGTCCTCCGGCAGGTGGGCGTGGCCTTCCACGTAGCCCCGAACGGCATCGTCCTCATCGTCGAATTCGTCATGCCAGTCTTGATGGAAGTAGCCGCCGAAGAACTGGCGCAGCTCCTCGAACTCGTCGCTCCCCTCGAGCTCGTACGCCAACGCCCCGTCGAGTCGAGTCGTCCCCGGCTTTGGGAGGGTCTGCGGCATCTCCGGCCACTCGATGAACTGCCAGTCTGCGAGCCGCCGCTCCCGTTTGCGACGCGCAGCCTCCCGCTCGCGACGCTTGTATCGGCGAGCCCAGAGCAGGGCTACCGCCCCGACCACCAGCAGGACGGTCAGGACGAAGTTCAGCCACGCCCACCAACCCACTCGGGCGAGCCTATCGCCTCGGCGGTTCAGTTCAGCCGCCTCGCCCCTGAGCTCCAACTCGCGCTCCTCGATCCGCAGGTGCGAGGCCAGCGTCGTCGGACTGTTCCTCGTGGTCACCGCCGTCGGCTGCTGGGCGTGGATCCGCCACGTCTGGAGACCGTTCGAGACGACCGCGTAGACGATCACCGAGCCTCTACGTCGAGGATGATCGTCACGGGGCCGTCGTTCACGAGCGCGACCTCCATGCGCGCCCCGAACACGCCCGTCTGCACGGGGACGCCCAGCTCTCGCAACTCCTCACAGAAGCGTTCGTACAGCGGTTCTGCAGCCTCGGGACGCGCAGCCTTCGAGAAGTCGGGTCGAGCTCCCTTCTGACGTCTGCTATCGGCGATGAGAGTGAACTGGCTGACCACGAGCGCGTGGCCCTGGACGTCGAGCAACGAGCGGTCGAAGCGACCGTCATCGTTGTCGAAGATTCGAAGTCGTGCGACCTTGTACGCGAGGGCTCTCGAGGTCGCGGTTGTATCGGTGGCCTCCACGCCCAGCAGGACGAGCAGGCCCACGCCGGACGCAGCGACGACGTTGTCACCGACTGTCGCGGATGCTTCGAGAACCCGCTGCACGACGACGCGCACTCGTTGATTCTCGCGGCGGTAAAGCATCCGCGCGAATCGGCCGATAGAACACGCGATGGAAGCGGCGCAACATCCTTGGCCCGCACTCGGGGTCTTGCTCATGCGCGACGGCCTCGTCACGAAAGAGGATCTCGAGGCCATCCTCGCCGAGCAGCGCGACGATCGCCTCCAGCGCATGTCCGGGCGAAGGCTCGGCGAGATCCTCATCAGGCGCGGCGTCGTCACGGCGACACAGGTGGCCCGCCTCGTTGCCGAGCAGTACGAGCTTCCGTTCATCGAGCTCGAGACGTCCGACGTCGACGTCGAGGTCGCTCATCTCCTCACCGAGGAAGGTGCGCGGCGCTTCTCCGCGCTTCCGGTGAGCGTCAGCGTCGACGGCGTGTATCTCGTGGCCATCGCCGACCCGGCAACCGTGCTCTTTTCGGACGAGCTGCGCCGTGTTCTCGGATCTCAGCTCACCTTCGCCGTCGTCGGCCCCAGCGCGTTCGAGACAGCTGTCGCCTTCGTCCATGATCGCTCTCCCGTGATCACGTCTGTCGCCGACCCGCCTCCCGACGATGACTGGCAAGGCGTCGTCGTCCCACTGCATTCCGAGAAGTCGCCCGAGGCGGAGACGGCAGCGGACGACGCGAACGTCGAACCCGCAGCGCTCACGCATCACGGGCCCCCTCTCGGAGCTCTACTCGTGCGCGAAGGGCTCATGACCGAAGAAGAGCTCGATCGAGCCCTCATGCAACAGAGCCAGTCCACGAGTTGGCGGCTCGGCGAGATCGTGGTCGACTGTGGCTTCGTGACCGCGGCCGTCGTCGCTCGACTCATCGCAGAGCAGTACGAGCTCCCGTACGTGGAGCTCGAGACCCGTGACGTCGAACCAGCCGTGGTCGCTCTCCTTCCGCGAGAGGTCGCACGAGCGTTCCCGGCCGTTCCCATCGCGACGCACTACGACGGCTCGCTCGACGTCGCGATCGCGGACCCGACCAACGTCTACTACTCGGACGAGCTCCAGGACGCACTCGGCGTGCCGCTCACGTTCGTGGTTGCGTCGCCGGATGCGATCGAGGCGCTCATCGAAATGGGCCACACCCCAGTGGCAAGCGAGGAGCTCGAGCCGCAGGAAGCGACGGTCGCGATCGAGACCACGATGGCGTATCCCCCCGAGTTCGAGCTCCCAACAACGCACGGCGAAGTCGATGACGACGCCGACGACAGCCAGGATCTCCCCGAGTTCGTCGTCGACCACCTCGCAGCGGACGCACCCAGCGACGTGTTCGAGTCGAACGGGATGCCCGGCTTCGAGCTCGAGGCTCTTGCTCCCGTCCACAACGTCCAAAACGTTCAGGAAGTCGAGGAGATGGAAGACGAAACCGCCGCTGTGCCCGAGGTCGTCGCGGAGCGCATTGCCACCGACGACCCCATTGCCGCCGTGGAGGTTGTTTCAGTAGACGAGCCTGGCAGTGAGGACAAAGGTGTCGAATGGCCGAGCTGGGCGACCGAGCTCGAGCTCGCCGACGACCGGTCCGACGCCGAGACGGACGATGACGGTAGCGAAGTTTCCGAAGCGGTCGACGTGGTCGAGGACGAGCTTGCCGCCGCGCTTCTCGCTGAGGTGAACGAGCGATACGAGCTCAGCCAGCACGTCCCTGAGTTCGAGCATGTCCCTGAGTTCGAGCATGTCCCTGAGTTCGAGCACGACACGTCATTCGCGCTCGTCGAGGCCGAGCCCGCCGACGGAGCCGTCGAGACCGCGGATGTCGACCAGACGACGGAGCACGGCACCTCGTTCGCGCTCGTCGAGGTCGACCCCGTGAAGGACGCAATAGAGATCGAGGATGTCGACCAGACGGCCGAGCCCGAAACGCCGTTCGCGCTCGTCGAGGTCGAGCAGCCTGGCGCATTCGAGCCGGCTGAGCCCGATGTACGCGACGAGGAGTTCGCCGACGAGACTCCGGCGGCGTCCGCAGACGACCTCGACGCAGCCATCGACGAGGTTCTCGCCCTTGGCGCGTCCGCAATCCACTTCTCCCCCCAAGGCGAGTGGCACACGGTTCGTGCGCGGATCGACGGGCTCGTCCGCGAGCTGGGCGTCGTTGCGAAGGAGGACATGGAGTCACTCGTCGATCGCGTCGAGGCCTCCGCCGCCATGCGCGTCGACGTCATTCCAACGAAGCAGGGTGACAAGGTTGTCTTGTTCCCGCGCGAGCAGGCGGGGTCCCCCCGTGGCCTCACCGAGCTCGGTCTGACGAGCGAGGCTGCTGCCGCCATCCAGTCGGCGCTCGCCAACCCGTCGGGCGCGATCGTCGTATGCGGTCCTGTCGGCAGCGGGACGACGACGACTCTCTACGCTGCTCTCGAGGCATTCGCAACGCCCGACCGCGTCGTCGCGTCAATCGAAGACCCGGTCGAGCGCGTGATCGACGGTGTGGATCAGCTCGAGGTCGACGCCGCGAACGACATCACGTTCGCGGATGGCCTCCGGACACTTCTCGCCACCGACTCCGACGCCGTCCTCGTCGGTGAGCTCCGTGATTCGGAAACCGCCGCCTCGGCCCTCCAGGCCGCGCTCGACGGCCGGCACGTTCTCGCGGGAGTTCGTGCGCCGAGCGCCGCCTCCGCGATCCGTCGACTGGCAGACATGAACGTGCACGCGAGCGTGCTCGGCAGTGCCCTCACCTGCGTGGTCGCACAGCGCCTCGTCAGGCGAGTGTGCGCCGAGTGCCGCGAGACGTACTACGCGTCGGCCGAAGAGCTCGCCGAGCTCGGACAGCCGGCCGAAGAGCACAGCCCGCGCTTGCTGGCCCGAGGGCGAGGCTGCGAGGAGTGTGACGGCACGGGCTTCCGTGGCCGCGTCGGTCTCTTCGAGACCCTTAGCGTGACCGAAGATATTCGCGCGCTCGTGTACGACGGATCCTCTGCGAAGAAGATCCACCGCGCTGCGGTTTCGGCAGGAATGCAGACGCTGCGCGACGAGGGTGTTCGCCTCTGTCTCGAAGGCGTCACCACCGCCGGCGAGATCCGGCGCATCCTCGGCACCGACCGCTAACGCGCGCTCCGGCCGTGGAGCGGAGGCCTTCAGGGATCTTCGCACGGTCGGAATCCGCGCCGGCTGATCTCGGGACGACGATCACACGCTGATGGAAACGAGAGCCGCGCGGCCGCGAAACGGACGCCTTCAGGTCCTTCGCACTTTCGTGCGGT
>JBOHAY010000010.1:0-3286 GCA_050697935.1 Gaiellaceae bacterium | reverse complement strand
AGTCCTCGCCGTCCCAGTAGTCGAGCATCGGCCCCGGGCGGCTCAGGAGGATGCGCTCGCCGGCGACGCTGCGCGCGCCTACCTTGCCTGAGTCCGGGTACTCGACGAGGTCAGGTGCGATCAGCGTAGACAGCATGAGAACGCGGATCGGGGCGTCCGTGCTGTTTCGCACCTGATGCAGACCATCGTTCCCGCGCCGGAAACAGACGACGTCACCCTCGGCGAGCTCCTGTTCGCCGTCAGGGGTGCGCAAGATCGGCCTCCCGCGGACCACGAGGAGCCACTCTTCGTTGGCGTGATGCGTGTGGTACGGCCACAGCCGGTCCCCTGGCTCGAGCTCGTACACGCTCCCGCCGATCAGCTCGGCGTTCAGACGGGCGCCGACCCAGGCGTCCTTGCTTCGCCAGCCGGGGCGCTCCTCGATCCGGTCCCACTCGTCCCCGTAAAGGTTGAAGACGTTCACGATCGGGAGATTAGAACCTAGGAGCTGAGGCCGCGGAGGGCAACATCGATCGCGGTGCGCTCAGCTTGCGCGACCTCGTCCTCTCCGGCTGGAAGCTGCCCGAGCACCCAGCCAGTCAATACCTCCTCGAGGCCGCCATAGACGACCCAGCTCGCGAGACGGGCATCGATGTCTGTGCGGAAGTAACCGGCAGCCTGCCCTTCCTCGATCACACGCTGGACGATCGCGAAGGCCTCGCGAACGTCCTCCACCTGGCCCTGGAGCTGCTGGCTGCGGGCGACCTCGCGCACCATCACCGTCACGAGATCGGGGTCGTTCCGCCATGTGCGGAGGAGGATCTTGGCGATCCCGGCGAGCTTCTCGCGAGCGGGCTCGTCGGCCGCCTCGACAGCGCGAAAGCGCTCGATCAGCTCGCCCCAGTTCTCCCTGAAGACGGTCTGGAGCACCTCTTCCTTCGAGGAGAAGTAGTGGTAGAGGAGCCCGTGCGCGACGCCCGCCTCCTCAGCGATGTCACCGACGCGCGACCCGTGGTAGCCGCTCCGTGCGAAGACCCGCACGGCGGCGTCGAGGATCTGTCGGCGGCGCTCCTCCAGGGCGATTGAACGGTCAGTCAACCAGACGAGGATAGAGATAGGCTCGGGCACCGTGCAACCGCTGGCAGGCATCCTCGTCGTCGACTTCACGCGCTACCTGCCGGGCGCATACGCGAGCCGAGAGCTCTCCAGACTGGGAGCGCGAGTGGTTCGCGTGGAGCCACCGGAGGGCGATCCGATGCGGTCGACCGCGACGGCGTGGGATACGGCGCTTCGCGCGGGAACCGAGTCGGTCGTGTGCCATCTGAACGTGGACGCACCCTTCGCACGCGCGCTCTGCGCACGAGCTGACGTGGTCCTCGAAGGGTTCAGGCCGGGTGTGGCCGAGCGCCTGGGGATCGGGCCGGGCGATGTTCCCGAGACGGTCGTCTATTGCTCGATCACCGGTTTCGGCGACGAAGGCGCCCATCGCGAACTGGCGGGCCACGACGTGAACTACCTCGGCTGGGCGGGAGTCCTCGAGGACACCGGCCCGGCGCTCCCACCGCTCCAGATCGCCGATCTCGCGGCCGGCGCACTCGGCGCGGTCACGGAGGTGCTCGCAGCGCTCTTCGAGCGCGAGCGAACCGGGCGAGGAGCTCGGCTCGTCGTTTCGATGACCCATCGCTCGCACGACCTCGTCGCACATCGGCTCGGGGGCGAGCCGATGGAGAAAGTGCTCACGGGCGGTCTCGCCTGCTACCGAATCTACGCCACCGCAGACGGTCGCCAGCTCACGGTCGGTGCGCTCGAGCCCAAGTTCTTCCGACGGTTGTGCGAGCTCATCGGCCGGCCCGAGCTCGCGGAGCGCCACTACGACGACGATCAGGAGGGGCTCGCCGGCGAGCTCGAGGTGATAATCGCCAGACGCTCGCTTGCCGCATGGCTTGAGCACTTTGGCGACGAGGACGTGTGCGTCGGGCCCGTCTCGACACGAGCCGAGGCTGCCGCCGCCTTCGGTCGAGGCGGACCCACCGAGCCCGTCCCGCTCGGTGCTCACACAGAGACCTGGCGGAGGGAGCTCGAGCTGGACGCGCACCGAGGGCACCCGCCTTGTGGCTCAGAGCCACAAGGCGGGTTCAGGTGACCGTCAGCCCGAGCGCGGCAGGGAGTGCGAAGAGCGAATCGATCCGATCCGGCGCGTCCGGTCGCAAGCCGTCGCGGTCGAGGAGGATCGCGCGGATCCCGAGGGCACGCGCACCTTCGATGTCGTCCTCGTACGAATCGCCCACCATCGTCACCCCCTCCGGCGTCACATCGAGAGCGCTGAGCGCGGCATAGAAGATCGACGCGTGCGGCTTCACACGCCCGTGTGCCTTCGAGCCAACGATCGCGTCGACGTCGAGACGATGATGCGTCGCGAACTCGTCGAGGTCGCGCTGACCGTTCGAGATCAGCCCGATCTTGAGGTCGTGCCGCCGGAGCTCGTCGAGCACAGGCAGCGCATCTTCGTAGAGAGAGAAGTTCTCGTGACGCTCCCATTCGCGCACCATGTCCGTCGCGCACGCCCGCGCGCGGCTCGCATCGCCGCCCATGCCGAGCACGATCTGCTCGGTGAACGCGATCCAGATCTCCTCGTCGTGCACGAGCTCGTGGTTTCGCTGGAGCTCCTCGATCGCAGCGGTGCGGGATGCGCCGTAGAGCTCGGGGTCGAGCGTCAGACCGTGCCTCTCCCCCACGCGCCGGTACCCCTCGGGCCCCAGCTCGGGCCCGGGCCGAAACAACGTGAAGTCGACATCGAACAAGACTGCCTTCAGCACCTATCGAGGATAACCCCGGCTAGCGAACGAGCCGGCACGCACAGGCCGGAGGCAGGCTTGCCCCGCAGGGAGGCCAAACGCGGCTCCTTTGTTCCCAGCGAGAGGAAGGGGGCAGGCGGGGGAAACATCGTTCCCCCGCCATCGCCGTGGGACGGACGAACGCATCGATCAGCGGCGGCGAAGCTGTCGCGCTTCAGGGATCTTCGCGAGACCGGAACCCGCGCTAGCGGATTCCGGTCTCTGCGGAAAAGTCGGGGTGCCCAGATTTGAACTGGGGGCCTCTCCGACCCGAACGGAGCGCGCTACCAGGCTGCGCCACACCCCGAGCGCAGAGAGGGTACCGGCGTTGCGCGGCGCCGGCGGCCCGGAGTATGCTCAGGCAGATGACTGTTGCTCTCGAGAGGCGGGCTGCTTGACCCGCCCCGGCAGCGAATGACCCGCAGCCCGACGTGCGCGAACCGCGCCGGCGGGCTTTTTCTTTGCCGTTTTCT
>JBOHAY010000009.1:0-2931 GCA_050697935.1 Gaiellaceae bacterium | reverse complement strand
CTCGGGCACCGTGCTCGAGGTCCTCCAGCGCGGCTACCGCGTCGGCGACCGCGTCGTGCGCCCGGCGAAGGTGATCGTGGCCGAGTGAGCTCATGAGCGCCCGCAACCCCTACGAGGTCCTCGGCGTGCCGAAGAACGCGTCCGACGACGAGATCAAGAAGGCGTACCGGAAGCTCGCACGCCAGCATCACCCCGATCGCAATCCGGGCGACGCTCGTGCAGAGGAGCAGTTCAAGGAGGTGCAGTCGGCGTACGACGTGCTGTCGGACTCCGAGAAGCGCCGCGCTTACGACACCTTCGGGTCGGCGGGGCCACGAGGGTTCCCCGGTGGCGCCGACATGGGCGGAGCGCGGTTCGAAGAGTTCAACCTCGGCCACCTGGGCGACCTGCTCGGCGGGATGTTCGGCGGCGGCGCCCGTCAACAGAGCGCTCGTCGCCAGCCGCTTCGAGGAGACGACCTCGAAACGCATGTGCAGATCTCGTTCGAGGATTCCCTCAAGGGGATCCAGGTGCGGATCCCGGTGGAGGCCGAAACCGCCTGCTCCGTCTGCCACGGAACCGGTGCCGAGCCCGGTACGTCGCCGGTCGTATGCCCTCAGTGCGGTGGACGCGGGGTCATCTCGGATGCTCAGGGGCTCTTCGCGTTCTCGCAGCCGTGCCCGCGTTGTCAGGGCAACGGCTCGATCGTCGAGAAGCCGTGCCGTCACTGTCGCGGTGCGGGGCGCGAGCGGACGACCAAGCGCTACTCGGTCAAGATTCCGGCGGGAGCGCGGAGCGGGACCCGCGTTCGTCTCAAAGGGAAGGGTGAGGCAGGCCGCAACGGTGGTCCGGCCGGCGATCTCTACGTGGTCGTCGATGTCGACGCGTCTCCCCTGTTCGAACGACGGGGGGCTGACCTCGTCCTCGACCTGCCGGTGACGTATGCAGAGGCCGCGTTGGGTGCGAGCGTCCAGATCCCCACCCCGGATGGCCCGGTCTCACTCAAGGTACCGGCGGGGACGGAGAGCGGAAAGCTTCTGCGGGTCAAGGGGCACGGAGCGCCTCACCTCAAGGGGAACGGTCGGGGCGATCTGCTCGCCCGCGTGAAGGTGACGATCCCGAAGAAGCTGACGAAGGCCGAGAAGGAAGCGCTCGAGGGGTATCAGAAGGTGTCGCGCGAGAATCCCCGGGAGCAGGTGTTCGCCCCGTGAGCGCACGCGCGCAGAATCTGTGGCCGCTACTTCTGGCGCTCGGCGTCGTGTTCATCGTCCTGAACCTCGTCGAGCTCGCGTTCCTCGACGGTGGCTGGCCCCAGATTGTCGGCATCCCCCTTGGGATAGTGCTCGTCGGCATCGCCCTCGCGAGGCGGCGTGGCTGGAGCGGGGTGAGGGGCTGATGCCGGACCGGCCGCGCTACATGATCTCGGTCGCCGCTGACCTGGTGGACATGCATCCGCAGACGCTTCGGCTCTACGAGAACAAGGGGCTCGTGCGACCTGGAAGAACCCCAGGCGGTACGCGTCTCTACTCGGACTCGGACGTCGAGCGGTTGCGGCTCATCCATCGGCTCACGACCGAGCTCGGCCTCAATCTCGCTGGAGTCGAGCACGTGCTCCGGCTCCAGGACGAGCTCAACCGGGCGCGCGCCAGAATGGATCGGATGGAGCGCGAGCTCCGTGCCGAGATCGCCTCGGTTCATCGCTCCTACAGGCGTGACGTGGTGCTCTATAGGTCGGCGCAGCCCCCGGCTTCGAGGAGATGACATGGACTTCAACAAGCTGACACTGAAAAGCCAGGAGGCGGTCGCCGGCGCCCAAGAGCTCGCTCGACGGATGGGGAACCCCGAGCTCACACCCGACCATCTGACGATCGCCCTTCTCGACCAGGAGCTGGCCAGAACACTCTGCGAGCGTTCCGGCTATCCGGTCGCGAGCCTCCGCGCAGAGGCCGAGGCGCGCCTCTCGATGCTGCCTCGTATCGAGGGCGGAACGCAGCAGCCGACGGTCTCGGCCGCGCTCGCTCGCGTCCTCGACAGCGCGTTCGACGAGGCCAAGGCGCTCGGGGACGACTACGTCTCGGTCGAGCATCTTCTCCTTGCGATCGAGCTCGTCGAGCGCCCTGACCTCCTCGAAGCGCTGAAAGCGGTTCGAGGAGGTCAGAAGGTCACGAGCCAGGATCCCGAAGGCTCGTACCAGGCGCTGGAGAAATACGGACGCGATCTGACGTCGCTCGCCGAGGCGGGGAAGCTCGATCCGGTCATCGGTCGCGACGAGGAGATCCGGCGCGTCATCCAAGTGCTTTCGCGGCGCACGAAGAACAACCCGGTGTTGATCGGAGAGCCGGGCGTCGGCAAGACGGCCATCGTGGAAGGGCTCGCGCAGCGCATCGTCGCCGGCGACGTTCCGGAAGGGCTCAAGGGCAAGCGGGTGTGGGCGCTCGATCTCGGGGCTCTGCTGGCGGGTGCGAAGTATCGCGGTGAGTTCGAGGAGCGACTCAAGGCCGTTCTCGCGGAGATCCAGAACGCAGCGGGCGAGATCGTCCTCTTCATCGACGAGCTGCACACGATCGTCGGTGCCGGCGCCGCCGAGGGTGCGGTCGACGCAGCCAACCTGCTGAAGCCGATGCTCGCACGGGGTGAGCTCCGTGCCGTCGGCGCGACGACACTCGACGAGTACCGCAAGCACATCGAGAAAGACGCCGCGCTCGAGCGCCGCTTCCAGCCGGTGTTCGTCGGCGAGCCGTCCGTCGCCGAAACGATCGCGGTCCTGCGTGGGCTGAAGGAGCGCTACGAAGCGCACCACGGCGTCGAGATCCGCGATTCGGCGCTCGTCGCGGCAGCAGTTCTCTCCGATCGCTACGTCTCCGACCGCTTCCTCCCCGACAAGGCGATCGACCTCGTCGACGAGGCCGCGTCCAGGTTGCGGATGGAGATCGACTCCTCGCCGGTCGAGCT
>JBOHAY010000008.1:0-2330 GCA_050697935.1 Gaiellaceae bacterium | reverse complement strand
GTACGGCGCTCTTCGGTGAGTGGCACAAGGTCAAGGAGGGCGAGCCAGTGCGGCGCACCGGCGAGGTCATGAGCGTTCCAGTGGGACCGGGGCTGCTCGGGCGCGTCGTCGACCCGCTCGGGAATCCGCTCGACGGGCTCGGCCCCATCGAGGCGACCGAGCGCCGACCGCTCGAGTTCAAAGCGCCCGGCGTCATCAGTCGCCAGCCCGTGAAGGAGCCGCTGCAGACGGGGATCAAGTCGATCGACTCGATGACTCCGGTCGGTCGCGGTCAGCGCGAGCTCATCATCGGCGACCGCTCGACCGGCAAGACGGCGATCGCCATCGACACGATCCTGAACCAGCGCGGCGGAGACGTCGTCTGCGTCTATGTCGCAATCGGCCAGAAGGGCTCGACCGTTGCGCAGGTGGTGGAGAGGCTTCGCGACGCGGGGGCGATGGAGTACACTATCGTCGTCTCGGCCCCTGCTCAGGAAGCCGCGCCGATCAAGTGGATGGCGCCCTTCGCCGGCTGCGCCATGGGCGAGCACTTCCTCAACTCGGGACAGCACGCGCTCTGCATCAACGACGATCTCTCGAAGCACGCCGACTCGTACCGGCAGCTCTCGCTCCTCCTCCGCCGGCCGCCAGGTCGTGAGGCGTTCCCGGGTGACGTCTTCTACCTGCACTCGCGGCTGCTCGAGCGCGCGTGCAAGCTCTCCGACGATCTGGGCGGGGGATCGCTGACCGCGCTGCCGGTCATCGAGACGCAGGCCGGTGACATCGCCGCCTACATTCCGACGAACGTCATCTCGATCACCGACGGCCAGATCTTCCTCGAGTCGAGCCTCTTCTACTCGGGCGTCCGTCCGGCGATCAACGTCGGCACGTCGGTCTCCCGGGTCGGCGGTAACGCACAGACGAAGGCGATGAAGAAGGTTGCGGGCCGTCTGCGTCTGGATCTCGCCCAGTACCGCGAGCTCGAGGCGTTCGCGCAGTTCGGCTCCGAGCTCGATGCCGCGACGCAGAGCGCGCTCGCCCGGGGCGAGCGGATGGTCGCGACGCTGAACCAGCCGCAGTATCAGCCGTGGCCTTTCGAGGAGCAGGTCGTGGGCATCTACTCGGGCATCCACGGCTGGCTCGACAAGATCCCCGTGAGCCAGGTGTCGCGCTTCCACGACGAGCTGCGCGAGCACCTGCGGACCGAGGGCTCGATCCTCGAGGCGATCCGCACGACAAGTGACCTTGCGGACGATGTCGCAGCCAAGCTGCAGACAGAGCTCGAGCGGTTCGTGCACGGGTTCAACGTCGAGGATGAGAAGGGGCTTGCCGGCTAACGCCGACAAGCCCCAGGTGTAGTCGTGGCGACCGTTCAGGATCTCAAGCGGCGTATCAGCTCCGTTCGCAACACGCGGAAGATCACGCGTGCCATGGAGCTCGTCGCCGCCGCGAAGCTGCGGCGGGCCGAGCTGCGGATCACCGCCTTGCGACCGTACGCAGAGACGATGAACGAGCTGATCGCGGGTGTGGGGAGGGCGTCGGCGTCGGTCAGACTCCCGCTCCTCGAGCAGCGCGAGACCGTGGAGACGGTCGCGATCGTGCCGTTGACGGGAGATCGTGGGCTCGCCGGCGCGTTCAACGCGCAGATCGTGCGGCGCGCATTTGCGTTGGAGCGCGCGCTCCAGGCAGACGGCAAGGGCATCCGCTGGGTCGCGGTCGGAAAGAAGGGACGGTCGACTCTCCTCTTCCGCCGTCGCGAGCTCGCAGGCTCGTACATGGGCTTCACGGACCAGCCTTCGTACGCGGACGCCCAGGCCATTGCCCATCGGTGCGCCGAGCTGTTCACGTCAAGCGAGGTCGATCGCGTCGTGCTCGTCTACAACACGTTCATCTCGGCGCTCACGCAGCGTGTGACCGAGCAGGACATCCTCCCGATCTCTCCCGACATCCTCGAGACGGACGAGGACGAGCGCGCGGCAGACACGTTGCGCGGCGACTTCATCTTCGAGCCCGAGCCCGAGGAGATCATGCAGCGCCTGCTCCCGGTCTACCTCGAAACCCAGGTGTATCGCGCGCTGCTGGAGTCGACAGCGTCCGAGCAGGGCGCTCGGATGACCGCGATGCGTAACGCCTCGAAGAACGCAGGCGACATCATCGACTCACTCACGCTCAAGATGAACCGCGCGCGACAGGCCGAGATCACGCAGGAGATCCTCGAGGTCGTGGGCGGCGCCGAGGCGCTGGTGTAGCGCGCACAAAGAACCCGAACCGCGCGACCCACTTGTCTTTACGACCCGGCGCTACCGTCAGAGGCCGAATGCGCGCTCGCGTCGTCGCGTCATTGGCCATCG
>JBOHAY010000007.1:0-2492 GCA_050697935.1 Gaiellaceae bacterium | reverse complement strand
AGGTCCTGGTCGAGGACTACGCGATCGACGACCCGGCGGTGAAGCTTCTGGCTCGAATCGTCCACGGCGCAGACATGTCCGACGACCGTGACGCGACACCTCAGTCGCGAGGGCTCCTGGCCGTCGCCGAAGGCTTCCACTTGCTGGATCTCGGCGATCACCGCCAACTCGAGCTCTCACTCCCTGTGTACGACGCCCTCTACGCATGGTGCAAGGCGGAGGTCGACGCGGGGAACGCTCCCGGAGCGAGTCAGACGCGCAGCTTGTGAGTCTCGAACAGGTCGACTTCATCGCTATCCCGCCCGGCCTGAAGCCAGGCTTCGACCACGCAGACGTGTGGCTCGGAGCCGGAGGTCCTCGTATGTACGTGGCGCACACCGGCGCCGACCGAGTGGACGTGATCGACTGCCGTACGCGTACGTTCTTGCGGTCGCTCGTCGACCTGCCCGGAGTTGCGGGCGTGCTCGTCGATCAGGAGCACGATCTCCTCTTCACTTCCGACCGGACGATCGCGCGTCTCAGTGTCTTTCGCTGCTCCGACGAGACGCTTCTCGGACAGGTGGCCGTCGGGCCTGGTCCGAACGGTCTCGCCTACGACCGTCCCCGCCGGCGCCTCAGCTCGTTCAACGTCGGTGCTCCTTTCACCACGTCGGTCGTCGACGTGCAGTCGATGCTGGCGATCACCGAGCTGCAGCTCCCCGGCCGACCGCGCTGGGCGCTCTACGACGAAGTGCGCGATCGTGTGTACGCGAACATCGCCGACCCTCCCGAGATCGTCGTCATCGACCCAGCAGGTCCCGGTATCGCCGCCTCCTTCCCCGTCCCGAGCACAGGCCCGCATGGGCTCGAGCTCGACGCCGGTCGCCTCTTCTGCGCCGCGGACGGCGGGGAGCTCGTCGTGCTGGATGCTGACGATGGCACGGTCATCGAGCAGCTTCCTCTGCTCGGGGTGCCCGATGTCGTCAGGCTCGACTCGGTGTCGCGCCGCCTCTACGTCGCGATCGGTGACCCCGGCGTCGTCTCATCGTTCGACATCGACCGGCTCGAGCACCTCGGGACAGTGGAAACCGAGCTCGGCGCTCACACGACGGGCTGGGACCCCGTGACTCGCAGCCTCTACGTCTTCGGTCCCCAGAGTTGCGGCGCAGCAGTCTTCGAGGAGCGCGCCTGACCGACGACGCACGTCGCATCGTGGCCGTGCAGGGCACGCGCGCCCTCGCCTATGGCCTGGGCTCGGTGCTGATCGGCGTCACGCTGGCCGAACGGGGCTACTCGGACGCCTCCGTGGGAGTGATCCTTGCTTCTCTCCTCGCGGGAAACGCGCTCGCTTCCATACTCCTCGCTCGTCACGGCGACCGCTTCGGCCGTCGACGCTCCTACCGCCTGCTTCTCGTCCTCATGGCCTGCGCCGGGGCGGTATTCGCGCTGACAGGCTGGCTCCCGGCGCTGATCGCGGCGGGCCTGACCGGGACGCTCTCGACCGACGTCGTCGAGTCGGGGCCGTTCACGTCGCTCGAGCAGGCGATGCTCCCGCACGCCTCTCCAGGTCGCGATCCCACTCCCCTTTTTGGGACCTACAACACCGTCGCGACACTCGCGGGCTCGTGCGGCGCCCTCATCGCACTCGTCGGCTCGACGCCCTACCTGCTCCTCGCGTATCCGTTGGCCGCAGTCGCCGGGCTCGTCATCTCCACCCGCCTCTCGCCCGCTGTCGAAGTCGGCCACGAGCTCGAGCGGGAAGACCTGCCACCCCTGCACCGCTCGCGCGGGATCGTCGCGCGCATGTGCGGTTTCTTCGCGCTGGACAGCTTCGGCGGCGGCTTCGTTCCCCTCACCTTCATCGCGTACCTGTTCACACGCCGCTACGACGCGTCACATCAGACGCTCGCAGTGCTCTTCTTCGCAATCGGTCTCATCCAGGCGCTTTCATTCCAGATCGCGGTACGCATCGCCGGCCGCATCGGGCTCCTGCGTACGATGATCTTCACTCACCTGCCCTCGAACATCCTTCTGACCTCAGTCGCGTTCGCACCGAATCTGGCGACGGCGATCGCGCTCTTGCTCGGGCGCTTCGCCCTGTCGCAGATGGACGTTCCGACCCGCCAGGCCTACGTCGTCGGGGTCGTGGAGCCAAGCGAGCGAACGGCCGCAGCCGCGTACACGAACGTTGCGCGAACCCTGGCGCGCCCCGCGTCGCCGCTCCTCGCGGGTACCGCTCTTCGTGTCGGCCTCGGAGCGCCCTTCCTCATCGCAGGCGCGCTCAAGAGCGTGTACGACGTGAGCTTCTACGTCGTCTTCCGCAAGGTACCGCTGCGTTTTCCACCGTGAAGTCGGCGGACGTCACGGATCGTCGCAACCCCGACCTTGGCGGAGGGCCTCGCCTCGGCGATCGCGAGCGCAACGCTGACGAGCCGAGAGACGTCGCGTTCGCTCCACAGGAGCCCGCCTTTCCCGTCCGACCTCGGTTGAGCAACCCGGCCGAGCTCCGTGAG
>JBOHAY010000006.1:0-2713 GCA_050697935.1 Gaiellaceae bacterium | reverse complement strand
CATGTAGGTTGAACCTGCGTACGAAGGAGTAGCGCCTGCCGCACGCGACGAACCCCGGGGACGGCGTCCGTACCTATTTCGAGGACTCGGGAGGCGAGGGCCCGCCCGTCCTCTTCTACACCGGCTTCGCTGATCCGCTGGAGGTTGCGATGGCGTCGCGTCTCGCTCGAGCAATGATCGGCGAGTTCCGGCTGATCTTCGCCGATCATCGCGGTCAGGGCGGCAGCGACAAGCCGTATGACGCGAGCTCATATGCGCTGCCCACGCGCGTCGGAGACGTTATCGCCGTTCTCGACGGCCTGGGCATTGAGCGTGCGCACTTCCTCGGCTCCTCCTGGGGAGCCCGGCTCGGCTACGCGCTCGGCGAGCATGCACCAGAGCGCGTGCTCGGGCTCGTCCTTTGCGGCAACCAACCGTACGCATGGAACCTCGAATCGCCGACCGCGCACGCAGTCGCGGCTGCCATTGCCGCCTCCCGGCAAGAGGGCATGAATGGCTTCGTCGAAACCTTCGAGTCGGCACTCGGCTACCGCTTTCCCGAGCCGGAGAGGACCTGGACACTCGAGAAGAACGACCCGGACGCGCTCGAAGCGGCCTGGCGGTCGGTGCACGTCGAGGGGGCGGTCTCCGAGGACCTGTCCAGGTGGCAGGTGCCGTGTCTCATCTGCGCTGGCGAAGCCGACGAAATGCACGACGACGCGAGGAGGGCGGCGGCGGAGATCCCCGGAGCGAAGTTCGTCTCGCTCGCCGGCCACTCGCACATCTCTGCCTTCTACGAGGCAGACGACCTCCTCGTACCGCACATCCTCGAGCTGCTGCGCACAGCAACGCCACCTCCGTAGGCTCCGCGCGCCACGCCAAGTGGCATCGCGGTCGCTTGCGCCAGAGTGCGGGAATGTCGCTTGACGGTCTGGCCGCGCGACGGCATGTGGTCGCCGGACAAGGCCGCCGCCCTATGGCGGTTGCCCCAGGCGGACGAGCGCAACGCCGAGCGTGGACAGGCCGAGCGCTCCGAGGCCGCGGTGTCCATGAACTCGATCTGTACGAGTTCACCATGTGGAGCGGTCTGGTAACGGCTTTGTAGCGCGACGCGCCCCTGCATAGAAGGGATACAGGCAGGCGTCACTCGCGTGCGCGAGTGTGCGTGAATGTCTCTCGGACTATCTCGAGGACAGCGTTGTTCCAAGGTCTTACGTCAGACGCGTTCTGTCTTGTGGAACGTGCTCCGGGGAGCGCTGCGAGCCGCGTTGGACAAGAGTCGCCACGAATGCTGGCAACCGGTAGCGGCCGCCACTGCCGCTTCGTGACCCACGCGATACGGCCGCTCCTCGCGCCAGCTTCTCGGCCTCTTGGATCAAATCGGCTTCGTGATACCGGCCGAGCTGGCGATACGTCTCGAACATGTCGTTCCTTCCTTTCGGCACATGTAACGTTACATGTAACGTAACATGCTCCAGTAAGCTTGTCAACGTGGGCCGGCCCAAGGAGCACGACGACGAGACGCGGGCTGCCCTCCGTGAGGCAACGGAGAGACTCGTTACCGAGCGCGGGGTTGGGGTCTTCTCTGTCCGCGGAGTGGCGCGTGAGGTCGGGACGACGACGCGCGCCGTCTACAGCCTGTTCGGATCCAAGGAAGGGCTGCTGGTCGATGCACTAGCCCAGAGCGCATATGCGTTCCTGGCAGACGGGATGGACGACCTGCCCGAGACAGACGATCCTGTCGCAGACCTCGTGGCGGTCGGCGTACCACTCTTTCGGACGCTCGTGCTCGAGCATCCCGCCCCCTATCGGATCGCGTTTCAACGGATCACACCGGGCTTCAGCGCAGGCCCCGAGGTCGTCGAGGCGCGCGAGCGTGCACTTGCCGGGCTGCTGCGCAGGGTCGAGCGACTCGCAGATGCCGGCCTCCTGGGAGACAAGCCGGTGTTCGAGGCAGCCGTCGAGTTCAACGCGATGTTGGAGGGACTCGCGAACGCGGAGCTGCGAGGCACCGTCTTCCGGACGCTCGCAGCCGGCGAGGAGGAGCGCACCTGGCGCGAAGCGTTGCTCACAGTCAGTCGAGGGTTTCGAACTCCTTGACGCGACGCCACGGCGCCGCGTCGGCGGCCAGACCAGGCATCGTCGCCGTGGGTGAGTGTGCAGGAATGTCGCTTGACGCCGAGATCGGTTCACGGTCGTGACTAAACGTTTTCGACCACTCGTGAATCAATACGAGTTGTGAGCGGTTCGGACACGGACCTCGTTGCAGCAATCGAGCATGCATATCGAGACGGTTACCGACGCTTTCTCTCGCTCGCACTCGGGATGCTCGGCGATGTCGATCGTGCGCGCGACGCAGTGCAAGAAGCCTTCGCAAACGCTCTGCGATCGAGAGGCGATCTCCAGCACGCCGAGAGCCTCCACGCGTGGCTGTGGCGCATCGTGGTGAACATCTGCCGTGTCGAGCAGCGGCATTCGGTGACCGGGCTCGATCAGAGATACGAGCTCGAGGCGACACGGTCGGGCGGAAAGTCTCGCGAGGGGACTCCGTAGTGCGCGAGCGTACGGGAATGTCGCTTGAAACCGTCAGTTCGCTCAGGAAAAAGCGAACAGCGGTGGGAGGATGACGACGACCGTGGCGGCCCATAGGGCGAAGACGGGAAGGTACGTCGTCTGCCAGCGCTCGAGCCGGTGGAGACTGGTGCGGCCTGTGACGAATCGGGCCGATAACAAC
>JBOHAY010000005.1:0-2069 GCA_050697935.1 Gaiellaceae bacterium | reverse complement strand
GCTCTCGGGAACCTGGTGGAAAACGCATTGCGCTACGGCGCGGGCGATGTGGAGCTATCCGCGTCCACCGTCGACGGTGTCGTCGAGCTTCACGTCACCGATCAGGGCGCCGGCTTCCCCCCTGAGTTCCTCGAGCGGGCATTCGAGCGCTTCACACGCCCGGACGCTGCGCGCCCGCGCGGCGGTACCGGGCTGGGGCTCTCCATCGTGCGCGTGATCGCCGAGGCGCACGGAGGGACCGCCCACGCGGAGAACCGGGAGGCGGGCGGATCGGACGTGTGGATCGCACTACCGCGCGCCGATCCCACTCCCACGCTCGGGCTCTAGCTCGAGCCCTTCCGGTCACTCGTAGCGGAGCGCTGCGATCGGGTCGAGTCGAGCCGCGCGGCGAGCTGGGTAGTAACCGAAGAAGATCCCGATCGCGAAGGAGACCGAGAACGCCAGGATGAGCGACGGGACGCTCACGATGGTCTCCCAGCCTGCGAAGACACCGATGAGGCGCGTCGCTCCGACCCCTGCAAGCACTCCCGCGATCCCACCGAGGACGCTGAGGAAGAGCGCCTCGATCAGAAACTGCATCTGCACCTTCCACGGCGTCGCGCCGACCGACTTCCGGATCCCGATCTCACGGAAGCGTTCGTGGACGGACACGAGCATCATGTTCATGATCCCGATCCCGCCGACGAGCAGCGCGATCCCGCCCAGCGTGAAGGTGAGCACGCGAAACGTCGTCGTCGCTCTCTGCGCCTCTCTGATGATGCTCGCCTGGTCTTCGGCCGAGAAGTCGTCCGGATACGAGTCCGGGAGCTTGTGTTGCTCGCGCAGGAGGTCTTCGATCGCTCCGATCGTCGGCTCGATGTCGGCCTCGGTCTCGACGCGGAGATCGACGTGGACGACGTTGGCGCCACCCAGCAGTACCCGAGTCACGATGGGGAGCGGGACGAAGATCCGGTTGTCGAGGTTCTCGTCTGCGAGGGCTCCCCGTCTGGACTGGACCCCGATGACCTCGAACTCCTGGCTTCCGACCCGCACGGTCTTTCCGAGAGCGCTTTCACCCTCGAACAGACGCTGCTCCGCGTCGAGGCCGACGACCATGACGCTTCGTCCGAAGTTCACGTCTGCGGCGGAGATGAGTCGTCCACGGACGGCGCTCTGGTTCTGGACGTCGGCATAGGTCGGCGTAACCCCCTCGAGCCACGTGTTCGCCTGATTGCGGCCGGCGGAGACCACGATGCTCTCGATGGCCTGATGAGGCGAGGCGGCCGTGACCCCTGGAAGCTGCGAGAGCGCAGCGATGTCCTGCGGCGTGATCGTCCGGTCGCTGGCGGACTGGCGCGTGCCGATGGTGATGAACTCCCCGTCCACCTTGATGACGTTGCCGCCGAGCCTGCGGATCGAGTCCGCAACCTCCTTCTGGGCGCCCGCGCTGACGGCCGTGACCGCGACGAGCGAGGCGACGCCGATGACGACTCCAAGCGCGGTAAGCGCAGCGCGAAACCAGTTGGCTCGAAGTGAGCTGAGCGCGATTCGGCTGTGCTCGAGCAGCGTCGTCATCCGACGGCTCCGAGAGGCTCCGCTGGCCTCGAGCGCTCCGTAGGCTCATCGGCGACGACGAGCCCGTCCGCGAACCGGATGATGCGGGACGCGTGCTCGGCCACCTCGCTCGAGTGCGTGACCATGACGATGGTCGCGCCATCGTCGTTCAGGCGGCCGAGAATCGCCAGAACCTCCTCGGCGCTTGCCGAATCGAGGTTGCCCGTGGGCTCGTCTGCGAGAATCACGCTCGGCTTCACGACGAGCGCGCGCGCGATCCCGACCCGCTGTTGCTCACCCCCGGAGAGCTGGTTCGGAAGATGCCCGACCCGCTCTGCAAGGCCGACACTCGCGAGCGCCTGCAGAACTCGCCCACGGCGCTCTTCCCCGGAGACCCCTGCGTAGACGAGGGGCAGCTCGACATTCTTGTAGGCCGTCGTCCGCGGGATCAGGTTGTACGCCTGGAAGACGAATCCGATCCTCTCGCCCCGGACGCGTGCGCGACGCGTCTCGTCGAGCGAGGACATCTCCTGCCC
>JBOHAY010000004.1:0-3646 GCA_050697935.1 Gaiellaceae bacterium | reverse complement strand
AGCGTACGACGCTCGTCGCTCGAGGCGGCGGCGAAAAGTCGGTCGAGCGACACCGCTCGCGCGGAAAGCTGACCGCGCGGGACCGGATCAACCGCCTCATCGACCCCGGCACCGCATTTCTCGAGCTGAATGCGCTGGCCGCCTGGGAGCTGTACGACGGCGACGCGCCCTCCGCTGGGATCGTCACAGGGATCGGCGTCGTCGAGGGCCGCCAGTGCGTCATCGTCGCGAACGACGCCACGGTCAAGGGCGGTTCGTACTACCCGCTGACCGTCAAGAAGCACCTCCGCGCACAAGAGGTCGCGCGGCAAAACCGTCTCCCGTGCATCTATCTCGTCGACTCCGGCGGCGCGTTCCTCCCACTGCAGGCCGAGGTCTTCCCCGACCGCGACCACTTCGGGCGGATCTTCTTCAACCAGGCGCGGCTCTCCGCGCTCGGCATTCCGCAGATCGCCGTCGTGATGGGCTCGTGTACCGCCGGTGGCGCCTACGTACCGGCGATGTCGGACGAGACCGTGATCGTCCGCGGAACGGGAACGATCTTCATCGGCGGGCCGCCGCTCGTGAAGGCAGCCACCGGTCAGGACGTCACTGCAGAGGAGCTCGGGGGAGCCGACGTCCACGCACGGCGTTCCGGAGTCGCCGACCACTACGCGACCTCCGACGAGCACGCGCTGGCGATCGCGCGCGAGATCGTCCGTCACTTCGATCCTCCTCCCCGTTCGCCCTGGGAGCTCGCGCCGTCCGAGGCGCCGGCACTCGACCCAGCCGACCTCTACGGCGTCGTCCCCGAGGACTTCCGCCACGAAATGGATGCTCGCGAGCTGATCGGGCGCATCGTCGACGGCTCGCGGTTCCAGGAGTTCAAGGAGCTGTACGGCGAGACGCTCGTCTGTGGCTTCGCACGGATCGAGGGCTACCCGGTAGCGATCCTCGCCAACCAGGGGATCCTCTTCGCGGAGTCCTCCCAGAAGGGCGCGCACTTCGTCGAGCTCGCCTGCAAGCGCAGGATCCCGCTCGTCTTCCTCCAGAACATCACCGGCTTCATGGTCGGGAAGGAGTACGAGGAAGGCGGCATCGCACGCGATGGCGCCAAGCTCGTGATGGCCGTGGCCTGCGCGGAGGTGCCGAAATTCACAGTCGTCGTCGGCGGCTCGTTCGGCGCCGGCAACTACGCGATGTGCGGACGCGCGTACGAGCCCCGCCAGCTCTGGATGTGGCCGAACGCCAGGATCTCCGTCATGGGCGGAGAGCAGGCGGCCGCCGTGCTGGCCATGGTCGGCGACGCCGACCCTGAGCAGATCCGCGCGACGTATGAGATAGAAGGCAACCCGTACTACTCGACGGCGCGACTCTGGGACGACGGGATCATCGATCCGCTCGACACCCGACGGGTGCTCGCGCTCGGACTGGCGGCCGCCGCCAACGCCCCTGTTCCGGAGACGACTTTCGGCATCTTCCGGATGTAGCGAGGTGATCGTTCGTATCCTGATCTGGAACGTCGTGGACTCGCAGACGACGTTCGACGAGCTCCGGGAGTCTCTTCCGGAGCTCGAGTCACCGAGCACGTGGATCTGGAACGAGGCGACTGAGCGATTCGGCGTCGTCGCGTTCGGTGAGGAGCTGCCGGAAGCGCTCGGCTGGGCGCAGGACCTCATCGGCGACGACCCGGACGTCTACGAGGAGTTCGATGCTTAGCGCAAGATCGGGATCCGCTGACACGCGTATCCCGATCGCGCAGAATCCCTGAAGGCGCCCGCCTTCGCGGGCGCGTCGCGCCTACGACTGTACGCCTACGTTGCTCATGACAACCTCTGCCCAGGCGTCGAGCTCGGCGCGCTCATCGACTGTTAGGCCCCGCAGCGGAGCGCGGACGTCCTCTTTCACCGGGACCCCCTGGAGCGCGAGAAGTCGTTTGAGCGCGGCCTGTCGCGGGAATCGCTCAACGAACGAGCGCAGCTCACCGAGGTGCGCGGCGCCCTCAGGGGTCGGGTCGCGCACGACCGCAACGACCTCGCGCGGAAGCGCCGAGGCGAGCGCCGAGACAGCACCGCGCGCGCCGTGCGCCATCCCGTCCGCGATGAGCGACTCCGGTCCGACGAAGATGTCGAACCCCGGGAGGAGGTACTTCTCGAACGCTTCGAACGGTGTGTCGGACACCTTCAGCCCGACGACATTCGAGGCGTCGTCCCGAAGGCGCTCGAGCACCGCGGGCGCGACGGCATAGCCGGTGGTTGCGGCGAACTCGTAGACGTAGAACGGCAGCGGCGCACAGGCGGTGGCCGCGGCGAGGAAGTGCCCGTACTGCGCCTGCTCGTCGAGCTTGAAATACGGCGGCCCGATCACAACGACTGCATCTGCACCGACCTCGGCCGCGTGCATCGACAGCGCGACGGTGTCGGCGGTCGTCTGCGCCCCGCAGTGCACGGCAACCTGCAACCGGTGGTCGGATGCCTGGAGGAAGAGGTCGGCCGCGCGGCGACGCTCCTCCGGCCGCAGGAGGATCCCCTCGCCGGCCGTCCCCAATGCAAGGATCCCGTCAAGGCCAGCGTCGACGAAGAAGTCGGCGAGCGGTTCGAACGCGTCCTCGTCGAGCGCGCTGCCGTGATCCATGAGCGGCGTGACCGATGCGGCGAGCGCGCCTTTCAGCATGACCTGACTCTAAGGGACGTGTCCCGGGGTCTGACCCCATTAGGCTGGCGTCGTGAGCGCGCTGAAGGTCGAGCGAGACGGGCACGTCCTCCGGGTGACGCTCGCCAAGCCCGAGCGCCGAAACGCATTCGACGCCGCGCTCATCGCAGAGCTCACCGGCGCGTTCGCCGCCGTGGGTGACGCCCGTGTCGTCGTGCTCGCCGGCGAGGGGCCGAGCTTCTGCGCAGGTGCCGACGTCGAGTGGCAGCGTGCTTCGATCGACCTCTCCTACGACGAGAACGTCGAGGACGCGATGCGGCTCTACCGCATGCTCGAGGCGATCGACTCCTGCCCTGCGCCCGTCGTCTGCTGCGTGCACGGGTACGCGCTCGGAGGCGGATCGGGGCTCGTCGCATGCGCGGACATCGCGGTCGCCTGGCCGGACGCCGTGTTCGGATTCTCCGAAGTGCGCCTCGGGATCATCCCCGCGGTGATCTCTCCGTTCGTCCTCCCCAAGATCGGGGCCGCGGCCCGACGGTACTTCCTCACCGGCGAGCGCTTCGACGCTGAAACCGCGCTCAGGATCGGCCTCGTGCAGGAGGTGTCCGAGGACGCCGGCGAGACCGCCGAGGCGCTGGTTCGAGACATCCTGGCAGGAGGGCCGGAGGCGGTGCGCGAGGCGAAGCGGCTCGTCCGCGAACGACCGCGCGGGATCGACACTGCGCACATCGCGGCTGCGCGGAGAACGAGCGCCGAAGGCCAGGACGGGTTGAAGGCGTTCCTCGCTCGCCGCGCGCCCGGCTGGCAAGACGGCTAGAGGCTTGATGCGAAATTGGCGCGCCGTCGGGGCCGGTCACGACCAAGCTGGGCGCCAGACGTACGCGGGTGGCGATCCGGCGCCGTGTCGTGGCCGTCATCCGGCCCGCGGGAATTTCGCATCAAGCCTCTAGTCCCGTCCGACCGCTCTCAGCGAACCACGAGAACGAGGCTTGCCGCCCGAGCGGACGGGTACCAC
>JBOHAY010000003.1:0-6839 GCA_050697935.1 Gaiellaceae bacterium | reverse complement strand
GTCACGATCGATCGCTTTCACGCGGTGCGCCTGGCCCCGTTTGCCGTCATGCTGGTCGTGGTCGCGATTCCGGCGGTCGAAGCCCTACGTGAGGCGGCGAGGCTTTCCGTCTGGGCTCGAGTCCTCGCCGCGTCTCTCGTGGTCCTGGCGTCGGTGCAGTTCGCGTTCTTCATCCACAACTTCAGGACGAACGGGCCGCTGCGCACCGGTAGGTTCGAGGCAGACATCCCCCGACTGCTCGATCGAGCCTGGGCGAACGGAGGCACGGTATACGTCGACTACGACGATCTCGAGCCGTTGACCATCGCTCGCTGGTATGCGCTCGTGAAGGACATCGACCAGGCTCGCGTCGTCAGGCTCCCCGACGGCGGCATTCCTCCCACCGGAGTGGTTTCGTTCGGACGCACACAGGAGTGCGACTACACCTGCAGGCGGCTGGAGGAGTCCGGCGACTACTGGATCGCGCGTGTGGAAGGTCCGTAGCGGACCTAGAGACCACTAGGGCCCCGCATGGAGGGGAGAGCCCGTAGGCAGCCAGTCGACGCGGCCTATCCAACGTTCGCGGTTCTCGTGGTACCAACGAATCGTCTGGAGGACTCCGTCCTCCCACGAGATCTTCGGCATCCAACCCGTCTCGGCGGTGAGCTTCTCATGGCCGACTCGCAGCGCCATCACCTCGCTCGCACCGGGCCGGTAGCGGGCCGGAGTGGAAACGACCTCTCTGCTCGGCCAGAAGCCTTCGGTCTCGCCTATTCGGAGGATGAGCTCGACCCAGTCCTGCATCGAGATGTTCGCTCCCTGGCCATAGACGTAGACGTCGCCCGGGGTGCCCTGTGCCGCGACGGTCAGATGACCTCGGACTCCGTCCGTGCAGAAACAGAAGTCCCGCATCGGCTCGAGGTGCCCGAGCTCGACTGTCTCGCGCGTCAGCGCCTGCGTGATTATCGTGCCGGTGACGTAGCGCGGGTTCTGGCGGGGCCCGTAGTTGTTGAACATGCGCGTCACGACTCCCGGAATGCCGAACGCGTCGCAGTAGTTCATCGTGAGGAAGTCGGCGGCCACCTTCGAGGTCGCGTAGATCGACTTCGGGTTGATCGGCGAGCGTTCATGGAGGATGAGCCCGCCTGCGTCGTCGAAGTCGTGGTGCTCGGCCACGGTGTCGCGCACGTTGCCGTACTCCTCCGACGTCCCCGCCGTGTCGAACTTCTCGAGCTCGAGGCCCTGATCGACGACGGACTGGAGGAGGTTGAGAGTGCCGATCGTGTTCGCCATCACGGTCTCGTACGGCCGGTGCCAGGACTCGCCGACGTGGGCCTGTGCGCCGAGGTGGAAGATGTACGGCCGGTCGTCCGTGCTCTCCTTCAGCTCCCGGATCAGGTAGTCGACCGAGGTCTTGTCGGTCAGATCGGCGAAGTGCACCTTGAGGCGGTCGCGGAGGCATGCGATGTTGTTGAGCGCTCCGCTCGAGGTCGCGCGGACGAACGCGTGGACGGTCGCACCGAGCTCGACGAGGGCGTCGGTGAGGTGTGAGCCCATGAAGCCGTCGGCGCCGGTCACGAGCACCGTTCGACCTTCGTAGATGTCGCCGAACTCCCGGCGGAGATCGTCGAGTGTGCCACCTGTCCAGAGGGTGTCGTTCGGCATGGTGCGTACGCTTCCGCGTCGGTGAGCAAGCGTACAGACTCGCCCGGCTTGGGCTCGTTGGCGAGTGCTGCACTGACGGCGACCTCGACGCTCGTCGTTTCGGCGTTCGCTGCGATCGTCGGGATCGTCATCGCCCGCGAGTTCGGCCGCACCGACGAAACCGACGGGTTCTTCGCCGCCTACGGGGTCTTCATCGTCATCGCCCTCGCGGCGCAGTCCGTCCGGATCGCGGTGCTTCCCGCGCTCGCGCGCGCCCGGGACGAGCGGGCCCTGGCCGGAAACATGGCCGGATTCGCGACCGCGCTGGCAGTGGTCGCCGTGCCCCTGTTGCTTGTCGTGGAGCTCGCTGCCGACCCGCTCGCCGGTCTCCTGACCGGTGACGGCTCCGACGTAGCGCAGGATGCCTGCGCCGACGCACTGCGCTGGATCGTTCCGGCAGCAGTTGCCCATCTCTTCGCCGGCCTCGCCGCGAGCGGTCTCGCTGCGCTCGACGACTATGCGACTGCGGCCGTCGGCTATGCGGCTGGCAGCGCGGCCGGGCTCGTTCTGATACTCGCGCTCGTCGACTCACACGGGATCGTCGCCGTTGCGTGGGGCATGGCGCTGAACGGTTTGGTTGCGCTCCTCGTTCCAACCGTCGTTCTCGCCTGGCGAGCCCGCCGGTCGAGCATGCCCGCGACAGCAGTGCGCCCGGCTGGGCTCCCGTTGTCATCGCGGCTCGGCGTCTTCGCGGCTGCTGCCGCGCTCCCGATCGCGCTTCAGCTGCTGTACGTCGTCTGTCTGCCCTTCGCGGGACGGCTCGGAGAGGGCGCGGTAACGAGCTTCGGCTACGCGTATCTTGCCGCTGCGACGCTCGTTTCCGTCACCGCCTTCTCGATCGGCCTCGTCTCGTCCGTTCCACTCACGCGCACCGGGCTAGGCCCCGGCGTCGCGGCTCGACATGTCGTCTCTGCCTCTTGGATAGCGCTGACGCTGATCGGTGCCGCTGTCGGAGCGTTTGCGCTCGCGGGCGGCGGAATCGTCGAAGGGGTCCTGGGCGATGCGTACGGAGGGGATGTAGGCCAGGAGGTTGCTCGGCTCGTCGTTCTCCTAAGCCCGTGGATGATCGCGTCGGTCGGTGTGAACGTCGCCTTTCCACTCACGTTCGTCGCCGAACGGCTGCGACCGCTCCCCTGGATCGGCGTGGGGGCCCTCGTGCTGCAGGTGCTCCTGGCGTGGGTTTTCGCTGAGCTCTCCGATCTCGACGGCCTTGCGATCGCGTTGACGATTTCGACCTTCGTCGTCTTCCTGGCGTTGCTTCGGGTGCTCGCCGCACTGTCCGATGGCCTACGCGGCGTTGCCGTCGCAGCGGCGACCGTCGCGCTGTTCACGGTCGTCGCCTTCTTCCCGGTTAGTCTCGTTCTCGGCTCCCTCGCCGCCGCGATCACGGGTCTTGTCGCGTACGGTGTCGTTGTCGCTCTTGCACGCCCGAGCGGCCTCAGGGCGTCGTGGGCGTATCTCCGGGCGCTGCAGTAGCCGCGGCCACGTAGACGGCCTCGTGCTTTCGTGCTGTCTCGTCCCACGTGAACTGCGCCGCCCGAGCGATCCCCCGCTCGACGAGCTCGTCTCGACGGTCGTCCGTTTGGAGAATCCCCGCCGCGATCGCCTCGACGTCCGTCGGATCGAAGAGGACGGCAGCGTCATCACACACCTCCGGAATCGCTCCCGCATGCGACGCTGCGACGGGACAGCCAGAGGCCATCGCCTCGAGCGGCGGCATCCCGAATCCTTCGTACAGGCTCGGATAGACCAGGCAGGCGGCCCGGCGATACAGGGACGCCAGCTCCGTCGGGGACACGACACCCCAGCGCTCGACGCCCTCCGGCAACGGGTCGAGGCGCTCGAGGCCGCCACCGGTGAGGACTAGTCGAAGCCTCGGCCGCGTCTCGCGAAGCACGGCGAACGCCTCGAAGAGCCGCGTGTGGTTCTTGTGCGGCCACGGTCGCGCCGGGTAGAGGAGAAACGGCTCGCGCTCGTCGCTTTCGGGCCGGAACAGCGTGTGGTCGACCGCGAGGGGAACGACGTGGACGCGCTCGGGCTCGAGCTCGAGCAGCTCGATGGCACGTGCCCGAACGAACTCGCTCGTGACGACGACGATGCTTGCGCCGCGCGCCGCCCGGTCATACGCGAGTCTTCGAAACGAGCGTCGCGCGGGCCCGAAGAACTCGGGCAGATCGCGATGCTGGATGTCGTGAAGCGTCACCACCGTCGGCGCCTTCGTCCGCGGGATCGGGACGGTCAACGCGTAGTGGACGAGGTCGAGGTCCGCGACCTTGGCTCCGACTCCCTGCGTGCGCCGCGCCGAAAGCGCCATCGCCACGATACGAGCGGGGCCGCGGCGCGCGATGGGCGGGTCGGAGACCTCGATCGCCGGCAGTCCTTCGGCCGCATCCTTCGCGTGGGCGGGAACGAGCACGGAGTACTCGAGCGTCCCGATTCGCGAGAGCGCCAGGACGAGCTGACGCGCGTACGTCTCCGAGCCACCGAGGTCGTTCGGCGAGAGCGTGAGCAGGGAGATTCCGACGCGCACGTGTCGCGATCCTACTGGGCCGGTCCTACGTCCCGGCTAGAATGCCGCGATGCCCTCTGGTAGAGCCGAAAACGGCGAATCTGCAGGGGTTTCGGTCGACGTAGAAGAGCTCTTCCGAATGCTCCGGGAGGAGGTTCGGCGATCCGGAGCCGACCCCGGCGCGGGAACAGGTACCGACGAGGAGCGCCGCGCGGCGCGCGCGGAAGCCGAGCGGCTGTGGCCGGTGTCCGCTGACCGCTCACTGCGGCTGCGACCTGGTGTGCGGGGCGGGCTCGGGACACCCGTCAAGGCGGTTCTCCGCAAGCTCATGCGCTGGTACGTCGAGCCGCTCGCGTACGACCAGCGCTCCTTCAATGCTTCCTCGCTGCGCTTGATCGACGATCTCCAAGAGCAGGTCGATCGCCTCCAGGCCGAGGTCGAGGCGCTGCGCGCCGAGCGGCCGTGAACGTCGCCGTCCTGCGGCCACAGGTGCCCTTCGCCCGGGGCGGGGCGGAGATCTTCACCGACCGACTCGTGGATGAGTTGCGCGCGCGTGGGCACGACGCGGATCTCGTCAGTGTTCCGTTCAAGTGGTACCCGGGTGCGCGCGTGCTCACACAGGCGTTCCTGTGGCGGATGCTCGACCTCGACGAGGCGGACGGCAAGCGGATCGATGTCGTCGTCGCCACGAAGTTTCCGTCGTATCTCGTCCGCCACTCCGAAAAGCGCGTGTGGCTCGTCCATCAGTTCCGCCAGGCTTACGACCTCGACGGCACCGACCTGGCGCAGTTCGGCGACTCGACCGAGGACCGCGCAATCCGCCGGAAGGTGCAAGTGCTCGACCGAGTTGCGCTCGGCGAGGCTACTCGACTCTTCGCTATCTCCCACAACGTCGCCGGTCGGCTCGAGGGCTCGACCGGACTCCAGGCGGAGGTTCTGCCCCATCCGCCGCAGGCTCTCGAGTTCCACTGCGACGGGTACGGCGACTTCGTCCTCTCCGTGAATCGGCTCGACCGCGCGAAGAGGATCGACCTCCTGCTCGAGGCGGCGGCGCTCGACACCGGGCTCGAGATTGTCGTCGCCGGGGACGGCCCGGATCGCGAACGACTGGAGCGGATTGCGCGCGACCGCGGCCTTGACGGCCGCGCGCGCTTCGCCGGTCGCGTGTCGGAGGAGGAGCTGGCGGATCTCTACGCGCGCTGTCTCGCTGTCTACTACGCGCCCGTGGACGAGGACTACGGGATGGTGCCGCTCGAGGCGTTCCTCTCCGAGAAGCCCGTGCTCACGACGATCGACGCGGGTGGCCCACTCGAGGTCGTCGTCGACGGCGCCACGGGGCTGGTCGTGTCCCCCGAGGCTTCGGAGCTCGCGCGCGCCGCCTGTTGGCTTCGCGAGCATCGAGAAGACGCGGCCTCGTTCGGCCGAGCGGGCCGCGCGGTCGCCGCCGAGGTCACGTGGGATCGCGCCATCGGGAGGCTGCTTTCGTGAGTGGCCCAGGCCGCGCCGCATTCGCACCTTGTGGCACTGAGCCACAAAGTCGTTGTGCGCCCGCCCGAGGAGCGAAACGGTGAAAGTCGCGTACTTCTCGCCGATGCCGCCGGAGCGAAGCGGCATCGCCGACTACAGCGCGCTCCTCCTGCCCGCACTCGGCGAGCGGGTCGACGTCACGGTCGTCAAGCGCGGGCGCAAGAAGGCTCCACGCGGAACCGACGTCTCGCTCTACCACGTCGGCAACAACCCGGACGCGCACGCCTGGATCGTCGACGCGCTCCGCCGAGATCGCGGCGTCGTCGTTCTCCACGACTTCGTGCTCCACCATCTCGTTGCGGGGATGACGGTCGGCCGGCGCGACGGGCACGGCTATCTCGATGCGATGGAACGTGAATACGGAGTCGTGGGACGGCTCCTCGCGCACGGCGTGCTGGACAAACGCATTCCCCCGCTCTGGGAGTCACGGCCGGCGGACTTCCCGCTCGCGTCCTACGTCCTCGAGCAGGCGGCGGGACTGATCGTCCATTCCCGCACCGTCTCCAAGCGCGCTCGCGCCTCCGGCTTCACCGGTCCCGTCTGGGTTGTTCCGCATCCCGCCTGGCCAGTGAACTCGATCGAGCCCGCGCGGATTGCGGTTGGCCTCGTCATCGGCTGCTTCGGGGTGGTGAACGCGAGTAAGCGCATTCCGGAGCTTCTCCAGGCGACGGCGAAGGTGCGCGAGGCGCATCCCGATGTCACGCTGCTGCTCGTCGGCCCGACGTCTCCCGGCTTCGATCTCGAGCGTCGCCTCCAGCGACTCGGGCTTGCGGAAGAAGGCCTCGTGCGCGAGGGGTGGACCGACGAGGCCAGGCTCTGGGCCCTCATGGCGGGCGCCGACATTGCCGTGAACCTGCGGCATCCGACGATGGGCGAGACGTCGGGGAGCGTGATTCGCGCTCTCTCGCTGGGGAAGCCGCTCGTCGTCAGCGACGTCGGGTGGTTCTCGGAGCTCCCGGACGATGTCGCTCTCAAGATCCCGACCGGGGCCGACGAGGTAGAGATGCTCGTGGCAGCGCTCGACCTGCTCGTGACCAGGGCGGATGTGCGCGAGGCGATGAGTGCGGCCGGCGCCGAGCTGGCTCGGCGCGAGCACGATCTCGGCCGGGTCGCGGACCTC
>JBOHAY010000002.1:0-2227 GCA_050697935.1 Gaiellaceae bacterium | reverse complement strand
AGCCAGTCTAGGAGCGCGGTCCGACGCCGCCTGTGACGAAAGTGCGCCGATTCCCTTGCAAGTCGCGCGCAGTTGTTTAAGAGTGCTGCTGACTGCTGCAGGCGACGAACGAAAGGACGGGCCGAATGGAGAGATTCAACGCGCTAGGACGAGGCGTGCAATTGATGCTCATCGGAGGCGTACTGCTCTTCATCGACCTCCTGTTTGCATGGCAGAGCATCGACCTCGGGCCACTGGGCGACTATTCCCGAAAGGGTTGGTACGGCGCCGCGGGTGTCATCGTCGGACTACTCACGATCGTCCTGCTCGCGTGGCTGATCGTGCGCCTGGCCTCGGTCAACATTCCACTACCCGTGTCCACCGCGATGACCGCCGCGATCATCGGGACCCTCATCCTCATCTTCACGGTCATCAAGCTTCTGACCATTCTCGGAGACGAGGCGACGATCTGGGCATGGGTCGGCCTTGCGCTTGCGATTCTCATCGCTGTCGGCTCCTTCATGACGGTTCAAGAAGCCGGCGGGGTCGAGACACTCAAGACGGAAGCCAGCAGTCTCGGATCTTCCGCTGGGACTGCGACGACCGCCGGATCAGCCGCTCCGGCAGCACCGCCTCCACCCGCAGAGGCGGCTGTAGAGGACGCAGCAGCCGAAGCTGCCTCGTCCGAGCCCGACACACAACCGGATACGCCGTCGAACGAGCGGGAGACCTAACTCCGCTCGGCCGCTGCTACGCCGCGGCGCTCCACGCGTCGCGGCGAGCGCGTGCCAGTGCCGCGGACGCGGGACGGACGAGAGCTGCGATCAGCGCCCGCGGAGCGGGTGCGCTTCAGGGATCTTCGCGCCGCGGAATTTGCACTCGCTGATTCCGCGGCTGCGCAAGGCAAACAGCCTGCAAATACCCCATCTGGTCGTTTCCGAAGTACGCTGTGGTGAGTAAGAGAACGGTGTAGCCGGGCCGTCCGAAGCCGTCGTACTACCGCCGAAAGGATTTCCATGGAGAGGATCAAGGCCCTCTCGCGAGGCACCAAGCTCGTCCTCCTCGCTGGTCCCGTTCTGTTTCTCAGCCTCTTCTTCAACTGGCAGACGCTCAGGATCGACTACGGGCCTGCCGGGATCGCAACTCAGCCCCAAGACGGTTGGGACGCCTGGGGACTCTTGATCGCCCTGCTGGTCATGGGCACCGTCACGCTCGTCGTGCTGGTTCGCATGACGGAGGTCGAGATGTCCGAAGACGTGCCGTGGGAGACGGTCACGTTCGGGCTCGGCTGTGCAACCTTCGCCCTCGCGGTTCTGAAGAACCTCACCGACGCCAACTCGACGTGGGCGAGCTACGGGTTCGTCGCCTTCGCCGGGGTGCTCGCCGCCGGTACGTACCTCAACTGGGCGGAGACACGCACGACCCGGAACCCTCTGCTCGGACGGCGCAAGCGCCGCGGGTTCAGCTCAGCCGCTTGACGAGAAGCACGCGGTCCTCACCGGGCCCGTCGTAGTCGGGCACGACGCGGTCGACCTCGAAGCCGAGCCTCTCATGGAACCCTACGGAGTCCTTGTTCACCGGCGAGGTGACGCAGCGCACGACCTCTCGCCCTTGTGAGCGGACCTCGTCGAAGAAGTGCTCGTAGAGGGCGCGCCCGAGCCCCTCGCCGCGCTTGTCGGGCGTGACGCCGACGAAATGGATGTATGCCTCGTCGTCCGACGTCTGAGACAGGAACCCGCAGAGGAAACCTACGAGGTCGCTCTCCTCGTCCTCCGCGACGAAGCTCGTTCCCTCGAAGTGGAGGAAGAAGAGCTTCGGAAGCATCGGCGCCATGTCGCGCCCACCCCACCAGACGTTGATCCGCCCGATCACCCGCCCGTAGTCGGACGGCTTCGCATGCCGCAGTGTTACTTGCGCAAGACCGGAACCCGCGATCGCGGGTTCCGGTCGCGCTGAGACCCCTGAAGGCGGCCGCTTCGCGGCCGCGTGCTCGTCACTCACGAGCGCGTACGTTAGTTGTCAGAAGGCTCGTCGACCAGTTCCGCGAGCTCGGCCAGATCGTCCTCGTCGGGCGGTCCACCGACCGCGGCGGGAACCGGCGTCCCCTCGATGACGCGGATTTCCACAGGCGTCTCGTTCTCGCCCGGCGAGTCCCGCCGGTCGACGACGAGCGTGGAGCCCGGGGAGAGGTCACGGCCGAGGATGTAGTCCGCGAGCGGGTCCTCGATCATGCGCTGGATCGCGCGGC
>JBOHAY010000001.1:0-6210 GCA_050697935.1 Gaiellaceae bacterium | reverse complement strand
TTCATGCCGTTCGAGGGCTTCAACTTCGAGGACGCGATCGTCCTCTCGGAGCGGCTCGTCAAGGACGACGTCCTTAGCTCGATCCACATCCACGAGTACGAGATCGACGCCCGCTCGACGAAGCTCGGCGACGAGGAGATCACGCGCGACATCCCGAACCGCTCGGAGGAGTCGCTCGCGAACCTCGACGAGCGCGGAGTCGTTCGCATCGGCGCCGAGGTCACGTCGGGCGAGCTCCTCGTCGGCAAGGTGACGCCAAAGGGCGAGACCGAGCTGACGGCCGAAGAGAAGCTGATCCGCGCCATCTTCAAGGAGAAGGCGCGTGAGGTCCGCGACACGTCGCTCAAGGTCCCGCACGGCGAGGGCGGCAAGGTCATCGGCGTCAAGACGTTCTCACGCGACGCGGGTGACGACCTCCCGCCGGGCGTGAACGAGCTCGTGCGCGTGTACGTCGCCAAGAAGCGCAAGATCGCCGAGGGCGACAAGCTCGCCGGGCGTCACGGCAACAAGGGCGTGATCTCGAAGATCGTCCCCGAGGAGGACATGCCGTTCCTCGAGGATGGTCGTGCGGTGGACGTCGTGCTCAACCCGCTCGGCGTCCCGAGCCGGATGAACATCGGCCAGATTCTCGAGACGCACCTCGGATGGGCAGCAGCCCACGGTGTCTTCCCCGAGGGCGGTCCCGTCAGCGCACGGGCGCCGATCAACGCGCCCGACCCGCGCTGCGTCGCCACCGCCGTGTTCGACGGGGCGACCGAGGGTGACGTCGACGACGCGCTCGTCGAGCTGGCTCGTATCGCCGGTCCGAGTGCGTTCACCATGAACGTCGACGATTCCGCGGTGCGCGGGAATCGGTGCTCGGGCAAGGTCGAGCTGTACGACGGGAAGAGCGGTGAGCCGTTCGCGCAGGAGGTGACGGTCGGCTTCATGTACATCCTGAAGCTCCTCCACCTCGTCGACGACAAGATCCACGCTCGCTCGACCGGCCCCTACTCTCTCGTCACGCAGCAGCCTCTGGGTGGCAAGGCCCAGTTCGGAGGGCAGCGGTTCGGCGAGATGGAGGTCTGGGCGCTCGAGGCGTACGGATCGGCCTACACCCTGCAGGAGATGCTCACGATCAAGTCCGACGACACCATCGGGCGCGTGAAGGCCTATGAGGCGATCGTCAAGGGCGAGAACATCGCCGAGCCGTCGATCCCCGAGTCCTTCAAGGTGCTGCTCAAGGAGATGCAGTCCCTTGCCCTCGACGTCCAGGTGCTCTCCGACGAGGGCAGGGAGGTCGAGGTTCGCGAGGAGGACGACGAGCTCCTGCGGGCTGCCGAGGAGCTCGGCATCGACCTGTCGCCCGGCTCCCTGCGGGCGGCCGTACGTCAGCCGACCGTCGAGGAGGTCGAAGAGGGCGAAGAGCACGCGGACGGGGGCGGCGAGCTGGTGCTCGCAGCCGACGAGGAACTCGCGAACGTCGAGGGCGAGGAAGCTCCCCTCGAGGTCGACCTCGCTGACGTCGAGATCGAAGAGTAAGGCACTTGCTGCGCAGTGCCTATTGGAGAGCAAGGGAATTCAAGGAAACGTAGGGACGAAAGGATTTGATGGAAACCAGTAGACGCGGTCCCGACATCAACGACTTCGACTCGATCCGGATCGGTCTGGCATCGAGCAAGCAGATCCGCGACTGGTCCTCCGGTGAGGTAACCAAGCCGGAGACGATCAACTACCGCACGCTCAAGCCTGAGCGTGACGGTCTCTTCTGCGAGCGCATCTTCGGCCCGACGAAGGACTGGGAGTGCTATTGCGGCAAGTACAAGCGCGTCCGCTACAAGGGGATCATCTGCGAGCGCTGCGGCGTCGAGGTGACTCGACAGAAGGTGCGCCGCGAGCGGATGGGCCACATCGACCTCGCCGCACCGGTCTCACACATCTGGTTCTTCAAGGGTGTCCCCAGCCGGATCGGCTACCTCCTCGACATCGCGCCGCGTGAGCTCGAGAAGGTTCTCTACTTCGCCGCCTCGATCGTGACGGCAGTCGACCGTGAGAAGCGTCAATCCGATCTAGCCGACCTCGAGGACAAGGTCGCGGGCGAGAGCGAGCGCATCTATCTCGACCGGGACGAGGCACTCTCCGGGCTCGACGACCGGTTCTCGCGCCGCCGCGACTTCTTCGCTGCAGGCAAGGAGCGCAACTTCGACGAGGACGACGACTTCTGGGTTCGTGGCCTCAACAACTGGGCCGAGGAAGCCGTGCTTCCGACGCTCGAGGACATCCGAACGCTCGGGAGCGGAGTGTTCGTCGAGCTCGCCAAGAAGATCACGAACGAGGATCCGCGGAAGGTCCGCGAGCTCGTACGGCAAACCGCGACTCGCGATGACCGCCGGCTCGCTCCGCGCGAGGTCGAGTCGGTTGCGGCCGCCGCGGTCCAGATCGAGACCACACTGGCGCCGTTGCGCGCCGAGCTCGACAAGGCGACAGGGTCGAAGAAAGGCGCTATCACGAAGCATCTGAAGCGGCTGCAGGAGAGCCTCCTCACGGGGGCCGAGCTCACCGAGGAGGATGCCGCGCTCGCAGCCGAGGTCGATCGAAAGAATCTCGACCGAGCGCGAGAGGTCGGCTCGGGGCTGCTCGCAGACGTTCTGGCAGCCGTCGACCCTGACGCAGACGGGGCGGCTGTGCGCGAGCTCGCGTACGACCTCTGCCTCGTCGAGGGAACTCGCAAGGAAGACCTCGACGCGATCGGTCAGTGGGCGCTCAAAGTCCGCGAAATGGTCGCGGACATCGACCTCAGGCGCGAGGACACGCGCGAAGCCGCGGTCGATGCCGTTCGCAGGCTCGAGCAGACCTGGCTTCTCTTCAAGGAACTCGAGCCGAAGATGATCGTCGGCGACGAGCAGATCTTCCGCGAGCTCAAGGATCGATTCGGGTCGCCGTACGGATTCGGCGTGTACTTCCGTGGCGGCATGGGTGCGGAGGCGGTGCGCGACCTGCTCCGGGACCTCGATCTCGACGAGGAGTCGCTCTCGCTGCGCGACATCATCAAGACGTCCAAGGGGCAAAAGCAGCAGCGCGCGATCAAGCGCCTCAAGGTCGTCGAGGCATTCATCAAGTCGGGCAACAAGCCCGAGTGGATGATCCTCGAGGCGGTTCCGGTCATTCCGCCGGAGCTTCGCCCGATGGTCCAGCTCGACGGCGGACGCTTCGCCACGAGCGACCTCAACGATCTTTACCGCCGCGTCATCAACAGGAACAACCGTCTGAAGCGGCTCCTCGACCTGGGCGCCCCGGAGATCATCGTCAACAACGAGAAGCGGATGCTGCAGGAGGCCGTCGACGCGCTGTTCGACAACGGTCGCCGTGGCCGTGCCGTGACCGGTCCGGGCAACCGCCCACTCAAGTCGCTCTCGGACATGCTGAAGGGCAAGCAGGGCCGCTTCCGCCAGAACTTGCTCGGGAAGCGTGTCGACTACTCCGGTCGCTCGGTGATCGTCGCCGGGCCGAACCTGAAGCTCCACCAGTGCGGGCTGCCCAAGCTCATGGCGCTCGAGCTCTTCAAGCCGTTCATCATGAGTCGGCTCGTCGAGCGCAAGGCGGTACAGAACATCAAGGCCGCCAAGAAGATGGTCGAGTCGATGATCCCCGAGGTCTGGGACGTCCTCGAGGAGGTCATCGCCGAGCACCCGGTGCTCTTGAACCGTGCGCCGACGCTGCATCGCCTCGGGATCCAGGCATTCGAGCCGGTGCTTGTCGAAGGCAAGGCGATCCAGGTCCAGCCGATGGTCTGCCAGGCGTTCAACGCCGACTTCGACGGCGACCAGATGGCCGTGCACCTGCCGCTATCGGCCGAAGCACAGGCGGAGGCCCGCGTGCTGATGCTCTCGTCCAACAACATCCTCTCGCCGGCCAGCGGCCGCCCGCTTGCGACCCCGAACCAGGACATGGTCCTCGGGGCCTACTTCCTCACGTACTGCGGGCACGATCTGATCAACACCACTGCGGTGGACATGGCCAAGAAGCTCCGCAAGAACGGGCTCCCACGTTTCCGCACCGAGGAGGACGTGGAGTTCGCCGTCGATGCCGGGTCGATCGACTACCAGGATCCAATCGAGTACGAGTGGAAGGGCGAGCGGCTCATGACGACGCCGGGCCGCGTCATCTTCAACGCGGAAGTCGAGCGGGCGCTGGACGAGGCCACGGGCGGGAACGTCGAAGACCATCCATTCCTGAACAAGACGCTCACGAAGCGCGAGCTCGACGCCTACATCGGCGAGCTCGTCGAGCTGTACGGGCCGAACACCATCGCGTCCGCTCTCGACGTGATCAAGTCACTCACGTTCCGCTTCGCCACCCGAGCCGGAATCACGATCTCGAAGAACGACATCGTCATCCCGCCCGACAAGGAAGAGATCCTCGTCCGCTACGAGAGCGACGTCACCAAGGTCGGTCGCGAGTACGACCGCGGCCTGATGACCGAGGAGGAGCGCGACGAGCGCATCGTCGCCATCTGGACCGAGGCGACGGATGCGGTCGCCGACCGGATGATGGCGAACCTCGAGGAGACGAATCCGATCTACATGATGGCCAACTCGGGAGCGCGGGGCTCGTTCAATCAGATTCGCCAGCTCGCCGGCATGCGCGGTCTGATGGCCGATCCGAAGGGCGAGATCATCTCGCGGCCCATCAAGGCCAACTTCATGGAGGGTCTCACCGTCCTCGAGTACTTCATCTCCACGCACGGTGCGCGAAAGGGTCTCGCGGACACGGCTCTACGTACCGCGGACTCGGGCTATCTCACGCGGCGTCTCGTCGACGTGTCACAGGACGTCATCGTGCGTGAGGAGGACTGCGGGACCGACGACCACATCGAGCTCGCGCTGATCCTCGACGATTCGCCCAACAAGAGCGTCGCCGGTCGCGTGGCCGCTTTCGACATCGCGAAGCCGATCAAGGACGGCAAGCCCGGCAAGACCGTGATCGTCGAGAAGGGCGCCGAGATCACCATGAGCGCTCTCAGGCGGCTCGTCGAGGAGTTCGGCGAGTACGCCGAAACGTCCATGGTGCCTGTCCGCTCGGTGCTCAAGTGCCGGAGCGAGTACGGGTTGTGCCGGCGCTGCTACGGGGCTTTCCTCGCGACGGGCGGCATGACCGAGATCGGAGATGCGGTTGGGATCATCGCCGCACAGTCGATCGGCGAGCCGGGAACGCAGCTGACCATGCGGACATTCCATACCGGCGGTGTGGCGGGTGCGGACATCACGCACGGCCTCCCGCGTGTCGTCGAGATCTTCGAAGCGCGGAACCCGAAAGGTGCGGCGACGCTTGCGGATGTCGCCGGCAAGATCGACATCGAGGACGCCGATCGCACAATCAAGGTGACGATCACGCCGACCGCCCTCGATGCGAGCGGCGAGCTCCCGGACCCGAAGGAGTACAGCTTCCCCCGGCGGACGCGGTTCAGCGTCGTCCAGGGTCAGATGGTCGAGGCCGGAGACGCACTCAACGAAGGCTCGCTCAACCCGGCCGACCTGTTGCTGCTCAAGGGTTCCACTCAGACCGAGCTGTACTTGGTTGGTGAGGTGCAGAAGGTCTACAAGTCGCAGGGCGTCGAAATCCATGACAAGCACATCGAGCTCATCGTTCGCCAGATGTTGAAGAAGATCCGCGTCGAGAGCGCCGGTGAAACGGCCCTCCTGCCCGGTCAGCTTGCCGACCGCGTCGTCCTCGAGCGCGAGAACGCTCGGGTCAAGAAGGAGAAGAAGGAGCAGGCGACCTTCGAGCCGATCATCCTCGGAATTACGAAGGCGTCGCTCGCGACCGAGTCCTTCCTCTCGGCCGCCTCGTTCCAGGAGACGACGAAGGTTCTGACCGATGCCGCGATCGAAGGCAAGGTCGATCACCTGAACGGGCTCAAGGAGAACGTGATCATCGGCAAGTTGATTCCGGCTGCGACCGGCCTGAAGCAGTACCGGCAGATCACGATCGAGCCGACCGAGCCACTTCCGGTCACGTTTGCGCGGCCGGAGGCAGAAGCCGAGCTTCTCGCCGCCCTGGAGGAGATAGGCGAGGGCGACGGATTCGATCTCGACTCCGTCGATCTCCCCTTCGACGACGGGCCCCCGCTCGACGTCGATGGTGAGGCGGCTGAACTAGAGCCACCGGTCGACGAGGGGTAACGCGCAGGGTCAGGTCTCGTTTGTCGCACGCGATTGCCGTGCAACAAAC